>DVIS01000024.1 GCA_018711135.1 Candidatus Onthousia faecavium
TGGTACTTGGGAACAGTCGGTAGTGGAGCAAGTTATAAATTAGCAAAGTATACAAATGAAACAGACAACATTCTAACATCAAGTGTAACGACAGCCAAAGTAGGACTTTTGAGAATGGGCGAATTAATGGCTGGACAATTTGATAGATATGGTAATAATACAAATTATTGGACGTTAACACCATATTCTTCGTCTATCGTGCGTACCGTCAACCGCTATGGCGACGCGCACTACGTTACTCCTTCGCGCGCGTATGGCGTGCGGCCATCCATAAATCTAAAATCTAACGTGCAAATTGTAAATGGTGATGGAACTTTGAATTCGCCATTCGAATTACACTTAGCAACGGACAGTTCTAATTAAAGTGTTGGAAAACAAAGGGAAAATAGATATAAAAGTACGACCAACAGTATATGAATTGGTAGCAAAGATGATTAAATGAAGAAAAAGTGTAACTTTTGATACTAAAAGTTACACTTTTTACATAAATTAATACACGACAAAAAGAACTTTAATTCTTTCAATTTTTTTAGATGTCATAAAGAATAAAAGAAAAGGGGAGCCTAATATATCTTGAGGAGTTAAAAGCAAGATGAAATAATGTTAGTCCTGTGTTAAATAAAGACATTACTCTTTTCTTTATTCTAACTCCATTTTGAATAAAATGTTTGTGAGTAGTTATTTTTACTTTTTTATAACATTTTGTATTTTTAGAATAATCAGCACCTAATATAGTTAAGAAAAGAATTGTAAAACAGGTTATAGAATACATTGAGGTAAAGTAATCTAATCCTGCTTTAACGATAGACTCTATATAAAAACCATTAGATTTTTGATTTTTAAACAAAGTTTCAATAGAGCCAAAACGATAACCATAATCTTTAATGGCTCTTTTAGGATCACCGTTAGTGACAATAATCCAAGGCTCATCAACACTATCTTTTTTACTAATAACTATGTTAGTCTTATAAGAATAATTAGTAAGTAAAACATCTCTAAAAATTCTAGAGTGATACATAAGAGGTTTTAAATCTTCAATAAATTTCCAAATTTTATGATCCTCTTTTTTATCATAAACAAATACTTTAATATTATTTTTTAATCTAATAAAGAAAGTATGTCCTAGAGAATCAATGTGTTGCATTAAAGAAATAGATTTAAACCATCTATCGGCAAGAAATATTAATTTATAGGAAGAATCAAAAAGGTTAGAAACATAGGAAATGCCTTCTTTAATAAGTTCTTCGTTAAAGGCATCAGAATCATTAATATTATCAAAACATCTAAACCATAAAGGAATACCTTGTTTACCAACCCTCATGGAAATCATAAAAACAGTATAATTATCGTGAGAAAACATATGGTCAAAAGTGATATGAACAGTCTTGTCGGAATGTTTAGTTTTATAATTAGAGATAACATATTTAATGATTTGATCATAAAATTCATAAGGATTAAATAATTTATTTTTAAAGAAACGTTTAATTCTTCTAATAACAGAATCAAGTTGAACTAAAGAAAAACCATCTTTGAGATGTTTTGCAATGTCACTTGCAACTGATGATTCGGATAAAATCATACCTAAAGATATATATGGAATAATTTTAAGTTGTGTCTTTCTGATATTAGGATTAACTTTTAATAAAAATTCTTTTATTTTACTTGTGATTTCTTCCCCTAGTGTTATATACTTTATTCATAAACAACCTCTATTCTATTTTGGGATTATAATAAGAATATCAAAAAGGTTGTTTATTTCAATTTTAAAAGACAAAATGACTTAGATAATCTCTAGGCCATTTTTATATCATTTTAAAAACTGTCCGGTTATAAGGCTAACGGGGTTCGCCATTTCCTTTTAAACCTAGTGTTATGGGGATAACCTATATAGTATAGATAAAAGGAACAGGTAATTTCCTTGTGTTATAACACTAAAGACTAGATAGATAATAGAATTGTAATTACTTATGAAACTATTTATACACTATCTGATCCTATAAAACTAAAGGAAAGGTTAGTCCAATAGTTTATGTCAAGTGTTGTAGTAAAATTATGTAAAGTACATAATTTTACGAAAATGCTTGATTTTTTTTTGCTACATTAAGGGAAAGATAGGAGAGTGTTGAAAGTATGGAATATAATTTAGTTTATTTTAAGCGTAAAGGAGTGATGGTTTACGTAAGTAGAAATGATAGTTATGTTGTTAGTTACTTATTGGATAAGCCATATAAAGAGCCTTTCTTTATTGAAAGGAGTTCTCTTAGTAAAATTATATCTTTACTTAATAAATGTCATATTAACTATTATTATGATAAGCCTGTTACCTTTAAAGATAACAGATATGCTGAATATTTAAAGTATGGTATGTTAGCTTCTAGAATTGATAAATTATCTATTAACTTAAAGAACTGTTTATACTTAGATAATATCGAAGAGATTATCTCTAAGGTGGAGAGATTCTATGAGTAGTTTTGTTCTTGAAAATAAACTTAAAGAGATAGATATTGTTACTGATAGGATAATTCTAAATATTAATAATAAGTATAAGACTATTAAGAATAATATAATGGATTCTAATTATAGATTGCTTTATTACTTGTATTATACTAATACTTTGGAAAGGCCTAAAAGAATTTATATTCAAAGAAAGATGTTGGTAGAGATTAAGTTGTTAGACTTATATTTTTATAAATTATATACTTATAAAGAGATATCTAAAGATAAGTATATTGCTATTAGTAAGAAATATATTACAATTACAAAATTAATATATGGGTGGATTAAAAGTGAAAGTAGAGTTTAATGATGTAAGTGATGCTTATTTGAAGATTAGAAAAAGTATTAGGAATAAGAGAAAGTTATATTTATTTGAAAAGAACTATTATAGTAATTGTAATATATTGTTGGATAAAATTAATAGTGGTTGTTATACTTATAGCAATTATCATATCTTTACAATAACAGAGAAAAAGAAAAGACTTATTATGAGTAGTAGCTTAGAAGATAAAATAGTTAATCATATAGTGTGTAAGAAAATACTATTACCTTTGGATAAATATTTAATAGATAGTAATTGTGCGACAAGAGTAGGTAGAGGTACTAGTTATGCTAGGTATTTGTTAGATAAGTATCTTGTTAAGATAAAAAATAAGTCTAGTAGTTTTTATGTTCTTAAGTTTGATTTTAGTAAATACTTTTATAATATTAATCATAAAGTATTACTTAATAAATTAAGTAAATACTTAAGTAGAGAAGATTTAAATATTATTAGGGATATTTTAAATACTACTAATAATGATTATATTAATAATGCTATTAGTAAGTTAGGAATGGATACTTATTATAAGAAAGATACTGGCTTACCTATAGGTAATTATACATCACAGTTTTTAGCTATCTTTTACCTTAATGACTTAGATCATTTTATTAAAGAGAAATTAAGTTGTAAATATTATATCAGATATATGGATGATGGAATTATATTAAGTAGTAGTAAAAGTAAGTTACAAGGAGTTTTAGGAGTGTTAGAAGAGATAATTAGAAATGAGTATTTGTTAGAGTTTAATAATAAGACTAAGATATATAAAAGTAGTGAAGGTTTTACGTTTTTAGGAGTTAATTATAAAGTTAAGAATAATAAAATATCAAGAAGAATAGTTAGTAAGACAAGAAGGAGAGTACTTAAGAAAAATATTAAATGTTATTTAAAGTATGAGAAATAAAAAAGTACTTGCTAAAGTGATAGGTTTATGGTAACTTGTAGATAAGGACGACTTTAAAACAGAATAAAAATAGGGAGGTGTTAGTAGTTAGGTAATTTATAATTTGTGATGTTTAAATTCAAGGGCGAT
>DVIS01000025.1 GCA_018711135.1 Candidatus Onthousia faecavium
CATACTTATAACATTATCACTTTCTGTATAAGTCATCGTAATAGCCCCACTTGTAATACTATTTACTTTAGTTCCTGTATCGGTATAACTAAAAGCGGCATAACTTACACCCACTACTGCTACAATCATTAGTAAGATTAAACCTAATATTATTACTTTTTCTTTCCTTTTATCCATTTTCCTTTACTCCTTTTATCAATATTTTTGACATTAGCTATATTATACCCCATTTTTTAATCTTTATACCTCTGGCTATATAACTAGTTTACACATCAAAAAAAGAACAGAATCCACCTCCCCTGCTCTTATCACATAATGAAAGAAAGTACTTATTTGCTTAAAACTACCCCCCCGGTAACTATTTGTAAACTAGATATACTTGCTATTTTTCGCATACTTAAAACCCTCTTTCTATGTAGATTACCGAATTAATTTACCACGAAAATTTAACTTAATCTATTCCTGGTATCTTTTAGTTAATTATATATTACATCACAACATTTCGGCAAGAGAAAAACATAAAACTAGACAAAGCTTTTACACTTTATCTAGTTTCTTTGTTTTATACCCCAACAAGATCTTTTTCTTCAAATAAAATAACTTTATGAGCTTGCTTAGATTTTTTTACATCTATTACTCTTTGGTTAGATGAACCTTTCCATTTTAATCTAAAATCATGTAATTCATCAACATACTGTCCATCAACTACTACATCTAAATAGTTAGTTATCTCTTTATCCATTAAATACTGATCAAATAAATACCCTGTCCAAGCCCAGATAGTTTTGTCTGGATATCTTTCTTTAAAAGCTTTCGCTAACTTAGTTGTTCCTTCTAAATTTACAGGATGCATTGGTTCCCCACCTAAGATAGAAAGACCAACAATATAGTCTTTTGAAGCTAAATCTAAGACTTTATTAATAACATCATCAGTGAATTCAACACCACCTTTAAAGTCATGTGTTTCCTTATTAAAGCAGTTTTTACAGTTAAAAGTACAACCTTGCATAAAGATAGATACTCTAATACCTGGTCCATCAGAAATATCCATTTTCCGAATTTTATTATATCTCATTTTAAGCCTCTTTATTATCGATATGAATAACTCTTTCTTTTATCTCTTGGGTTCTACCTTTATTCCAGAAATTAGTTCCAATGTAACCACATGTCCTTCTTGCTACATTAAGTTTATCATGATCTCTATTACCACAATTTGGACAATACCATTCCAAATCATCATCAAGAAGAATTTCTCCCGTATAACCACAAGCTTGACAATAATCTGATTTAGTATTTAATTCAGCATACATAATGTTATCATAGATAAATTTAATTACTTCCATAACTGCATCTAAATTGTCAGTTAAGTTTGGTGTTTCAATATAACTAATCGCTCCACCTGGAGATAGTTTTTGAAACTCACTTTCAAGTTTTAATTTTGTAAAAGCATCTATTTCTTCAAATACAGGTACATGGTAAGAGTTAGTGATATAATCACGGTCTGTTATACCTTTAATTTTACCAAATCTTTCTCTTAAACATTTAGCAAATTTATAAGTAGTAGATTCAATAGGAGAACCATAAACACTATAATCAATATCTTCTTTCTCTTTCCACTCTTTACATTTATCATTAAGTCTTTGCATTACTTGTAAACCAAATTCTTTACCAATACCGTTATCAGTATGAGAATGTCCCGTCATATATTTAACACATTCATATAGTCCAGCATAACCTAAAGAAATTGTTGAATAACCATGATGTAGTAATTCATGAATACTCTCGCCTTTTTTTAATCTTGCTAAGGCACCATATTGCCATAATATTGGAGCAACATCGCTTGTTACCCTACTAAGTCTTTTATGTCTTATTTGTAAAGCTCTATGACATAATTCAAGACGTTCATCTAAGATTTTCCAGAAAGCATCCATATCTTTATCAGATGATAAAGCAGCATCAACTAAGTTAATAGTTACAACACCTTGATTGAAACGCCCATAGTATTTGGGATTACCATTTTCATCAACATATGGAGTTAAGAATGATCTACATCCCATACATGGATAGCATTGGCCATTTCCATTTTTATCTATTTTTAATTGTTTCATTATTTTTTCAGAAATATAATCTGGAACCATCCTTTTGGCAGTACACTCAGCTGCTAGTTTAGTTAAGTAATAGTATTTACTATCTTCATGAATATTATCTTCTTCAAGTACATACAAGAGTTTAGGAAAGGCAGGAGTAATAAATACACCTTTTTCATTCTTCATACCTTGGATTCTTTGTTTTAGAACCTCTTCGATAATCATAGCAAGTTCTTCTTTATATTCTTCTGTTTCTCCTAAATACATACATACACTTAAGAATGGCGCTTGTCCGTTAGTAGTTGTCATCGAATTAATTTGATATTGGAATGTTTGAACACCATCAACAATTTCTTTTTGTAAATCTTCTTTAGCATATTCTTCACATTTTTCTTTACTAAATTTTCTTTTTTTGTATTTATCTAAGTATCTTTTATAACTTTCTCTAACAAATGGCGCTAGATGCGTAAGTGTTATGGTACAACCTCCATATTGACTAGAGTTAACTGCCGTTATAAGTTGAGTTGCTATAGTCATAGCTGTTAAGAATCTATGTGGTTTTTCAATCATAACACCGTTGATATTAGTACCATTTTGTAACATATCTTCAAGATTAATTAGGTCGCAGTTGTGTAAGGCATTTTGAGCAAAATAGTCAGCATCATGGAAATGAATTATTCCATCATCATGAGCTTGAACTATATCTTCTGGGAGTAAAAATCTTCTTGTAATATCGGTTGAGGTAATACCTGCTAAATAGTCTCTTTGAGTTGTAACAACTTTAGCATTTTTATTAGAGTTTTCAGTATTCCAATATTCACTTTCACCATCAATTAACTCTTTAATAGCTAAGTCTGTTGTATTGCTCTTTCTAACAAGTTCTCTAGTATAACGATAGGTTATATATTTTTTAGCAAGTTCATATTTACCAATAGACATTAATTTTCTTTCTATAATATCTTGTATATCTTCAACAAGCATTCTCTTCTTACCAAGTTTTTCAATATATTTAATAATATTTTTTATCTGGGTAGGAGATGCTTGTTCTTCTTCTTCCACTTCCATATTTGCTTTTTGAATTGCGTTTTCAATCTTTTCTGGACAGTAATCTACGATGTGTCCATCACGTTTAATTATCTTCATTTTCACTTCCTACCTTTCTTATGACACCATAACTATAGCACAGATTTTAAAATGTATATTGTTGCAATTGCAACAATAATGAAAAAATGATAATATTAATTTTAGAGGTGTAAAATGGTCAGTATTTTCAACAAAATAAGTGTAAACAATCAAAAAAAGCTTCTTAAATTATTGGAAGCTAATACGATTTTTTTTAAGAAAGATAATGCTATTTCTTCAATGATTAAAGGCAATATTATTGGGGTTGTTATAGAAGGATATGCCCAAATCATTAAAACTGATTATAACGGGAACAGAACTATTATTGAAGAACTTGTTGAAGGAAGTGTTTTTGGCTCTTTTATTTCGTCTTTAAATAATAATGAGTATAATGTCTTGACAAAAGAAGACACCAAAATTATTTTTTTCGATTATGAGTTTATCATTAATTTTGAAAATAATGGTTATAGTTATTATAATCAGTTTATTAAAAATTTACTGGAAATTACAACCGAGTTAATTGATGAGAAAAATAAGAAGATTGAAATTTTGACACAAAAAACAATTAGGGATAAGCTTCTAACTTATTTTGAAATGAACTTTAAAAAAACAGGATCTAAAAATATTTATCTTGCATCAAGTTATACAGATTTAGCTGATTATTTAGCAATCGACAGAAGTGCTATGTCAAGAGAATTAAAAAATTTAAAAAATGAAGGCTTTATTACAACAAAGGGAAGAAAAATAACTTTACTTTATAAATAGAAATAGGACTCATACCCTAAGTATGAGTCCCTTGAGTAATAGGCCATTGCATCACGTGGCTTCTCATCGAATTTTTACAAACCCTACACTTTAGATTTTTCAATCCGCGATAGACGATGTCTTCCTATCCTCTATTACTCATATATAATATACAATACTTGTTCATCTAAAAATGTCAGCAGCAAATAACATATAAATGGCGTCCTTAGAAGGAATCGAACCTTCATCTAAGTCTTAGGAGGACCTTGTTCTATCCATTGAACTATAAGGACATAAATATCCGAAGATATTTATATAATAACACAAACGTTTACTAAGTTAAAGATGTATTTAAAAGAAGCTCTAAATTACCACCTAGATTAGTATTGTTATCTGTCCAAAGAGTAATTGTATATTCTTTAGTTTCTCCCTTTTCAATCTTATTTTCTAAGATATAACCATCTAATGATAAAGTTCTAACACTGCTTTCATTACCTTCATTATCTGTAATTATATAATTGATATAGTTATTTTTAGCACTATTAAAAGTAATAAAGATTTCTCTTTGCTTAGCAGTATTATTAGTTACAACAAGTTTCTTGGCTAGTTTATCATTAGAAATATCTAAATAACCAAAGCCTTCTGTTTCTATTTTCGTATTAAAAGCTACATTACTAGCTTCTAAAGACTCTTTTATGCGTACTCTATTTTTACATGGTCCAAACCAAAACCAGGTTAGAGCGCCTACAATAATAATTGTTAGAATAATATCTGTTATATATTTTTTTATAATTTGTTCTCTTACCATAATATCCCCCTTAAATTAAGGCATATTATAACACTTTTTCTAAGTCTTTTCAAGTTAGACTATACTATCAATTATTTTATCAAGTTCTTTTCTCTCTTCTTCGGTCGCTTCACTTGTTTGTAAATCTTTATCAAACCAATCAGGAAGAATCTCTTCTTTGGTATTTTTCTTAATTACAGTTTTACTCTTAGTCGTATTAGTAGCAATTTTCTTCATCTTTTTATATTCTTTTTCAGTTACACGCATCGCTTCTTCCACCGTTTCAATATTAAGACGTTTCCACTGACCAGCGATTGTTTCTAAGTAGTTGCGATTTAATTTTTGATTGTTTACTTTTAAAGCGTATGATATTAATACATTAACTACTCCAGGACTTAGTTTTTGATCTATCATTAATTCTTCTATAAGTTGTAAATCTCTTTTTGTTGGTTCTGCTCCTTTATATTTACAACGTAAGTAATCATAGGGAGTTGTATTTTCAAAGGTATAGACCATTTTAGCCCATTTAGAGGCATCACCAGTTGGTTTCTTCAAGTATTCAGGCTGTTTTTGATAGATTAAAGTTGGAAGCTTACCAGCATTATCAAATTGATAATAGTTTCGACAATTCTTTCGCAATAAGGTTTTATCAATCAAACCTTTTTCAGTTAAAGATGTTCTAATTAAACCAGACATTCTTTCTGTATCAATATTATAAATTAGAGCAAGAGAATTAATAAGTTTCTTAGTTTCATCAGTAAAACATCTATTACTAACAAGTCCCGTGGGAATCGAAGAAATAAGTAAGTTAAAGTCAATTACCTCGTCTAAAGGTATTTCTCCTTCGTCTCTTTTCTCAATATCTAAAGTTGCTTCAAAAGGTTTAATATTACTACTTTTAAAAACGTCATTAAAAGAAGAACTGATATCAACATAATCTGTCAGTCTAATTCTTGGAACTTTAAATATTTCTTGCCTTTTATCATACTCTTTTTTACCAATATTATTATATAAAACAACATTTAGGATGGGATGATTAAAAAACTCATTAGCACTAATTGGCGAATATAGCAAATAGACATAATTATTAACGGTTCCTTTTTTATAATAGGTTTTCACTAAACCAATGGCTTCTAATTTTTCTCTTGCAACCATGATATCATCAAGTCTAAGTTGCATCGCAGACATTAAATGATGATGAGTTAAGTCATTACTAGTTCTTTTTAAATCATCTAAGTCATCAATTAAAGTTAAGTATAAACTAACAGCTGTATAACCAATAATTGGTTGATACAACATTGTTAATATTTTTCTATCCTCTTCATGTAAAACCGTTTTATTAACAACAATATAAGTATCAGCAGGTAAAATAGATATAGATTGCATATAATCCCCCCCTATTATTGTTAGATATCTAAATCAGAAAAATTATTATATTCTATTATGGTAACACTAGTTATAAGACAGTCTGTAATATCTATTACATATTCATGTCCCCAACTTGAGACAATCAATTGATTAGAATCAGTAATGCCAACAACTGTTAGAGCATGACCACCAACATCACTATAAGCAATATCATCAAGAAGACCATTGCCATCTTTATCATAAGGATAGTAAAGATTAAAGTGAGAGTCTGATACAACTATTTGTTTTCCTTCTTTTAATGATTCTCTAATAACCGCTACAACTTTATCAAATTTGGAAATATCGCTAGCATATTCATTCCTACTTTTTAAAGCATACCAAATATCTAGCCAACTTGTAACTGTGACATCTATTCCTTTCTCTTCTAAATATTCTTGAAAAGTATTTAACATATTATAGATAGAAATTGCTCCATTCATACCTTCTACAGGTGTATCATCACCATTAACAGCTAAATCACCTGAGATAATATCTTCTTGGTTTCCATATACCTCTTCAATTGTATTAAACCCTTCTTTGTTTTTAGCATAATAAAGAAAAAAATCTAAAAATAAATATTCATAGTTAAAGTCTTTATAAACTTTTCCCGTCGTTTCATCAAGTGCTAAATCATAAGGCGGAAAAGCAAAACGATTGTAAAAATCTATTTCATTGTGAAATAAATATTCTTGAAATAAAGTATTAATTGAAGCTATATAGCCACACCCTACAGAACTCATTCTTGAGAATAATAATTCCAAATCTTCATCTGTATAATCAGGATAGTATTTACTAATAATTTCTCTTACTTTGGCATCATTAATAAACTCTTCTATGTTTTGAATTAACGCTCCTTGATCTCCTCCAAAAAGGTTTCGCTCATCATTATCAGGATCAAAGATACCACCATTTTCAGGTATGTTTACCTCAATATTACTAATAAAGTCTATTATTTCATTATTAAGATTAGTACTAACACCTGTTATATTATTAGTTGCATTTTTAATATGGTTAATATTTGTAGAGGGAGAAGATAAATTATCACATTTTATATCTATCTTATTTATATTTGATTTTATTTGTTCCATCCTCTTCACCTCAGTCATTTTAATTTTAACATATTCCATTACAAAAAGAAAAGATTATAGAAATAATTTTATAATCTTTTTCGCATTAATCTAATTTTTCTTGTAACTCACGTAGTTTTGATAGAAACTCATTAGTCTTTCTAATTTCTTCATCAAGTTTTTCATAAGTAGCGGTATCTTCTAGACTTAAATTATTAGGTGATGCATGAGTACTATTATCTTTTTCAATACCATAAACAGGACTTATAATAGGACTTGGTTTATAAGTACCACTAGGTTTAACTGGCTCCATAACAGGTTTTGATGAAGCTCCTAAAAAGTCATCGATAGATACTTTTGGTTTTTCCTCTTTAGGTTCTTCTATATCTAAAACCTCTACTTGTTCTTTACTTTCTTTATAACGGGCTTCTAACTCACTAAGACTAATAGGCTCATCACCTTCATCTTCATACTTAGCAATCTCTTCACTAAGTGTAGCACTTTTTCCTTTTTCAAGTAGCTCTTCTAAACTAATTATAGCATTTTCTTCTTGTTCTTCTTCAAACTTGGTTAATTGAATATTATTTGACTCTTCTATTTCTTCAGTTTCAGCTTTTTTTAATTCTTCAGTAAGACGTTCTAATTCTTTTTTGGCTTCTGTTTTTGTATAAACCTCATCCTTATATTTAATGATATCCTCTTCTACAGTTTCTTTAGCTTCAGGAACATTATTAGTTATAACACTGTTTTCAGTATAAATATTACTTAAAGTTGGTTCTATATTATTATTTATTTCCTTAGGAGGCTCTTTAATTATAATTGGTTGAACCTCAATAGGAGTTGTAAAGCCTCTTTCAATCGTAATTTGAGGTTGCTGTTTGACTACTGCTTCGGCCTCAACTGGTGGTTTTTCTTCTATTTGAACTGGTTCTATTTTTGGCTCTTCTTTAACTACCGGTTCAATTATTTCTTTTACTGTTTCGATAGTTTCATTATTTTCTTTATTAGCTAAAGCGACTTGTTCAACTAGTTTATTTAATTCCATAGTGTTATTTTGCAGTTTCTTTTTTGCTTCATGTTTTTTCATAAAACCAATAAACCATAAAACAATATATGCTACTAAAACTACCCCTATAATAATAAGGACAATCATTACTTCCTTTGTAGCTAAAAATTCTAATATATCATTACTCATAACTTTCACCTCTACTACAATATATATCAAGTCTATCACAGCTCATTCTTTAATAAAAGTAGTTACATAAAATTTTACAGATAATTTTACTAACTATTTACATATTGTGTTTACATATATTTACGAACAAATTTTTACATATTTTTTATTTGGCAGTTACATATATATAATTAGGAGCTGGTATAATGAGAAAAGAAAGCTTTATAAAATCGACGATTATTTTAATAATTGGTGGTTTTCTTACAAAGGTATTAGGAATGATTATTAAAATTGTCATGAGTCGTTTAATGGGTAGTGAAGGGATTGGCCTTTATATGTTAGTTCTCCCTACTTTTTCGCTTTTAATTGGAGTGTGTCAATTTGGTATTCCTACCGCTTTATCTAAATTAATTGCAGAGGATTCAAAAAATAACAAGCGTCTTCTTTTCTCATTATTACCTATTTCTTTAATTATTAATGTGTTAATTATAAGTTTAGTAATTATTTTAGCACCAACTTTAGCTTTTAACTTTTTACATGAAGAACGAGCCCTCTTACCAATTCTTGCTATTTGTGTTGTTTTACCACTAACTAGTACCTCTAGCATTTTAAGAAGTTATTTTTTCGGGAAACAGCAAATGCTTCCTCATGTTACATCTAATGTATTAGAGGATATTATTAGATTAATCTTAATTATTATAGGAATACCTATTTTCATTAGTAAAGGTTTGGAGATAGCGGTTACTTTTGTTATTTTGACAAATATTATAAGTGAACTTAGTTCAATACTAGTCTTATTCTTTTTCTTACCTAAGAACTTAACTATTAAGAAAAAAGATTTGGCTTTTAATAAGACCTATGCTAAAGAAGCTTTAGGGATTAGTATTCCTTCAACAGCCAGTCGTCTTATAGGTTCTTTTGGATATTTTTTAGAACCAATTATTTTAACAAGTGCCCTAACTTATTGTGGATATAAAAATAATTTTATTGTAACAGAATATGGTATTATCAGTGGTTTTGTTATGCCTTTACTATTACTACCATCTTTTTTTACTCTTGCAATATCACAAGCTTTATTACCTATTATTTCAAAAGCTACTAGTAGAAAACAATATACTTATGCGAAAAAGAAAGTTAAACAAGCCATTATGATTTCTCTTTTAATTGGAATACCAGCATCAGGAGCGTTGTTTATTTTCCCAGAGTTCTTTTTAAAACTTATTTATAATACTAATGAAGGGGCAAATTATATGCGTTTCCTTGCTCCTGTTTGTATTCTTCAATATATTCAAGCACCATTATCTGCTTCGCTAGATGCGATGGGACTTGCAAAAGCAAATCTTAAAACAACAATCATTGGTACGATTATTAGAACTGGATCTCTTCTTCTATTATCACTTTTAAATATTGGCATGTGGGGCCTTATTTTTGCTACTAGCCTAAATGTTATTTTTACAACTTTTTATGATTACATTCAAGTCAAAAAAGAATTAAAATAAGGTGTTAACTTTTAACAAATTACGATATAATAAGACCGAGGTGGATTTATGGAACAAATAAAGATCTTAATCGTAGATGATGAAGAGAATATTAGAAATGTCATTAAAGAATATGCTAAGGTAGAAAACTATCTAACCAAAGAAGCTTCTGATGGAAAGGAAGCTTTAGAACTTATTAAAAATGAACCCTTTGATTTAATGGTTTTAGATATAATGATGCCCAAGATGGATGGCTTAACTTTATTAAACTGTATTCCTAAAGAAAAAAGAGTTCCTACGATTATTCTTTCAGCACGTGATGAAGAAATCGATAAATTAGATGCTTTTGAACGAGGAATTGATGATTATTTGTGTAAGCCTTTTTCTCCTAAAGAGTTAATGGCTCGAATGAAAGCGATTATTAAAAGAACACGAAAAGAAATTAGTATTTATACTTATAAAGATTTAGTAATTAACTTTTCAGAACATACAATGAAAATTAAAAATCAAGAAATTAAAATAACTCCAAAAGAATTTGAGATTATGACCTACTTTATTAAAAATAAAAAACTAGCAATATCAAGAGAACAACTACTTAATAAAATTTGGGGATATGATTTCTATGGTGATGATAGAACTGTAGATACTCATATTAAAATGTTGAGAAATAACCTTGGCATTTACCGAGATTTAATTGTAACTGTTAGAGGAATAGGATATAAATTTAATGATGAAGAATAAATTAGCAACTAAAATATTTATCTATCTTGCTATCTTCTCCCTTTTAATTCTCATTTTTCTTTTTTTCTTTCAAGTTATTTTTATTGATAGCTTTTACGAATGGACAAAGACAAAAACTATTAAGAATTTAGCAAATAATATTTTAATAACCGAAAACGATGCATCTTTAATAGATAAGTTAGATCGTATTTCTTACCAAGAGAATGTTTGTATTGAAATCACTAATAAAAATGGCTATACATTATATAAAACATATAATAATAGTTGTAGATTAAATATAGAAACGATAAAAAACAATTTTCTAAATGGAAATACAAACACTAAGACTTATAATTTAATTAATACTTTTACTAATGAAAAAAGTATCATGGCAGCTACTAAGTTAAATGATAATCTTTATATTTTTATTTCAACATCTTTAATTCCTTTAAATTCAACCGTTAGTATAATTGAACAACAATTAATTATTGTCAGTATTGTAGTTTTATTACTTAGTATTGGTGTTGCTTATTTTATTTCTAAAAGATTATCTACCCCAATTATAAAAATATCAAAAGCTGCAAAGTTAATCGCTAAAGGTAAACTAAAAACAACCTTTGAAACAACTAGTGATATTAAAGAATTGATTGATTTAACCAATGCCCTTAATGAAATGAAATTAGAACTTGCTAAAACAGAAGAATTACAAAAAGATCTTCTAGCTAATGTATCACATGATCTTAAAACTCCTCTTACTATGATTAAAGCTTATGCTGAATTAATCATAGATATTAATATAAATGATAAAGAAAAAAGCAAAGAAAATCTAAAAGTAATTGTTGAAGAAGCTGATCGTCTAACTAGTTTAGTCAATGATATTTTAACTTTAACAAAAATAGAAAATAACTTAAGTATTTTAGAACCAAGTATCTTTGATTTAATCAGTTTAATAAAAAAGATAATTAAGCATCATGAAATATATATTATTAAAGATGGATATCATATTACTTTTAAACATAAAAATATAAAATCTTTAAAAATTAAAGCAGATAAAAAGAAAATTGAACAAGTTATTTATAATCTTATTAATAATGCTTTAAACTATACTGGTGAAGATAAAACTGTTGTTATTGAATTAAAGTCTTTAAATGATATTTATAGATTAAGTATTACTAATAGTGGCAATTTATTATCTAAAGAAGAATTGGATCATGTTTTTGATAAATATTATCGTAATAATAAAAACCATAAACGCAAAGTTTATGGAACAGGACTTGGTCTATCAATTGTAAAAAATATTTTATTATTACATAATTATAATTACGGAGTTACCTCTTCAAAAGGAGAAGGAACAGTTTTCTATTTTGATATTAAAAAAGATTAAAGTCTTTTTTTAATTACTAATTCTTTAAAGTCCCAAATACCAGAATCCATTTATCATTCATCAAACACGCTTGATTTTTCTCTATTTAAAAATAATTCCCTACTATTTCTTTTTGATTATTCTAATATATTTATCTCCATATTTTTTGGTTTTTACCTCTTCATAATAATCACTAAATTCTAGTTTTTCTAAAGAATCACTTTCCAATATTAAAAGACTATAGGAAGTTAAAATATTAAGAGTTCTAATTTTTTCTAAAGCTTTTTTTATATAATCTGTTTTATAAGGTGGATCTAAAAAAATAAGGTCAAATTTCTTTAAATTAAGTTTATCTAAAGCTTGTAAATAATCCATGTTCAGAATAGTTGCATTTTCTATATTTAAAGAGTCTAGATTACTCTTTATTGTCTTTGTTGCCATATATTCACGATCAACAAAAACAACCTCTTTAGCCCCTTCACTAAAAGCTTCTATACCTAAATTACCACTACCAGCGAATAAATCTAAGCAGACGCTATTTTCAAGATAAGCATTAATAGTTGCAAATAATGATTCTTTTACCCGTTCTTGAGTTGGTCTAGTTCCTTTTAAAGTATAACCTTTAATATTTCTTCCTTTATATTTTCCACTAATTACACGCATTTTTATCAATCCTTAATTCTTTAAATATTTTATTTAGTTCTAATATTAACATATTAAATTCATTTTCTAAATGTTTATATTTTTTAAACTTATTATTGCAATATAAGGCCATTTTCTTTTCTTCATTAGGTTCTTTATGGTATGAAGAAAGTTTCAATACTAAATCTTCATCTTTAAGGATCTCTTCTTTAGCAGCAAGTAATTTTGTAAAAGCATTAGAGTCTTTTAAAGATAGTAACAAGTCAAGATATGCTCTTATAATTTCTTTATTCATAATATGATTACCTCTTTTTAATGATAAATATTCTCCATCTAACATATATAGTCAGTTCTTAACAATCACAACCTATATTATATTAAAAGGAATTTTCCTAACAAAAACGAGAGCCATAGGCTTGGACTTATGTCAAGTTTTAGGACACTTTTTTTTACACATTTTATATTTCCGTATTTAAATTTATTCCAATTCCTCTATTTGTAATGGGACCCCCAGGTATAATTCTATCTTGTTACTGTAATCTTCTAAAAAAGAAGATTACTTTTAGTATGACGAATTATACCTGCCCATTACAAATAGATTTTCTCGGCATAAAATTAAATACTTATGCTACTGCTAAA
>DVIS01000026.1 GCA_018711135.1 Candidatus Onthousia faecavium
ACAAAAAAATACGGTAGCGACTGTCGGAATTTAAGCCTATGGAGAATAGAGGTTACTCTATCTGTGAAGTAGGAAGCCTTGGAGGTAACGACAAGGAGCGAAACAAAATTTATTTTGTTTCCTTTGTTCTAGTAAATTTATTAACCACATTTATTAGGTTATATATGAAGATTATAACTATAAATATGGCTTTGTTTAGAGAAAAATTCTATAGCATTTTCCTAAGGATGTGAATGAAAGTTTATGACTAATATTTATTTAAAAGTTCCTAGTATTGAAGATTTAAAGTATAGAAAGATATGGATGATGGATTCTAAAACTATGTCTTATAATGCTGGTTTTGATATTAATCTAAAGGGCTATGATAAAAATACAGGAACAATATTTAAAAATGATGAAGAAATGAAGGAGTGGTTTGATAATTGGATTAATAAAGAACCAGATAAATTTTTTGCTTATATTTATTCTTATGATGAACTGCAACCTGTTGGAGAGATATATTATTATTTAACTGGTGATATCCATGAAATGGGAATATTAATTCAAGATAAATTTAGAGGTAAAAGATATTCATATGCGGCCTTAATGGAATTAGAAAAAGTTGCTTTTGAGAAAAATAATGTTAATGAACTTTCTGATATGATCCCATTAGATCGAATTGGAGCGATAAAAGTGTTTAAAAAAGCAGGATTCATTCATACTGATAAAGAAAAAATAGAAAAAGTTTTTGATAATGATGTTATAGTTAAACAATTCTTAATAACCAAAGACATGTATTTTAAAGCTAAAAATTATTAAAAGCTAAAAATACTAGATATTTAATTATGCTATAAATTATAGAGTTATATCATAAACTTACTACTAAGGAGGTCGTAAGTTTATGTTTACTAAAGGAATAGACAAGCGGATAAAAATAGTTTTATTAATATTTAGTAGTATACTCTTAATAATAGTATTAAGAGTATTTTATGTGCAAGTTTTTGATTATAAAAAGTTGACATCTTTAGCTAGTGATTTATGGAGTAGAAATTTACCTATAGAAGCATCGCGGGGCAGAATTCTTGATCGTAATGGTGAGGTTTTAGCAGATAACATCACAACTACCTCTTTGGTCTTAATTCCTAATCAAATAAAAAATAAAGAAGAGGTAACAACAAAATTAGCAGAGATACTTGGTGTTACTTATGAAGAGATGAAAGAACATGTTTATAAAGAGACATCTATTGAACGTGTACATCCAGAGGGAAGAAGATTGCCTTATGAAATTGCCAATAAGATTGAAGCTTTAAATTTTGATGGCGTTTATTTAGTTAAAGAATCAAAAAGATATTATCCCTATGGTGAGATGCTTTCTCATGTTTTAGGATATGTGGGAATAGATAATCAAGGATTATCAGGGATAGAATTACAATATGATGATTATTTAACAGGAGAAAATGGGGCGATTAAATACTTTAGTGATGCTAAGGGTAATAAACTTGCTTTAACAGACTTATATATTGAACCACAAAATGGTATGGATTTACAGCTTACGATTGATATAAATATTCAAAAGTCCGTAGAAAGAGAACTTGATAATGTTGTAGATATGTTTAATCCAGATATGGCACTTGCTGTGGTAATGGATCCTAAAACAGGAGAAATCCTAGCGATGAGTTCAAGGCCTAATTTTGATCCTAATAACTATCAAAATTATACAACCGAGGAATTGTCTCGTAATTTACCGATTTGGGCCAGTTATGAACCAGGATCAACTCAAAAAATTGTTACAACTGCCGCTGCAGTTGAAGAAGGGGTAGTAGATTTATTTAAAGATACTTTTACAGATACAGGCTCAGTGCAAGTTGACACGGCACGTATCAAATGTTGGAAAGCAGGAGGTCATGGCCATCAAACCTTTTTGCAGGTTTTACAGAATTCGTGTAACCCTGGTTTTGTAAAAATGGGGCAGCTACTAGGCAAAGAAAGATTATTTTCATACTTAGATTTATTTGGCTTTGGTCAAAAGACTGGTATTGATTTAAACGGTGAAGGAGAAGGAATAATCTTTCCGTTATCACGAGTTGGAAATATTGAACTAGCAACAACGGCTTTTGGACAAGGAATTAGTGTAACACCGATTCAACAAATAACAGCGATATCAGCAGTTATTAATGGTGGAGATCTTTTAAAGCCTTATGTTTTAAAAAATATTTTAGAGCCAGAAACTGGTAATGTAATGGAACATAATAGTAAAACTGTAGTTAGAGAAACAATAAGTGATGAAACAAGCGAGATTATGCGTTATGCTTTAGAAAGCGTAGTAGCTTTAGGTGGAGGTAAAGCAGCTTATATTGATGGCTATAGAATTGGTGGTAAGACAGGTACAGCACAAAAGGCAGTTAATGGTGCCTACCTTGCTAATAATTATATTATGTCCTTTGTCGGTATTGTACCTTCAAATGATCCTGAAGCGGTTTTATATATCGCAATTGATAACCCCAAAGATACAGCTTTACTTTCTAGTTATACAACAACACCAATTGCAAGACGAATCCTTTTAGATATTATTGAGGCTTTAGACATTGAAAAACAAGAAGGTGGTATTGAAAAAGATTGGGAATGGAGCGATAAAGTCTATTATGAGGTAGTAGATGTTGTAGGTAAGACTCCTAGTGAAGCGAAAGAATTACTCGAACATTTTGCTTTGGAATATTCCGGTAGTGGTGAAAAGATTATTAGTCAGTCACCAGTTGCTGGAACGCGACTTGAAGATGGTAGTACGGTAAAATTAATGTTAGGTGATTAAGCATAAACTTATCTTTTAAACATAAACTTAAATGACTAAGGAGTGTCAAATTAAAGATGCAATTTAAATATTTATAGAATAATATAGTTTCTTATGCTATAATACAAAAAGAAAGAAACAGGTGATCAGGCGTGTTATTACTAACTAAGGCAGTATTTGCAATTATGATAGGTTTTCTTTTTAGTGTAGTGTTAGGTTTATTTCTTCTACCACTTTTAAGAAAGTTAAAAGTAAGTCAAACTATAAGTAGTTATGTTAGTTTTACGCATCGTAAAAAAGCGGGAACACCAACTATGGGAGGCTTAATCTTTATTATTCCAACAATTATAATAACTTTAGGCCTTCTTATAACTAAAAAGATAGATTATTCAGATAATTTGATTATTGTTTTATTAGTCTTTATAGGTTTTGCGATTATTGGCTTTTTAGATGACTTTTTATCATTAAGAAAACATCGTAATGAAGGGTTAACGACATATCAAAAGCTATTTGGACAAATTATCATTTCAACAATATTTTTCTATATTTATATGAAAAATGGTGGTCAGACCTCATTTGTAGTAGGAACTTTAGGAATCGATATCGAATTAACTTGGTTATATGGCTTATTTATTCTCTTTATTTTAATAGGAGCTTCTAATGCCGTTAATTTAACTGATGGCTTAGATGGATTAGCGGGTAGTCTTTCAGCAGTAGCGTTTATTGCTTTTTCCCTTATTTCCTTTATGGTTGGCTTTGAAGACATTGGAATATTCTGTTTAATCTTAGTTGGTTCACTAATTGGTTTTCTTGTCTTCAATACTCATCCTGCTAAAGTGTTTATGGGTGATACAGGATCACTTGCTTTAGGTGGAGTTATGGGAGCTGTTGCGATACTAACACACCGGGAACTAACTTTATTAGTGGTAGCAGGGGTATTTGTAATTGAAACATTATCAGTTATCTTACAAGTATTTTGGTTAAGAGTTTTTCATAAAAAGTTATTTTTAATGACGCCACTCCATCATCACTTTGAAAAGTTAGGTTGGCAAGAGACAGATATTGTTAAATTATTTTGCGTCTTTGGTCTATTACTTGCCATGGGTGGTATTATCTTTGGTGTTTGGTTATAAAGAAAGGGGTTATTCATGAAGAAAAAGGTGGATTTGCCTTTAGTCATAACCGTAATTTTTTTAGTAACATTTGGACTCATAATGATCTATTCTGCTTCGAGTATTTGGGCAGAATATAAGTTTCAAGATAGTTTTCACTATGTGAAACAACAAGCATTATTTACCGTTATAGGATTTGTTATAATGTATATTGTTAGTAAGATAGATTACACGATCTATTTAAAAAAGGCAAATATGATTTTAGGTATTTGCTTTTTATTATTGATTTTAGTTTTAATACCAGGTATAGGTAGCATTAGAAATGGTAGCAGAAGCTGGTTTGGTATTGGTCCTTTTGGAATTCAGCCTAGTGAGTTTATAAAGATTGCATTAATTATTTTTACTAGCAAATATCTTGTAAAGAGTAATAAGTTTTTAAAAAGCTACAAAAAAGGGGTTATTCCTATTTTAGGTATCGCTATTATTGCTTTTGGTCTTATTATGTTACAACCTGATTTAGGTACTGGACTTGTTTTAATGTTAAGTATTATTGCTTTATTATTTGTTGCTGGTGTTAATATGAAATTTTTCTATATTTTAGGGGCGATAGGAGTAGTTGGCGTTGTTATTTTAATTGCCATAGCACCTTATAGGATAGATAGGATAACATCATTTATAAATCCTTGGGCTGATCCTTTAGGGACAGGATTTCAAATTATTCAGTCACTTTATGCAATTGGTCCAGGTGGGCTCTTGGGTACCGGTTTTTTAAACTCAAGACAAAAGCATTTCTATTTACCAGAACCTCAAACAGATTTTATCTTTTCGATTATTTGCGAAGAGTTTGGGGTTGTAGGGGCTTTAATTATTGCTTTATTATTTTTTTCTCTATTATATCGAGGTCTTAAGATTGCTCTTAATAGTAATGATCTTTTTGCTAAATATCTTTGTTTTGGTTTAATCTTTCAAATGATCTTTCAAGCGGTTATGAATTTAGCAGTTGTTATTGGATTAATTCCAGTAACAGGAGTTACTTTACCCTTTTTATCTTATGGTGGCAGTAGTTTATTAATAAGTTTATTAAGTATTGGAATTATTCTTAATATTGCTAAAAAAAAATAATCAGTAGCCGTGTATTATATAATAGAGGTACAATGTTTTGATATTAAAATTATAACCTCAAAAGGATAAACTAGGTATTTAAAATAATATGTATAGAGGGTTATGTTTATAAATGATTTAATAAAAAAAGAAAATCTTAAAATAGAAGATATGATATATGAGCTTAGAGGTAAACAAGTTCTAGTTGCTAGAGATCTAACAGAGCTATATCATATTGAAACTATGTGTTTTATAATTTTAGTAATTGTCATGGTTTAACAAACTCTTGATTACCAGGAGACTCAAATACTTGTAGAATTATGATTAAGAACTTTCTTTTTTTAAATAATTGATATATTTAAGGATGAAAACGACTGTAGTGTTATTCTCTGTGTTAGTAGCGATTGCTTTATTTTGGTAAACGATGTTTTATATATAGATGCTTTCTAATTGTAAAATAATTTTTTCTTATAATATAAGTGACATATTAATCTCAGGATAACTCTATAGAGTGGCCTAATCTTGGTAATCGTAATAGTGATTCTAAAGAGAATGGATAAAGATTAATATAAATTCTAACTTAGAATCTGGTACATACAAGATTATTCAAATAAGTAGTGATTATGATATAGAAGAACAAAGAGTATATAGTATATATTAGTAGTCTTAATGCTGATAGATCTAATACAGTTGAGATCATCCTTATTCAGCAACTGTTTGTGGAGAAGAATGCATCTTTAAAAGAAATAGAAATACGAAAAAAGGTAATTAATAAAAACAAGCTAGGCCTTTTTACTTAGCTTGTTTTTAAAAAACCGACTAAATATAAATCTTACCAATGGTCCTGCATAAAACAATTGAAAACAAATCGCCATAGGAAAACTTAAGACCATTGCTTGTAACCAGCTGGAAATAAAGGTATAAAAGCTTGGACTATTTATAAAAATAGTAGCGATAAGACTCATAATAGGGCACATAAATGATACTATCACTATAGAGATACCATAGCTTATAATGATGGTTGGTGTTTTCTTAGAGTCAAGTGCTTTAAAGGTAAGTTTATGAGCGATTTTACCAATTAGAAAGAATTCTAAAATAATAGCGACTGGCCACATAAGAGGTAATTCTTTAAAAGCTTCGATAAACACAAAATTACTTAAACCACCAGTATGAATAGCAATATTATAACAAACCATTGCATATACCATAACAAAAGCCATAATAAGGGTATAGATAAAATCTTGAAATTTTGTTTCTGGCAAAGTTAACCCTCCTTTCTTTCACAATAAAAAACAGCATCATTTTTCAATGTGTTGTTCGTTTGCATCTAAAAGATGTGTCGTTTCCAATTTAACCATAAATCTGTTTTCTAAAAGATTATATCACATAATTAAAAAATATGTAAGAAAAAATTAATTTTTATAGTATTTTATATCAGTTTGTAGTATATTGTCATTAAGGAGGAGTGAAAATGACATTTTTTTGGTTAGGATTATTTATTATCTTAGCTATATTTGAACTTATGACAATCAATTTAGTCTCCATTTGGTTTGCTCTTGGGGCTTTAATTACTACTTTTGTATCGCTTATTACTGATAATATGATGATTCAATTAGCAGTTTTTACTATTAGTTCTATTCTTTTATTAATTCTAACAAGAAACTTAGCTAAAAAATTAAAAAAGACTAAAGTTGTACCAACTAACTTAGATCAGGTTATTGGTAAGATTGGAATTGTTACAGAAGATATAGAACAAGATGGAATTGGTGAGGTTAAAGTTCTAGGAAAGAAATGGAGTGCATATAGTGATAGAGAAATAAAAAAGGATGAAAAAGTTAAGATTATTTCTATTGAGGGAGTTAAACTTAAAGTAGAAAAAATAAAGGAGAGTGACTAAAATGTTTTGGGTAATTTTAATCGTAATTTTAATTGTTATTATCTTAGGGGTAAAAGTTATTCCTCAATCACAAGCGAAAGTTATTGAAAGGTTAGGGACATATTATAAAACTTTAGGAACAGGACCACATTATGTAATTCCTTTTGTTGATCGTGTTGCTAGTACAGTTAGTTTAAAAGAGATTGTTAAAGACTTTGCACCACAACCTGTTATTACTAAAGATAATGTTACAATGCAAATAGATACAGTTGTGTATTTTCAAATAACAGATCCTAAGCTTTATACTTATGGAGTAGAAAATCCAATTAGTGCGATTGAAAATTTAACTGCTACAACTCTTCGTAATATCATTGGAGAACTTGAACTAGATCAAACACTAACTTCTAGAGACATCATTAATTCTAAAATGCGTTCAATTTTAGATGAAGCGACTGATCCATGGGGGATTAAAGTAAATAGAGTTGAGGTAAAAAATATTATTCCACCTCGTGATATACAAGATGCGATGGAAAAACAAATGCGAGCTGAGCGGGAAAGACGTGAGAAGATTTTACAAGCAGAAGGGGAAAAGAAGGCGGCAGTTCTAATTGCTGAAGGAGAAAAAGAAAGTACTATTTTACGAGCTGATGCGATGAAAGAAGCAGCAATTAAAAAAGCAGAAGGAGAAGCAGAAGCGATTATTAAAATAAAAAATGCGGAAGCTGAAGGAATTAGACTCTTAAAAGAAGCGAAAGCTGATAGTGCAGTATTAAAACTAAAAAGTTATGATGCTATGGTTAATGTGGCAAATGGTCAAGCAACTAAAATTATTGTTCCTAGTGAATTACAAAATTTAGTAACAGCAGGAACTGTTTTAAGTGAATCATTTAAAGATAAGAAATAATTTACAAAGTAATTCCTCTTTAGTATAATAACTACTACTAAAGGGGGATTTTTTATGCTTTTTAGCAAGAAGAAAATTATTGAGAGAGATTTTAAATCATATACAGAACAAGACTTTATAGAGAAAATTGGTATTACTAAACAACAATATGATGATATTTTGGAAAACTATTTAGTTCTAATGGAAGATGGTTACTATTATCATAAAGAGATAGGAGAAGGTATGCTTATTAATGAACTTATAGGAAGATATTTGTGCCATAAAGTTGATCTTGCAACTACTGAGATAGAGATATTAGATGAAAAAGCTTGTTTCTTTCATATAGTTACGCCTAATTACCGAGAAAAAGGTTTTACCTATTTAGAACCTAAAGATAATTTCGAATATGGAGAAAAGATAAACGATTTTAATGATGATTTATTTAAAGATTTACCCTTGTCTTTAAAAATAGATCTTTTCAAACTAACCGCTGTTGACTTAATGATGGAACAGATTGATAGATATGCTAGAAATATGGAACTTGCTACTAGTAGAACGATGGAAACAAGATTAGCACCAATAATTGATTTTGAATATGCCTTTGATAAAGAGCGTGATTATAGATATTATAATCCTTATTTAGCGCTTGAAAAGAAATCAGAATCGCTTATTAAATTTTGTAATAAGTATCCAGATTTTTATCCTTATGTTTTAAAAACTTTAAGTGTTGATAGTGAAGAAATCTTTTCATACTTAAAAAATGCCTATTATTTTGAACCTAGCTTTTTCCCTAGAGAACATATTATAACAACAGTAGATAGAAATCAAAAAATCCTCGAAAAAATTCGTTAATTTTCCCTAAAATTCTGATGAAATTTCTTTATACATAGGTTATAATTATAGTAGAAGGTGATACTTGTGGCTTATATTAGTGTTAAAAATTTAACTAAAAAATATCAAATGGGAGAAATAGAGATAAAAGCGCTAGATAATGTTTCTTTTGAAATTGAAAAAGGTGAACTTACGGTTGTCTTAGGACCAAGTGGAGCAGGTAAGACTACTATATTAAATATCCTTGGAGGTATGGATAAAGCTACTAGTGGTAGTGTAATTATTGATAATGCTGATATTTCCAAATATAATAACAAAAGATTAACTGATTATAGACGCTATGATATTGGATTTGTCTTTCAATTTTATAATTTGGTTGGTAATCTAACAGCGTTAGAAAACGTATCTTTAGCTAGTCAAATATGTAAAAAACCAATGGATGCTAGTGAGGCTTTAAAAAGAGTTGGCTTACTAGATAGAAAAGACCATTTTCCAGCTCAATTATCAGGTGGAGAACAACAGCGTGTTTCAATTGCTAGAGCAATTGCCAAAAATCCTAAAATCTTGCTTTGTGATGAACCAACAGGAGCTTTGGATTCTAAAACTGGTAAGAAAATAATCGAACTATTACAAGATACTTGTCATAAGATGGAGACTACGACCATTATTATTACTCATAATGCTGTTATTGCTGATATTGCAGATAAAGTAATTAGAGTAAAAAATGGGAAAATAGAAAGTATTACGATTAATAAAAAGCCTAAGCTAGTTAAGGAGATTGATTGGTAATGTTAATCTTTAAAAATAGTTTTCGAAAAATTTGGAAAGCAAAAGGAAGATTTTTATCCTTAATTCTAATTGTTATTTTAGGAACCTCTTTTTTTGCTGGAGTTAGAGAAACAGCTAGTGATATGTTAAGAACGCTAGATAATTACTATGATGAAACTAATTTATATGATTTTAAAATAGTAAGTACAATGGGACTAACAGAAGATGATTTAATCTCTTTGGAAAATATTGATGGAATAGATAAAGTTGAAGGAGGCTATTCCTTTGATACTTTGATTGATGGTAATGTTGTTAAAATAATATCTTTAACAGATATAAATAAAGGAACTTTAGTAACTGGAAGAATGCCTGATAATAATAGTGAATGTTTAGGGGAAAATGGAAAATTTACGCTTGGGGAAGATATTAAGATTGATGATGATACCTATCTTAATAATAATACTTGTAAAATTGTAGGAACAATTAATAGTAGTAGTTATATTTATGAAAATAAAGGTATATCAACAGTAGGAGATGGAAAGCTTGATAGTTTTATTTATGTACCTAAAGATAACTTTAAATTAGATTATTATACCGAAATATATTTAATAGCTGAAGGAACTAAAGAAGAAATATCTTATTCTTTAGACTATGATGATATTATTGCCAATGTAAATAAAAGTCTTCAAGAGTTAAAACCATTAAGAGAAACCGCACGATATGAAGAGATACTTAAAGAAGCAATGGATAAAGTTACCAAAGCAGAAAATGAACTTAATGAAATTAAAATCACTAATGAAGCAAAGTTTAATGAGGCTTTGACAACACTTAATTCTAATAAAATCAAATTAGATGAAGCACTATCGTCATATAACAGTAATCTATCCATGTTAAATAGAACAAAAGAAAGTACAGAAACAGAACTTAATAATGGTTTTACGACATTAAATAGTGCAAAGAATGAGTTTAATAGTGCTCTAGCTAGTGCTAATTTAACGGTCGATTCACTAGAACCAACTTTAGTTACTATAAATGCTAATATTAAAGAGATTGAACAGCAACTAGAAAATCTTGATCCAACTAGTAGTTTATATGAGACATTAACAGCTACTTTAAATGAATTAAAACTAAATAAAACCAATATAGAAACCTTAATTGATACTAATAAAACACTAATAGAGCAAGAGAATACTTTAAATAACTCTTTGAATACTTGGAATACTGAATATAATAGAGCTCTTAATGGGCTTAATGAAGCTAAAAAAGAAATAGATAATGGTTATCAAGAATTAGAGGATGGTTATTTAGAATATAATAATAACTATAATCTTTATCTTGAACAAATAGCAAACTATGAAGAAGAAATTGCTAGTGCTAAAGAAGAAATTCAAAATATTGAGAAACCAGTTTGGTATTTATTAACAAGAGAAGATTTAACTGGTTACACTAGCTTTTATGAAAGTGCTACTAAGGTAGATTCTATAGCAGCAGTTTTTCCGATTTTCTTTATTCTAATTGCCTTCTTAATGGCTTTTAATACAATGAATAGAATGATAGAAGAAGAGCGTAGTGAGATAGGAGCTTTTATTTCTTTAGGAATTAGTAAAAGTAAAGTGTTTATTAGCTATCTTCTTTATATTATTATTGCTTGTATTATTGGGCTTATTATAGGCCTAAGTGTTGGTTATACTTTGATACCACGGATTCTTTATACTGTATATGCAGCTTCCTTTACAATTCCTTCTTTAACAACTTATGCTAATCCTGTTGCTTGTTTTGTTATTGTCTTTACAACCATTATTCTTATGAGTTTAGTAGCATTACTAAGTCTTGCCAAAGATTTCAAATTAGCTCCAGCAACAATATTAAGACCTGAAGCACCTAAGAGTGGAAAAAAGATTTTATTAGAAAGATTTACATTGCTCTGGAAACATTTATCTTTCTCTTGGAAGATAACGCTTCGTAATTTATTTAGATACAAAAAAAGAATAATTATGACAGTTTTAGGTATAGCAGGATGTACAGCTTTACTCTTAACCGGTTTTGGTATAAAAGATAGTCTTAGTGATTTATTAACGATTCAATATGATAATATTCAACACTATGATGCAACTTTAGTATTAAATGATGAGGTAAATAAAGATGAGGTAGTTAAGACTTTAGAAGATAATGAAATAACTAATTATCTTAAAACTAATATTGCTAGTTATACTTTTAAAGCAGATAGTAAAAATTTAGATTTTACACTTATAGCTTTTATGGATGATAATACATATGATGAGTATTTAACTTTAAATGATCTTCATGGTAATCCAATTACTCTTAGTGATAAAGGAGTAGTTATAACAGAGAAAATGGCAGAGTTATTAGATGTTTCTTTGGGCGAAAATATCAGTATTAGAAATAGTGATAATGAGTTATTTATTGTAAGAGTAACTGGTATTTGTGAAAATTATATTGGTAATTATTTATATATGAATAAAGCCTATTATGAAGCAATATTCTCTGATAGTGATTATAACAGTTTCATTATAAATCTTTCTAATGATATTTCTAGAGAAGAATTATCTAATAATTTATTAGAAACTAACTATTTTGCAACGATTCAATACACAACAGATAACATGGAAATGTTTAATGATATAATAGCAGGCATGAATAATATAGTCTATCTAATTATTGCATTCTCTAGTTTTCTTGCTATAACAGTGCTATATAATTTAACAATAATAAATATCAATGAACGTAAAAGAGAAATAGCAACTCTAAAAGTATTAGGTTTTAGAGATAATGAGGTTTCTAGTTATGTTTATAGAGAAACAATTATTATGACAATAATAGGAATAATAGTAGGAATATTCTTAGGCTTTTCACTTAATACTTTTATCTTAATGATAGCTGAGACTGATGAGATATTATTCATTAAAACAATTAAACCTTTAAGCTATATTCTATCTTTTGTAATTATTATTATCTTTAGTGTAATAGTCCAGATTATAACTTACTTTATCTTAAAGAAAATAGATATGATAGATTCTTTAAAATCAGTAGAATAATTGAAAAAGTCCTTATACTTATGTTAATCATAAATAATAAGGACTTTTTTCCAACTATAGATAATTCCTTTTAAACGATCTATAGCGAGTTTTAAACTGATTCAATTACTACATTTTGTATAATAAACTTATACTATATGTTTAACTGCATAAACCTAGGGTTAAGACCTTATAGTAAGTCTATTACCTCAGTACTAAATATAAAAGGTATTTAGTTGTAATTGTTCACTATATAAGAGTTTTCTTTCTCGGCTATTTCTTTTTGAGAAATAGTTCCTCATAGCAAGTGAAGCATTTCAGCAACCAGGCAAGGATAAGGATATTAAAGCTTTTATAAAAGCCCAACTCCTTCCTGCCAAAAAATTGGCAATTAAATTATAACAAAAAAAATCGATAAGTTCAAATAGAATGTAGGTAAAGGCCCTTTCTAATGAAAATAACTAGAATAGAATAAAGGGAAGGGAGAAAATATGAATAAAGAATTTAACTATAATTATAATTACTATCCTAAATATATGGATAGAGATATGAATGATCCTAAGTTTTTTACTGAAAGTGAAGGCTATTTAAGAGGAAATATGTTTAGAAATTTATATAGCCAGTATAAGAATTATCAACCACAAGTTTTAAGACCAACTAATGAACAGGAAGAGATGTTTCTAAGAATGTCAGAAGCAGAGTTTGCTGCTCATGACCTTAATTTATATTTAGATTTATATCCTAATGATGGCAATGCTTTAGATCTATTTAATAAATATCGAAGAGAAGCGAATAGATTGATGATGGAATATGAAGAAAAGTATGGACCAATCCTAACTAGTAGTGATAGTTTAAATACTAGTCCATTCTTATGGCAGACATTGATATTTCCTTGGAATATGGAGGGGTTAAGTAATGTTTAAATATGCTAAAAGATTACAGTATCCTATTAATATTAAGAAAAAAGATATTGGAATGGCTAAACAATTAATTACACAGTATGGAGGAACTTATAACAAAAGGGACATTAATTGTAATATACCTCTAAAGTATTAGTGTTAGAGTCGAATTCTATCTTATTAATTAGTATATGAACTATTTCATTTTTTTCTTTTAAAGATATATTTTCGTTATTTAGTATCTCATAAACTTTTTTGCCATTTTCTATAATTTCATGTTTTCTTGTTTCTGCTTTAGGTTTTTCAGTATTATTAAGTTCTTTTGTTAATCTTTCTTTTTCTTTTGCTAATATATCTTTATTTTCTTTATACTCTTCAAGAGTATCTATTCCATCACGATAAGCTTCTTTTATTCTTTTTTCTTTGTCCTTAATCTGTTCTAATTGATGTTTAATAATAGAATATTTATCTGTTTCTTTCTTTTCTTTTTTATTTGGCACTATGTGATTAATAGTTCCATTGTTAATGGTATCTTTTATAGTATTTATTACTAATTGATATATTTCTTCAATCGAAAGAGTAGAAGAGTTAGAACATTTACCTTTGTTATATCCATTACAACGTAATTTTGTCTTGTTACAAGTTACCATAGTACATCCACACTCTTTACATCTTATTAATCCTTTAGTCCAATGTTTAGGGTTACTATCAATATGCTGCTTAGGTTTCTTCCATTTATTATTTTTTGTTAGTTTTGTTTGCGTCATATCCCATAGTTCATTTGAAATAATAGGAGTGTGTTTCCCATTTGTTATAATTGTATTAGGATCATCAAAATTATAAGCGTCTCTTCTCCCTGGTGTATATCTTAATTTTCCTATGTAAACAGGGTTATTAAGTATATAATATATTGTTCTATTTTCAAATTTATTTCCTCTTTTTGTCTTAATTCCCAATTTGTTAATATTCCTAGCAATTTCCATCATAGGTAGATTGTCTATAGCATATTGCTCAAAAATTAGTTTAACAATTTCTGTTTCTTCACTATTAATAACAAGTTTGTTGTCTTCTACATTATATCCAAAAGAAGGATTAGTTTGTAATTCACCTTCTGAATGTTTTTCAAGTTGTCCTTTTTTTACCTCACTAGATAAGTTTAAAGAATAGTATTCTGCAAATGCTTCAAAAAATGCTTCTAAAATTACACTGATTTTATCATCTGGATCTAATGGCTCAGATATTGAAATAACATTAATACCATATTCTTTTTTTAATAACGATTTATATACTACAGAATCTTCTCTATTTCTAGAAAATCTATCAAATTTATGAACTAATATTACATCAAACTTTTTTGCTTTCGCTTGTTTTATCATTTCCATAAATGCAGGCCTTGTTTTAGCTTTTCTTCCAGATATACCCTCATCAGTAAAAATGTATTGAGGATCTATAAAAATATCATGCTCAGATGCATACTTTTTAATTGCTTTTAATTGTGCAGATAGAGAATAACCTTCACGAGCTTGTTCATCAGTTGACACTCTTCTGTAAACTGCGCCTATTTTCATTGTAACACTTCCTTTTATTAATATTTTATGTTACAATAATATAGAAAAACTCCTATATCATTGTATATAGTTTTAGTTGGTAGCTAAGTAGTTTTTCATTTGATCTCGTGTTCCAGCACGAGGTCTTTTTTATTTTTCATTTTTATCTATCAGTAAATTAAGTCTATAATTAATAGAACCTAATCCAAATAGTGGAATGCTAGCAAATGCACCACTTGTTAATGAAATAATTAATAAATTAATATTAAATACCTCTTCTGTAGTGTCTAAAATAGAATCTCCATTAACTCTTTCAATTTTATATACATTTCCTAGTATAATACCTGAAAATAATCCTAAAAGAATAACGCCAATAGCTGCGTACATATATATTTTAGGTGTTCTTTTTCTTCTACAATTAGGACATAAACTTGACAAGCCATTATTTTCAAACTTAGTTTTACATTTGTCACACTCTATTTTTGCCACAATAACATCTCCTTTACTACAATATTATTTATTAAAAGTATCTATACTAGCATACTCTTAAGTTTTAATTTATTTCTATGCTATTAATAATTTCATTAATACTTTGATTAATATTATCTTGTTCACTTTTATTAATACCAATAGTGAAATTATATATGTTATCATCATTAAAATTATATAATAAGTATGTATTTATATAATATTCCGAATTATTTATAGTAGAGTAATAAGATACTTTTTTGCATGAAATATTTGCAATATTAATATCTTCTATATTTATCAATGTAAAGTCTTGACTTGAACTTTTTATTCCTTCTATAACGTCATTGTACACCTTTTCTGTTTCTATAACTGAAACTCCAGCAACTTTGGCATTAGCTTTATAATAACTAACATATAATAATTCGTTAGTTTCATAAATATTTGGGTAATGATAATTTCCATTTTCTGCTTCTTGTTGAAACCAATTAGAGGGTACTTGGTATTTTATATTTTCTACAGTATATGTAGTCCACTTTTCTTTTTCATCTATGGTATTATCTTTATAATCTAATAAATCATCAACATCCATAATTTTAACTTCATTGTTTTTGTCATAATAATTAATTGAGCTAATAACTTGATTATCTGATAAATTAATATCTTCGAGCCATTTTTTATAAGCTGAATATTGAATTTGTTCATCTTTATCATTATCTTCTATATTTAAAATATCTGCATGAGAATCATTATATGAAGAATTTTGGAAAGTGTATGAGGTTCCAACGAAATCATTTATTATTTTTTGTATTCTAATATCATCTTCCCTGTCAGTTATAGTAATGTATGTAGTACTAAGTAAATTAGAATACATTGTCTTATCATATTTATATCCTAATTTTTCTAAGTATTCTATTATTTCTTTGTCTGTAAAATTTGAAGTATTTACTTTATTATTGGTGCTGCTATATAGCATAATACTAGTAGTAATTAGAGATGCTAATAGAATCATGCTCATAATAACAACTATAATAAATGTCTTCTTATTAATAACAATATTATTTTTTTTCATATTTTCTCCTAATCAATTTTAGTCCTTTTTTCACGAGCAATACCTACAATTTTTATAGGTAAATTAATAACATCTTCTTTAGAAAACATTCTTATATCATAAGCCATATTATATGCTTGTAATACTATACCTTGTTCATTAATCAACACTTTTTTAAAAGTCGATTCAGTACCATTTATCATGATAGCACAATCTTTGCCATTATAAAGTGCAGTATCATTAGTCTGTTCGAATATTACTATATCCTCGTCTTGATATTTAGGGAACATAGAATCACCACTTATTTTTAATCCATAAAATTTTTTTCCACCTTTGGTCCATTCTTTAGGAATATCAATATAATCAATTATATCGGGCTGGCTTTCAATTGGTATTCCAGCTTTTATTGAACCATAAACAGGTATTTTTACTATGTTAGAGTTTATATCTATAACACTTGCATTATCGAATGAAAGAGGCGGAAAAAAATCATTAATGGATATATTAAAATAATCAGCTAGTTTAAATAAAACAATATTATTTGACTCCAATTTTCCAGACTCGTATCTTGAAATGGTTTGTGATGTTGTTCCTAAATAATCAGCTAGTTCTTGTTGCGTTACATTCTTTCGTGTCCTATAATATTTAATTTTGTTACCAATATATTTTGAAATTTCCTCCATATAATTTCTCCTTCTTTTTTATTATATCACGTATTTACGAAAATGGAACAAAAAGTTATATATTTTACAAAAAGGTATTGACATTGTACGAAAATGGTACTAAACTTAAACTATCATTAGAACAGAAAGGAGGTAATAAAATGCAAACAAAGCTAATTTCTTTAATGAATGATCATAATTTAAAAAATAAAGATATAGCAAGGATATTGGCTATATCTGAAAAGCAAGTTGGTTTAAAAATTAGAGGGAAAGTGCCATTTAAAGATAGAGAAATGTTTTGTTTAAGCCATTTTTTTAATAAAACAGTAGATGATATTTTTTTAGATCCGATGTACGAAAATGGTACATTATCAAATGAAAGAGAGAAATAGATATGGAAGAATTAAAAAAGTATTGATTAAAGATTTAACCGATAAGATAAAAATGCTAGATGGTAAAGATAAAGTTGAGCTATTAAAACTTATTCTTGAATATGAAAAAGAGAATAAATAGGAGGTTATATGAGCATAGAAAGTGTGAAAGAAATAAAGGTAATTAAAACAACTGCTATTATAGGCGAAGGGACAAAAGAAAATCCAGTAAGAGTAATAACTCAATACTGGGACTTAAAAGGAAAATTACTAGCTACTGTTGATGATTATGTATTAAGTAAGTCTTCAGCTTCATCAGATACAAGTTCATAAGTTATATAACTCACAGTTGCTCTAATAAATCGTTTTAAATCATTTATATCTTTGTCATCAAACTTTTTAATATAATGTGTTTCATCATTTCCAAGCCATACAGAGACTTTAGCTAATGTTCGAATTTTTGATGTTTCATCTATATAAGTAATGATGACTTGACCTAATAATGTAGATTTAATTTTTTCTTCATCATTAGGGTGCTTATAAATGCAAAAATCTTTAATCAGAAATTCAATGGCTTTCCGATAACCAATTCCAGATAGTTGATCTAATCCATATGTTTCTGATGCAACAGCTTGGTTATATATGTTACAAAATGTAGGAGATAAATTATGAATGCACTCTTCAAATATTGCTTCTTTAGGTTTAACTGGAAACGACTCCAATAATGTTAGAGAATAATAAGAGTGTTCTTTATAACTTTCAACTTTATATTTTTCATAATTATAATGAGTCAAAAAACTCTTACCACAAGCAGGACAAGTAAAGAGTATAGATACCAAATTAATATCTATGTTAGCTTTTTCAAATTCATTTATTGGGGAAATATTATTGTTGCATATAGGACATATTTTTGGACACTCACAAGCAATACGTAAATTAGAATTTCCTCTTAACATTAAATATTGTTTCAAATTTTTCACCTCACTTTCAATTAATCTATTGTAAATGAGGTAATATATAAAATCAATACTAAAGCTACCAACTAAAATATGATGAATAAAATAATATAGGAGGGGAACTTAATGAGTAAGTTAAAAATAAAAGTAATTAATCCGCCTCAAATAGAACATCAAAAAGAATTAATTAAGCTAGTTAAAGAACATATACAAGAAAATTATTATTAATTTAGAAAGGAAAGGAGATATGACACTAAATAAAAAAAGAAAGATTAAAGCTCCCCAGCCATTAATCTTCTGTTAAATGAATTAACATCTTTATTTTATCACAAAGTGTCATGAATGTAAAATTATGAAGAAGAGAATAGTTTTAAGAAATTGGGTAAGGGTTGCATTATTAGTAATATTAGTAATTATTACAGGAGCTATTATTGCTAAATTAGTGTGCAACTGTTCTAATAATTTTGACAAATATGCAGATATGTGTGATCAAGAAAAAGGTTCTATTTGTTCTTACTATGAGGTTAGAAATTATATGATAAAAAAATAAATTCAGGAGGGCTTATGGTACAAAATAGTTTTGTTTTTTACGACAGTTTCAGGGATTCGGTTGAAGATATGGATGAAAAAGATAGATTAGCTTTCTATGAGGCAATTATTGATTATTCATTAGATGGCAAGATGCCTGATAGTTTATCTAAAGAATTAACAAGAATGTTTAAGTTGGTTAAACCTCAATTAGATGCTAATACTAAGAGAAAAAAAGATGGAAAAAAAGGTGGTAGACCATCTAAAACCGATGAAGAAAGCCTATCTAATAACCATGAAGAAACTATAGTTTCAGAAAAAGAAAACTATGAAAAAACCACTGGTTTTGAAAATAAAAACCATAGGATAAAAAATAAAAAACCTAATGTAAATGTAAATGATAATGTAAATGTTAATGTTAATGCTAATGTTAATGTATTAGAAATTGCTGAAAAAGAATTTGGAAGACCATTATCATCAGCAGAAATTGAATTTATTAATTCATGGGAATACAATCCAGAAATTATAGAATTAGCTATTAAAGAAACAGTCCTGAATCAAGTATATAACGTCAAATATACTGATAAAATTCTTTATGAATGGGATAAGGCTAACCTTAGAGACATTAACTCAATTAAGAGATATTTGAAAAAGAGAAAAGAACAAAAGAATAATGATGAAGAGGAATATCATTACCGGAGGTTAGAATGACACTAGGGTTAGAAGAAGAATTAATAGGTTGTTTAATATTAAAACCAGAGAATATTGCTAAGCTAGTAATACCAGAAGAATGTTTCCAAAATAATGAGAACAAATTTATTATCAAGTTACTAAAAATTCAGTATGACGATATTAGAAATGTAGATATTGTAGCAATACCAGAAAAATATAAACATCTATTTAATCAACGGTTTAACCAAGATATTATAATAAAAAAAATAGTAACTATAATGACTAACTCTCTTGGACATAATTTTGATTACTATCAGGAATTGTTATTTGAAAGATATGTAAATAGTTTAATTTTAGATGCAATAGATAAATTTAAAAATAATAATATTTCGCAAGAAGAGTTATTGCAGTACATCCACAAATATGAAGCTATGAACATTAAAACTACTGCTAATAAATTAACGGGTGATGAGGTATTCAGGATAATTAATTCTAAGAACAAAAATATCAACTTTAGATTTGAAAAATTATCTAAATATGCAAATATTCAAGAGCATGATCTTGTTGTGGTTGCAGCAAGACCAGGAATAGGTAAAACGGGTTTTATATTGAATTTACTTGAGGATTTATCTGATAGATACAACTGTGTTTTGTTTAACATGGAAATGAGCGATAAACAAGTTTATCAACGTTTGGTTGCTATAAATACGAAAATACCAATAGGCTATTTTGATAAGCCTGCTACTGATTACCAGAAAAAATTATTGGAAGATGGCAGTAAGAAAATTGCTAATAAAAATATTAAAGTTATTAGTAGAAGCCAAACCATTAGCACAATTAGAAAGCGAATAATAGAAGAAAGCAAACAAACTCATACTTTAGCATTTATAGACTATGTAGGTTTAATCGGTAGCAGTGAAAAGAATAAATCACTGTATGAGAAGACAACAGCTATTGTTAAAGAATTAAGACAGATATCCTTAGACTATGACTGCACAATCTTCTTGGTAGCTCAAATAAATAGAAATTCTGAAAATACAAAAGATAAAAGACCAAAGATAAGCGATCTTAAAGAAACTGGTGAACTTGAACAGTCTGCTACAACAGTACTAATGCTTCATAATGAAAATTATTACAAAGGCTTAGAAATGAAAATAGAAGAAATAGAGGTAATAATTGGAAAAAATAGAAATGGGCAGACAGGTATTTTAACTCTTGAATATAATCAAAAGAATCAAAGATTTGATCCTAAAGGTACTAATGAAAACTATAGTGAACCTAATAATTGGAGAAAGGAATAAAAATGGAGGAAGAATTAAAAGAATTAGAAAGACGGGTTAGTAGGTTAGAAAAAATAACGGGAAATACATATGATATTTATCTCTGTAATGACTCTTTAAAAATACCAATAGAATTATTTAAAATTTTATTTCCTAGCAATTCTTATTCAGTGGAAAATGTTGAGTTGCATAAAGAAATAGACAAATTAAGAAATGAGAAAAAGCAATTAGAGAGTTTAGTAACAAACTTGTTGCTTAAATCGGCTGAAGAGAAAGTAGAGGTTATATGAAATTATTGAGTAATAAAAAATACGAAGAACTAATGGAAGAGTTAGAAAGTCGTGATAGAAGAATATTTGACTTGAATAAGAGATTAGACAAAAAACAACAAGAACTATTAATAGAAAAAAAAGAGAAAGAAAAACTTAATGGAATGTATGAAACTTTAACAACCGAAAAAATAAAATTATTAAACAAAGTAAAACAGTTTAAAGATAATTTACGAAAAACTAATGGTTCAATTGGAGGATTAACAAAAGAAAATGCTAAATTAAAAAGCAGAATAGAAGAGATTTCTGCAGACAGGGAAATGATTGTTGAAAGCAATAAAAAAATCAGTAAAATAAACAGAGTTTTATCAGAAGAAAAAGCTAAACTATCACAGGAATTGAGTCAAGTTAATGTAGAAAAAATTCAATTACAAAAATCATTAATTCAGCTTAATGAGAAGAATAAAATTCTATCAAGTAAGAAAAATCAAAAAGGATATTTAAGAAGAGAGGAAGGAAAGAAGAAATAATGAGAGTAACAAGTGTTAATTTAAGAAAGATTGAAGATAAAGGAAATATAAAGGCTTATGCAACTATTATCTTAGATGATTGCTTAGCAATTCATGGAATTAAGCTAATTAAAGGTAAAGAAAGAGACTTTATAGCATTTCCAAATGAAAAAGGGAAGGATGGAAAATATTATGATCATGTTCATCCTATAGTTTCTAGTTTAAGAGATGAAATAGAAACTGCTATTTTACAGAAATATAACAGCTAATAATAATTTATTAAAAAGTAAGAAAGAAACACCATAAGTTCTGTTGTTACCTTTCGTCTCCTTAAAATCTTTACGTTGTGCAGGCGAGTTTGACTTACTGAGTTTGGCCTTGCATATTTTGAAAGGGGTTAGTAATATGGGAGATTTATTGAACAAATTAGATGAATTTGTCTTAAGTTTAAAAGAAAATGAGAAAGCTGATAAAACAATAAAAAAATATAAAACCAATATAAAAGCTTTTATCGATTTTTCAAAAGATAAAGAATTAAATAAAGAGACAGTAATTAAATTTAAAGATAAATTGGATACTGTTGATGAGTATATGCCTAATACAACTAATAATTATTTAGTTGTACTTAACAAATTTTTTAAATTTATAGGAAGAGAAGATTTATGTGTAAAGATAATAAAACAGCAAATAAAATTTTCGTTGGATTATTCTTTAAGTAAATCTGATTATCATAGATTATTAAGAACAGCTAAGAAATACGAAGAAGAAGATAATTATATTATCTTAAGAATATTAGCAGAAACTGGTATTCGTATCTCTGAGTTGTCTTTTTTTAAAATTGAAGATTTATCAAAAACTATGAAGATAAGAAAAAAAGGTAAAGTAAGGGAAATACCTGTCAAGATAGATCTATTAAGAGCAATAAGAAAATATTGTCGTGATAAAAAAATAAAAGAAGGCCCAGTAATATTTAATCCTAAGACTGGCAAACCTTATGTTGATTCTACTATTTGGAGAAGATTAAAAAAGATAGCAGGAAGAGCAAGAATAAGCAAAAATGCAGTGCATCCACATGCTTTTAGACATTATTTTGCTAAATGTTATTTAGAGACTTATCCAAATGATATAGCAGGTCTGGCTGACATATTAGGGCATAGCTCGTTAGAAACGACGAGAATATATACCAAACTAACAAACAAAGAAAAAGAGCTAAAAATAAGAAATATTAAGTTTTAGAAGGAGGAATAGAAATGACTTATATTTTAAAAAAAGGAGATTTATTTGTAATTGGTTATGATTTAACAGAAGAGGAAGGAAAATTACCAGAACTTACTAGAGTAACATTGTCAAAAAGATATGCAATGAGAATGTCTTATGATATAGCAAGAATTATTTCAGATAGTATTAATGCAGAGGCATTAGCAGTAGAAGACAGTCCAAAGTTAGAAGAATTAAATAAATTCTTAACCCAGAGGGAAAATAAATTACAAAAGATAGAGCAGATGTTTAAAAATGGGGTAGTTGATCTAGAAGCACTAGCCAAGTTAGTAAAGGAGGATAAATAGTATGAAATATTTTCTAAGTATCATGAAATATGTGTCTTTAGCTACATTAATGTTTAATACATGCTTGATAGTTTATTATTTCTTTTTTGGAGATTTAATTACTACAATTACAGTTATTATCGCTGAATTTGGTTTGTTTATCGCAACTTATTTATTAAATGTTTTTTCAGAAGAAGCTTGGATTTGTTGTTGAATTGGATTAAATAATAGAAAATAAATTTAGTTCATAATAGCTCTTTTCAAGGTAAATAATACTGTTAAAAAATGAGCTAAAAAATGTCAAAAGTATTTTAAGAAGAAAAAGTAGATTTAATACTTATAGAGTAAAGGAAAAATAGCAATTAGATTTGTGCAAGATAATAAAAGATTATCTTGCACAAAATAAGGAGGTTAGAAATGACGAGAAAGATGGATGAATTAGGCAGATTAGTTATACCTAAAGAAATGAGAGAGCAATTAGAAATTGATAAAAATACTATTCTAAAGATAGAGCTAGAAGATAATAGAATAGTTATTTCTAAAGATGATAGTGACTATAGTAAAATGCTTTATGCTAACGAAGAATTAACAAGAAAAGTTATGTATTATGAAAGATTACTAGAAGAAAATAATATAAGTTATTTAAAATAGTTGGAGGAAATAAATGGAAAATTGGAGAGTAGCAATACTTAGTTCTGCTATTACTGTAGCAGTGATATTAATAATAGTATTAATTAATTTATTTATACAATCAGGGATAATTGATGTTATAAAAGAAGATTTAATAAATGACTACTGTAGTAGTATTCCTTTGAGTGAGGCTAGAGAATTGGAGGTTTGTAATGAATAAGAGTGCTAAAGAGATGTTTGAAGAATTGGGATTAAGTTATTCAAATAATGGTTATCAAATATGCTATTATAATGATTTTGAAGATAAGTATATATGGTTTTTCACCGAAACACAAACAATAGAAATTAATTTTGACATTAACGTTAACTATTTGCAAGCAATAAATCAACAGTGTAAAGAATTGGGGTGGTTTAATGAATGAAATAACTGGTGAAGCATTGCTAAAGCAGATGATAGAGCTAGATCCTAGTAATCTAGACGAAAATACTCGAAAATTATTTTATAAAATTATGGAGGTTATTGATGAGAGAGATAGTTTGCTTAAAGAAAATCAAGAATTAAGAATACAAATTAGCGCAAGGGAAGAGGTTGCTAATCAGTATAAAGAGAGAATTGATAAATTAAGTAAGATTATTTATGAAATAAAAGAACTTACGGAAGAAACAGGTGGATATCCTAGTAATTATATAGATAATTTACTAGACATATTAAAAGAGGGGGAATAAATGAGCAACGAAATGTATGATTATCTTAATGAACACAATTATATTTCAAGAAATAAAAATAAAGATCCTTTAAAGCAGCAAGAATTATCAAAAGAAAGAGCAGATGCTATTGCCAATAAGTATGAACAGTTAGTTAAAGAATTGAAACAAGAAAATCAAGAATTAAAACAAAAAATAAATACATACGAAAATCCTAATGATTTAACTTTAATGTTTATGTATTGTAACGAAAAAGCAAGAGATATGATTGAAGAATTAAAAAAGGAACTTAAAGAAAAAGATGATTTCATAAATAAATTACAAGCAACGAAAGATAGGCTTGATAAATATGATTATGAAAGAACTAATCAACAAAAAGAGTTTATAGAGTATTTAGAATGCGAAATCGACTACTGGGGAAAACAAAAAGAAGAATGGATAAAATTAGGCTTTGTGAAAATTGGTGGAGAGGCATGTTTTGAAATAATATATCGAAAAATTTTATCGAAATATAAAGAAATAACAGGTATAAAAAATGAGTAGAACTTACAAAGATAGAAATAAACAATGGCGAGTTATAAGAAATTCTAAAATTAAAAAGGTACTAGAATGTTATAGCGATGACATTGTTGTTGGAAAAAGGAAAGATAGAAGATTAAGCCGAAAGTTAAGAAAAAGGCTTAAAAGAATAGATAACAAAGAAATAATAGGAGTTAAAGAATACAAAAACAATTGGAGAGGAGAAAGTAGAAAATGAATAAAGAAGAAAAAGATACATTAATTGCAGGGTATTGGTTAAAATTTGTTACTTTGTTTAATAACATAGAAAAAGATAATTTACAAAATACTAAAGATGTTAAAAAGTTGTTATTAGATGGTATTGAAATAATAGATAAGATAATTGAATTAGAGGACGATAATGAAAGTATTTAGATTTATGTCAAAGAAAGAATATGAAAAATTAATTAAAGGGGAAAAGTTAGTTAACAGAGCAAGACATATTGCTCATACAACATCAATTGGCTTTTGCTTTATGGACTTAAAAGATAATCCACCTGAGGTAGCTTTCCATTATCTAATTGGTCTCGTATGTCCTGAGGTTTGTGTGATATTTAATGTTAAAAATAAGAATGTCTTGAGTAAAGGTTATGGTAGATATACTGATATTAATAGTGAAAACTTTTTTGCTAGATGTATAAGAGAAGAATACTATACCACTCAGTATAGTAGAGAAGATTTAGAGCCTATTATGGTATCTAAAAAAATAGATCTTAATTTGAATGATTTTGGTTACATATTTAATTGGAATGAGGTAGAAAATGTTAAAGATTAAAGAAAATGTAGATTTAAAAGAGTTAGGGAAAGAATTTAACCTAGAATTGTATGAGTATGAAGAATCAGGATTAAGATATGAGTCATTAATGTTAGATAATGATAGTACACAAATAGTTGTATTAGATGAAATAGATAACGAGCCTATTGGAATAATAACTAATCCAGAAGAATATGCAATTGGATATGATGCTTGGGATAAAATATACGATTTAATCAAAGCAGACGTAGTAGAGAAAGTAGAGGATAAGTAATGATTAATAAAGAAAGTATGATTTGCCCATACTGTCGAGGAGAAAATGAGGAAATAAGAGGTAAGACATTTCGTACTGATGATTTTAAAAAAACTGCTGGATATTCAGAACCAACATACAGAGATCATTTAGAAATGTTTATTTTGAAAAGTAAAAATGATAAGTACGCAGGATTAATGATAGAAAATATAAATGGTGCTAGATATATTGATATTAGATACTGCCCATTCTGTGGCAGAAAATTATATAAAAGTGATATAAAAAGAGGTGATAAGTAATGGAATTAAAAGTAGGTATGTATGTTAGAACTAAATTAAATGATTTTTGCAATATGGTTGCTATAAGAAAAATAGAAGAAATAGACGAAGATGATGATAATAAGTTTTGGATTGATGATTATATTATGGACACCTTTGGAGATGAACAAAATAAGTTAAGTGAAGAAGATGTCGATAAAGCAAGTGATGATATTACCGAATTAATAAAAGCAGGTGATGTTATTGAAACTCCAAAAGGAGTATTTAAAGTTGGTTATATTGAAAATAATGTTATTTATACTGATGATAGTAAAGTTATTGCTTGTTTAAGAAAAGACGAACATCTTTGCTTTGAAAATACTACGATTATATCAATAGTAACAAAAGAGATGTTCGATTCTGTAAAGTATGAGGTGGGATAAATGAGTGCATATGAAACAACAATTAGCAATCCTAAAAAACAATTAGAATTTTATAAAGATTTATCAGAACAATTACAACAAGAAAATCGAGAACTAAAAAACTCTATCAATAAAGCGGCCGAAATAATAAAAAATGACCGAAACTATGACGATAATGACTTTGAAGGTCGTATATTTCAAAAAGATATTTTAAATGCACTGGGGGTTGATTATGATGAGTGTATATAAAGAACTAAATAGAGCAGTTACTGGAAATAATTTTGTTGATAAAAACGAAGATGAGTACATTTATGCTAGTTTAAGTCAACCACCAATTAAGATAGTTGATAAAAATGGTAGTGATGATAGGTTTGATTATACTGTTGAATGTCCTAATTGTCATTGACACGTTAATTATGGAGAAGAAATATTTATGATAAGTGGTCATCTATATTGTTCTAATGAAGATTGTAGAAATGAAATGTTTAAGAAAGTGGGGTATGAAAATGAGTGAAGAAATAGAAAAATTAATAAAAATTCAAAATAGCTTAAATAAAAATAAATATCATTTATTTATTCAAACAAATTTAGATAATGAATATAGATGGGAGTTGTTTTTATATAATCCTGACATTGAATATTACCTTAGTAGTAATAACAGATTTATATTAGATAGTGAAAGAGCAACTCTTGATGAATTAGAAGAATACTTAAAAAAATATAATGGCTTTGATAGGTGGTAAAATGATAGAACTTAAATTAGATTATGTGTTAAGAGATATGATCATATCAGCATTAAGATACGCATTAGGTAGAAGAACTTATATATCTGCTGAAACATCAGAATTTATTGTAGAGAATAAAGATATTATAGATGGTCGTATGAAACAAGTTATGTTATCAGATTTACAACATTATTTAGAAAGAAGAAAAGAAGGTTTTATAACTGATGATAGATGTGATTATGATACTTGGGTAAACTTATATAATTGGTTAGATGAATTGGAGGTAGAAGAATGAAAAATATACCATTTAAGCAATTTATTAATTGCTTTAATTTTAGAACTTTTACTAACGGCGTTGGCAATAAAACAAATGAAGATACTACAATTATAAGAATATATTTGCCTTATAGTGATTCTATAAACTCTGATAAAGAATGGTTTGAATTTGGTATGTACGATTTTTGGGATAAAAGTAAAGATAAAATTAGATTATTAGAAAAAATACTTTCTAAAAATGTACTTAACTCTTATGTTACTGATATTGAATACAATGATGGTGACGATAATGTTATTTATATATATTTATCAGATAAACAAGAAGGAGATTATTAATTATGAGTGGAATTGAACTATTACAAATGATTAAAAATAATGAAATAGAAGAAGGCACAGAAATTAATGTTTTAAGAGATAACGAAGAGTGTAACTGCTATGATGTAGTAGCTAAGCTTAAATACGTTAACGATGATTTGTTTTGGCCTTCAGGAACATTTAGAAGCTTTATGTTGTGGGATAGTGATTATTCATTTGAAATTATTGGAGGAAAAATAAAAGAAAGATATCAATATAGTTTAATACCTCCTTATTGTAAAGATGAGGAGTTAATTGGAATAGTTAACAGAAATTTTGAACAACACCAAAAAGCAATAGATGATTTAACAGATGCAGTTAATTATTTACTCAATAAATAATATGTTAGAAATTTGTAAAATAAGGAGGGAAAATATAATATGAAAACAAACGAACAGTTTTTTATCGATAAAATTATTGATGCATTTAAAGAAGATTATCAAGGAAGTACGGCTGATGATAAAACTTTAATGATAAAAATAAGAAATAAAACTATAGAAATAGATGATTATAATGACATGGACTTTAATGAACTTGTAAATGTAATTAAGGAGGAAATTAGTGATGAGAATAATTAAATTATCAAGTTTATTAGGTGATAGAATATACAAAATGAAAGAAAAAAGGAGTAGAAGAAGAAGGATAGCACAAAGAGAGTTTGAAAAGGTTGGCGAACTTATGGATAGCAATGCAAAAATAATAACAATGGGCGGGGTAAGTAGTAATAAAGAATAAATTTGGAGGTACTATGAAGAGAAAAAAGCTAATTCTTTATCATACTAATCCATTACAATTTGGAGGAGTAGATACATTTGATTATAATTTCTGTAAAAAAATGCGAGATAAATATAATATTTTATTTCTGTATAAAGATGGAAATTTAGATACTATAAGAAGACTGCAAAAGTTAAATATTGAGGTTGAAAAATATAATAGTAATAAAAAATATGTTTGTGATATTTGTCTCTTAGCAAGTGCTTGGGGAGGTTATCCTGAAACTGTTATTGCAAAAACTGGTAGATATATACAGATGATTCATGCTGACTATATAAGAGCAAAAGAAACAGGCTTTGTTTATGAAAAATGGTCTAAAACGACTGAATACGTAGCAGTAGGAAAACACGTTACATCAGTTTTTAAAAAACTTTATCCTAAAGAAAAGGTAACAACTATTTATAATATATTAGATGATAGACAAGAAACACATCATGTATTAAAACTAATATCAGCGACTAGAGTCTCAAAAGAAAAAGGCTACGATAGAATGTTAAAATTAGCTCAAGCTCTAAAAGAACATAACATAAAATTCAGATGGATTATCTTTACCGATTTAGAACTTTATCAGCAAAAACCTTTTGATTTGGAAGAAATAGTTTATATGAAACCATCACATGATATATTTGATTATATAGTTGAAGCCGATTACGGAGTGCAACTATCAGATACAGAAGGTTACTGTTATTTTGTTAATGAGTGCTTACAATATGGTACACCAGTTATTTCTACTAATTATCCGAGTAGTTATGAATCTATTGAGGACGGTGTTAATGGTTATTTATTAGATATGGATTTATCTAATTTAGATATAGATAAAATTGTAAATAGTATTCCTAATAGATTTAATTATATTGAAAAAGGTAATACTACTGATTGGACTAAGTTATTCAATAAGAGAGTATATATACCTAAAATAAAATATGAGATTATAGCTTTAAAAGATTATATTGATAAAAGGCCAGAACTTATAATTGATGATGCATTTGAACATAATGATGCAGGAAATGCTATAATAAGAAAAAATAATATTTATTATTTATATGACAAAGAAAGAGCTAAAGAATTGTTAGATACAGGATATGTAAAAATAGAAAAGATTAAGGAGGGTAAATGAAATATAGTGTTATAAGGAAATTAAAAAATGATCAAACATTATATGAAAAAACTTACAAACTTTTAAATGAAAGGATACAACTAAAAATAGAAGAAACTCTGGGATTACATGGTTTTACATTCGATGAGGTTAAAGTTCAACATGAAAAACATCCAGATAAATACACAACAACTTTTGCTGAACTTGAAGAACTTGATAAAAGCAGAACTTTAGTAAAAAAAGAACGGGATAAAATAAATGATTATTTCAATGAAATAGATAGAGATATAGAAGCTATGTCTGAAATGGAAAAGAAAGTCTTTAAGGCAAAATATTTATATGGTCTATCTCATGCTGATATTGCTGCTAAACTTGATTGTTCTGAAAAAACTATTCAAAGAATTATAAAAGAAATAAATGATGATAAAACAGTTGATGAAGAAATTAAAGAAAATTCATAAATGTCCAGACAATGTCCAGTAATATATGCTATAGTGCAGTTGGATGATTAGCTAATAAACTAATCTATTCCACGTAAAGGAATATAGAAATATATTCTTTTATTTATTATAATAATAGTTTTAAAACGTGGGTTTGCCAGGGACAATGACAATGCAAACATCTAGCCCTAGTGCACGCCTGATGAGGATGCTGACTACATCCGAAACATACTAGGAGATGAGAGTAATTAACTCATTGAGTTTTATGAATGTCAACTAGCGTGTAGCGTGGAGTCTTCCGACTAGGGGAATAACTGAAGACCTAGATGTCCCATGTTTTAAGACTATTATTAAAGTGAGGAGAGAATCAATATGAAAGTAATTGCTATTATAAAATTTAATGATTTAGAGTCTAATAAGATTAGAGAAGTAAATGATGTATTTGATGTTTCCAAAGAAAGAGCTAAAGTTCTTCTTGAAAAAAAATATGTAAAAGAAGTAGTAGAGACTGCCACATTAGATAATGATGTAGAGAAAGCTACTATTAAATCTACTAAAGTTAAAAAGAATGCAAAGAAATAATCCTAAGGTTGATAAGTTCTATCACAGTAAGGCTTGGAAAGAAACTAGTAAGGCATATATGAGTAGTAAATATTATATATGTGAAAGATGTGATAGTTCAGCAACCATTTGTCATCATAAAGAATACATAACTATAGACAATGTAGATAACCCCGATATCACTTTGAATTGGGATAACTTAGAAGCCTTGTGCATAGATTGTCACAACAAAGAACATTTTAAAAAGGAAGATAATTATTACTTTGATGATGATGGAAATATAGTAGTGAGAATGTAATCTGAGTGATAAAAATAATAGTAGTTTTAATTGTATAAGCTGCATATATTTTATTATTTTAATGCGTTTTTTTGCTAAAAAAGCGGCAAAAAGTAGCAAAAAACACTAAAAAATGTCGCTTTTTTAATCGTCTTTAATAAAAATAGTATCCCCCATATTAGCCCTAGATCCCTTTTATATAAACAACGGGTGCTGGGCCTTCGAAAATTGCGCAGGCCATTTCGCGTGAGGGGTGTGGTGTCAGGAGGTGTAATAATGCAAGTGGAAGAACCCATGATAACAACTAATGATAATATTGAAGAGTTAACAGAAGAACAGATAGCTGAGCTTGAAAGACAAAAGGAAGAAAAACTGGCAGAAGAAATTTCAAAGGAGAGAAACAAAGAAATAACTCGGCAACGGAATAAACTCAGAAAATTATTCCCAGATATTAATTTCAAAAAAGATACGAATACATTATTAGCTAACTTAATTGATGAGGCTAGTTTTATGTATGTAACCTTGAAACATTTAAAAGAGGTTATAAATAAAAATGGAGTTAAGGAAAAATATCTTAATGGTAATAATCAGTATGGATATAAAGATTCTGTTGAAGCCAAAACTTATAATGCCATGATAAAAAATTACATCTCAATTATAAGACAGCTAAATGAAGAATTACCTAAAAACAAGAAAATTAATCCAGAAGATGAGTTTGACCAATTTAATAATATATAATGACATACATTGAAGAATATAATAATTGGATTAAAAATAATCCCAATAAAGTTAATAAGAAAATTAAAATAATGTATAACAAATTAGTTGATGATATTGTTAATCCTAAAACAGTATCATTTTTTAATGAATTAACTGAGGAGGAAGAAACTCATACCTATATTTTCGATGAAAGAAAAGCAAATAGACCTATAGAGTTTATCGAAAGATTTTGTAAACATTCTAAAGGTAAGTGGGCTGGGAAGCCTGTAACTTTGGAATTGTGGCAAAAAGCTTTTATTCAAGCTTTATATGGTTTTGTTGATATAGAAACTGGATTAAGAAAGTATCAGAAATCAGTCTTATTTGTTGCTAGAAAAAATGGTAAATCAACTCTTGCAGCAGGTCTTGGTTTATATATGCTTACGAGTGCAGGTGAAGGCGGTGCAGAGGTTTATTCTGTAGCTACAAAAAAGGAACAAGCAAAAATTGTTTGGGAGGAAGCTAAGCGAATGGTTAAAAAATCGCCAGCTTTATTCAGAAGGATACGTACTCTAATCAATGGTCTCTTTTATGATAATACTGAAAGCTTCTTTAAAGCCTTAGCAAGTGATAGTAATTCATTGGATGGATTAAATTCATTTTTTGTAATTGCAGATGAGATACATGCTTGGAAAGATAAAAACTTAGTTGATGTTATGTATGACTCTATGAGTGGTAGAGAAGAGCCAATATTTTCAGAATTCTCTACAATGGGTACAGTTAGAGAAAATGTTTTTGATAATGAGTATGAATATGGTTTAGACTTAATAGAAACATTTGAAAAAACTGGAGTTATGAAAGATGAGAGATTATTGCCCATTATCTATGAGTTAGATAGTCCTAAAGAGATGGAAAAAGAGGAATGCTGGTATAAAGCTAATCCTGGATTAGGAACAATAAAAAACGTCAATATATTAAGAGATAAAGTAAAAACAGCAAATAATAATCCTAGTGAATTACCAAATTTACTATGTAAAGACTTTAATATAAGACAAAATGACCAAGATAAATGGTTAACTTATGAGATTATCAATAATCCTGCTACATTTACTGATGATGAAATATATGACACTTATGCGATTGGTGGTGTAGATTTATCGAGTACTACTGATTTAACATGTGCTACTCTCATAGTGGTAAGAAATGGAATAAGGTACATAAAACAACAGTACTTTATACCTACACAAAAGCTAGAATATAAAATTAATGACGATAAGATACCTTATGATAAGTGGGAGAAAAGAGGATTAGTAACATTATGTGATGGAGCAAAAATAGATTACTGCGATGTAACACAATGGTTTTTAAAAATGCAAGATGATCTAAAAATAAATACTTTATGGGTAGGATATGATCCTTGGAATACTCAATACTGGGTAGAAGAAATGAAAAATTATGGATTTGAAATGTTTGAGGTGCGACAAGGTGCTAAAACTATGAGTAATCCAATGAAACAATTAGAAGCAGACTTAATGGATAAGATAGTTAATTACAATAATAATCCTATTCTTAAATGGTGTTTATTAAATACATCAGTAAAAAGAGATGATAATGACAATATTAGACCAGTTAAAGGTCAAAAACAAAGAGCAAGAATCGATGGTGCAGTTAGTTTGATAATAGCTTACTGTGTAATGTATGAAAAATACAATGATTATATGGCAATTGTGGAGGGATAGTATGGCAAAAGAAAGAAGAAGCTTTTTTGATAAACTCTTAAATGGTAAAAATAACAATTTAGTGCAAAAAACACTTTTAAAACTAGTTAGTGGCTTTAATGCTAGTTTTAGTACTGTAAATAAAAATATAACACTGAATGATACTGTTGCAATATGCGTTGATACTATTGCCAAACATTGTGCTAAATTTGAACCTAGACACTATAAAATTGTTAATGGTCAAAGAGTTTACATTAATGGAGATATCAATTATTTGTTATCCAATCAGCCTAATCCTGTTATGACTACTTATGATTTTATATATAGAATCATTTCACTGCTTTACTTACAAAATAATGTTTTTGTGTATATAGACAAAGATGATAAAGGTTTTATTATAGGATTCTATCCAATTAATTACAGTACAGCAGAATGGCAGAAGGATTTTGATAATAATTTATATCTTAAATTTTGGCTTTCTAATGGTAAATGTTACATATTACCATATGGAGATTTAATACATTTAAGAAGATTTTATAACGATGATGATTTAATAGGAAGCAGTAATAGAGCTTTAATGCCTGCTTTACAAAATCAAGTAACAGCAGAGGAAGGGATTAGTAATGCTATAAAAGTATCTAATTCTTTAAGAGGTGTATTAAAATTTACACAAAACTTAAAAGATGAAGACATAGAAAAAAATAAAAAAAGGTTTGTCGATTCATTTATTAATTCGACTGATAATGATGGTATAGCAGCAATTGATAATAAAACAGATTTTAAAGAATTAAATATAAAACCAATAACTTTAGATAAAGACCAGTTAGAGCATGTTGACCAGAGGGTTCTTAATTATTTTAATCTTAATAAATCTATAATCTCCGGAGATTTTACTCCGACACAATGGAATGCATTTTATGAGACTGTTTTAGAGCCATTGGCTATTTATTTAGAACAGTCTTTTAAAATGAAAATATTTTCTAAAAAAGCAGTTAAAGAAGGCAATAGCATTTCTTTCTCTGTTAATAGAGTTCAATATGCTTCATTAGAGGAAAAAGTTAAATTAGTAAAAGAGGTTGGAGCAATGGGGCTATTAACAGTAGATCAAGCATTAATGATTTTAGATTTAGCTCCTATTGGAGGAGAAGAAGGAAAGAAAAGAATGCAATCACTTAATTATATTAATGCAGAGATTGCTGATGTATATCAGTTAAGTAGAAGAATAAAGGATGGTGATGATAACAATGATTAAGAAAGAAAAAGAGGTTAGGCTTTTTAATACAGATTTAGAGTGTAGAAATTTAGAAGATAAAATGATTATTGAAGGTTATGCAGTTGTATTTGAAAGTCCAGCTACTCATTATGGTTTTACAGAAATAATTGATAAAAATGCTTTTAATGGTGCCGATATGAGAGATGTTATTCTAAGGTATAACCACGATGATAGTCATCCGTTGTTGGCACGAACTCGCAACAATTCTTTACAGCTTACAATAGATGATAAAGGATTGTTTATTCATGCTGAATTAATTGATACAACAAGTAATAGAGATATATATAAAGCAATTCAAGCTAAACTCTTAGATAAGATGAGTGTTGCTTTTACTGTAGAATCAGAAGAAAACGATTACGAAACAGATACACGAAGAATTTTACAGTTTGATAAGATTTTCGATGTATCTATTGTAGATGTACCATTTTATGATACTACAGAGGTATTTGCTAGAAATCTAGAAAAAAGTGAATCTAGGTTTTTAGAAGGTAAGAAAAAGTATGATGAGTTAAAGCTTGAAAAGGAAAAATTATCAACAATACTTGAATGTATATAATCCCGACAAGGACATTTCTGTGAGAGAGTGTCTTTTTTTCTGTGAGAGAAAAATAGGGCTAATTATAGAACTGCGTGAGGCAGTATAAAACAAATAAAAAATAGGAGGAAAATAATGAATAAAGAAGAGTTAATGAAAAAGATTAAGGAAGCTAAAACTATGGAAGAGGTTGAAGAGCTTCGTTCACAAGTTGCAGCTTTAGAAATTGAAAAGAAAAAAGAAGAATTAGAAAAAGAGTTGTCTGATGATAGTTCTATTTCTAAAGAAGAAGAAAGAAAACTTATAAGAGAAACAGATCCAAATGAAAAAGAGGAAAGAAAATTTGTAAAAGTAGAAAAGAAAGGTGATGAAGAAATGAACGAAGAAAAAAGAAGCCTAGAAGAGGTATTAAAATCAGAAGAATATCGTTCAGCTTGGGCTAAAAGCTTAATGGGTAGAACTGATTTAACAGAAAAAGAAAAAAGAGCCTTAGGAGATGCTATTACAACAACATCAACTACATTTGTTGCAAGTGATGCAGATACTCAAGGCATCAACAATGGAGGTTTATTTATTCCAACTAATGTTAGATTAGATATGCTAAATATTATTGAAAAAACCTCTCCGTTTTTAAGAGATGTAAAAAAGGTTTATGTTGCAGGAAACATTGATTTCCCATATTTAAACTCAGCTGATGATGCAAACTGGACAGTTGAGCTTACTGATACTAAAAATGAAGGTCAAGAATACAAAGCTCTAAAACTAACTGGAAATGAGTTAGCAAAACAAGTTGAAATCACTTGGAAATTAGAAGCTATGGCTGTGGATGAATTTATTAGTTTTATAACAACTGAATTAGCAAATAAAATGGGTAGAGCTTTAGCAAATGCAGTAATTTATGGTACTGGAACTAATCAACCTACTGGTGCATTAAATAGTCTAAGTGCTGTAGAAGGAGATAATGTTATTGATGCAGTTTTAAATGCTTATAAATCATTAGGTGAAGATTTTAGAATTGGAGCTAAATCTTATATTTCAAGTTCTTATGCTATTGATTTAGTTGGTTATAAAGATGCAAATGGTAACTATCCATTCCTACAAGGGTTAAGATCAACAGATGTTATTTCTATTGAGGAAGATCCATATCTAAAATCAACAGATATTTTAGTAGGTAATCCAGCTAATTATGTACTAAATACTGTAGAAGATATCAGTATTACAAGAGAAACAAAAGTTACCGCTAGAAGAAATATTTATGCGTCTTATGCTATTTATGATGGTAAACCAATGCCTAATGCATTTGCAAAAGGTACAGTTGCATCTATTCCATCAGTATAGTAAGTTAGAAGGAGGTAGACTATGGATAATCTATTAAAACAAGCTAAACAGTTCTTAAGTATAGTAGAAACGTCTACATTAAAAGATGAAGAGATAAAACTTTTAATAAGTTCAGCCATTTTAGAGCTTGAACGTAGTGGTATTGATACTGAATACAATTATTCAAAAGACGATGAAAAGTATGATGATTTAATCACTACTGCTATTATGTTTTATGTTAAATCTAATTTTGGAAATGTAGATATTAAAGAAAAAGAATATGCTTTAAGAACTTTTAATACTTTAGAGCAAAGTCTATCTTTATCAGGTGGATATAGAAAGAAGAGTGAAAGTCTATGATTGCAGTAGAATTAACTCTTCTTTCTTTTTCTATTTCTAAAGATGAAATAGGACAAGAAAGAAAAAAAGAAATTAGAAAAGTTATTCCAATAATAAAGCAAAATTCTATTATGTTTGAAGAGTTCTATGAAGCTAATGAACAAGGTATTAGACCAGAAATTAAGTTTGTTATTTCATCATTAAACTATAACAGAGAACAAGAACTAGAATATATGGGCGAAAGGTACAAAATTGTAAGAACCACATCAACTAATCCTGATGAGGTTTCTTTAATTTGTGAACATAGAGTTGGCAACGTCAAAGACAGTAACAGCGGATAATCTTGCTAACGAAATAGCGAATATTCTAACAGAATATAAAGATGATCTTGATGATCTAGTTGTAGATATAACTGATGAGGTAGTAAAAGAAGCAAGAGATGAGCTTAAAATTATTAGTCCTGTTGGAGAGACAGGTGAATATAGGGATGGTTGGACTATTAGTGTTAGACAAAAGGGTATTAATTTTTTCTCTAAAGCAGTATGGAATAAAAAACATTACAGATTAACTCATTTATTAGAATTTGGTCATGCCACCAAAAACGGTGGACATACTACAGCACAACCACATGTGCGACCAACAGAACAAAAATATAAGGAAAAATTTGTTGATGAGTTTGAAAGGAGAGTTAAACGATGAAATTAAGCGAATTAGACGATTTATGCAAAAGTCTTAATATTTTATATGCTTATGGTAGTTTTACAGAGCCAATATCTCCACCACATTTAATAGGAACCATTGTAGATACAGATAATTTTAGTGCTGATAATAAGGTTTATTACAAAAATTGTAATTTCAGATTGGAACTTACAACTACAAAAAAAGATTTAAACCTTGAAAAAAAAATAGAAACTGAATTGCTTAAAGATGTTTATTGGAATAAGACAGAAAATCGAATAGAAGATGAGGGTGTTTATAACATTTCTTATTTTTTTTATATAGAGGAGGAATAAAAAATGAATAAAGTAAAATTTGGATTAAGTAATGTATATTACTCAGTTAAGTCAGTGTCAGAAGAAGGAGAGGTATCTTATGCTACACCAGTAAGAATACCAGGAGCTGTAAATCTTTCTTTGGATCAAGAAGGAGAAATAACACCATTTTATGCAGATAACATTGCTTACTACTCTGCAAGCAATAACAATGGATATAGTGGTTCTTTAGAAATAGCAGATATTCCAGAATCATTTCAAAAAGATGTATTAGGTTATACAGTTGATAATAATGGAGCTTTAATAGAAAATGCCGATGCTACAATTAAACCTTTCGCTTTATTATATGAGGTTAAGGGTGATGAAAAACCTAGAAGAGCAGTTCTATATAATTGTATGGTAACAAGACCATCAACAGAAGCTTCTACTACAGAGGATACAACATCTCCACAGACAGATACATTAAACATTACTGCAACACCAAGAGAAGATAATAAAAATGTTAAAGCAGTTATGACTTTATCAGATACTAATTCGACTGCATTTAATAGTTTCTTTACAAATGTTTATGAGCCATCTACAATTCCATCAGTATAGGTTTTAAATGAAGACAATTAAAATAGGTTCACAAGAATTTAATATTTCTTGTCATGCCTCTACATATAGAGATTATGCAGATATTTTTGATAGAAATATCATGAAAGATTTGCAAACAGCACAAAATTTCGTAAGAAAAGAAATAAAATCTTTAGAAAAACATAAAGAAGATATGCCAAATGCTTCAGTCCAAGAAATTCAAGAAATGATTTTTGAGGATACTTTGGATGATTTAAACGATTTTATTGATTGTATCACACGAATGTGTTGGATATGCATTTATGATAACAATAAGGATATTGATTGCTATGAGGAATGGTATAACTCATTAGAAAGATTATCTTTATCTGATAACTGGATTATGGAGGTAATGGCACTTTGTGCCGATTGCTTTCGTTGATAATAAGTTAATAGAAGCATTAAAGACTATTGAAGGAAATAATTCAAATGAACCTGTTTATTTTCCTGCCCATACATTTGAAGCTTCATGCTTAAGAGCAGGAATATCATTAAGTGATTTAGAGAAGAGGACTTATGTTTCAATCATGAAAGTTCTCTTCTCTTTTTTAAAATCTAATAAAAAAGAGGGAACAAAGATGGCAACCCAACAAGATATAGATAAATTTATGAGTTAGGAGGGTAATAATGGCAAGTAGTAAGAAGATAAGAGGTTTACTAGTTGAAATTGGAGGAGATACTACTAAGCTTCAAACTGCTCTAAAAGATGTAGATAAATCCACTAATAGTCTTAGTAAAGAATTAAGAGGTATAAATACTTTACTAAAGTTTGATCCTTCTAATACAACACTGTTAAGTCAAAAGACAGAGGTCTTGGCAGAAAATATTAAAGAAACAGAAAAAAGATTAAATGCTTTGCAACAAGCTCAAAATAAATTAGATGATTCTGGAGTTGATAAACATAGTGCAGAATATAGAGATTTACAAAGAGAAATAGAATCTACTACACAAAAATTATCTGATCTAAAAAATGAAACATCTAATTTCACTAAAGCTGGTAAAGAAATAGAAAAAGTTGGAACTACAATATATAATTTAGGTAATACTGTTGATAATGTAGGAAACAAATTAACAACAGGACTAACTTTACCGATAGTTGCATTAGGTACTTATTCAGTTAAAGCGGCAATGGACTTTGAAAGTGCTTTTGCTGGTGTTAGAAAAACAGTTGATGCTACCGAGGAAGAATATAGTGAATTTAGAGAAGGTATTTTAGAGATGTCAAAACAATTACCTGCTAGTGCTGAGGAAATTGCAGCTGTAGCGGAAGCAGCAGGACAATTGGGTATTCAAAAAAGTGCCTTATTAGATTTCACTAAAACAATGATCGATTTAGGAGAAGCTTCTAACATGACATCAGACGAAGCTGCAACAGCCTTAGCAAGATTTGCCAATATTACTCAAATGGATCAAAGTGAATTTTCTAAATTAGGTTCAGTTGTAACTGATTTAGGAAATAAATTAGCTTCAACAGAGTCTGAAATTGTAGAAATGGGATTAAGATTAGCTGGAGCTGGTGCACAAGTAGGAATGACAGAAGACCAAATATTGTCATTTGCAGGTGCTTTATCATCAGTTGGAATTGAAGCAGAAGCAGGAGGTTCTGCGTTCTCTAAAGTAATGGTTCAAATGCAGTTAGCGATAGAAAAAGGGGATGAACAATTAACTCAATTTGCTCAAGTAGCTGGAATGACTGCTGATCAATTTAAAATAGCATTTAAAGAAGATGCTGCAGGTGCTATTATTGCATTTATAAATGGTTTATCTAACCTAGATGGAACTGGTAAATCAGCAATTGGTGTACTTGACGAGATGGGATTAAGTGAAATAAGAGTAAGAGATACTCTATTACGTGCTAGTGGTGCTGCTGATTTGTTTAATGAATCATTAGAAATAGGAGCAAAAGCTTGGCAAGAGAATACTGCTCTTACTAAAGAAGCAAATGAGAGATATAAAACATCAGAATCACAATTAAATATGGCTCAAAATAAGGCCAAAGCCTTAGCTATTACTATGGGAGACGAATTGTTACCACACGTTAATGATTTATTAGATTTCTTAGGTGATTTGGCAGAAAGCTTTGCTGATATGAGTGATGAAGAACAACAAGCTGTTTTGAAAACGGCTGCTTTAGTAGCAGGTTTAGGTCCTGCTTTAAAAATAGCTGGTAATCTAGGAAAGGTATTAGGAACAACAACTAAAGGAATTGGAACATTTACTAAAGCTGTAGGATTAATGAAAAACGGTATTGGTACTGCGACTGGTTCAGCGGCAAATTTAGCAAAAATCTTAAGTGCTGCCACTAGTCCAATTGGTTTATTAACAACAGCAATAGTAGGATTGACTGTTGCAGGAGTTGCATTGGCGAGTCAACAATCAGAGGAAGAGAAGAGAATTGAAGCTTTAAACAAAAAAATTAAGGAACAAACAACAGCTAGAAAAGAATTGTACAAAGAAAGACAATTAGAGGTTGAATCATCCCTTAGAGAAATAGACAATGTAGAAGCTTTAGTAAATGAGCTTGGTTTACTAGTTGATACTAATGGAAAAGTAAAAGATGGATATGAAGAAAGAGTTTCATTCATCCTTGGCGAATATAATGAAGCGATGGGGACAGAATATCAACTAATAGATGGTGTTATACAAAAATATGATGATTTATCTGATAGTTTAGAATTAGCTCTTGCTAAAAAAAGAGCAGAAGTAATATTGGGTGCTCAAGAACAAGATTATAAGGATGCACAAGATAATATTGATGAATATACACAAAGTTTAATTGATGCAGAAAAAGAACAAGAGAATGCCCAAAAGGCTTATGAAAAAGCCCAAGCTAACTATGAAGCAAATAAAGGAATTTCAATTTCTTTATCTAGACAACTAGCACAATTACGTGATGAAGCAAAAAAAGATTTAGATGAAGCTAATAGTAGTTTAAAGGATGCTCAATCTAATTATGACTCTGCAATGAGTGCCATAACAACTTATGAAACAAATTCATTAAGAATGCAAACTGATGACATAAATGAACTAAATAAAATCTTTTCAACAAATACAAGAATTATAGATGAAAATGGAAAGATTAAAAAAGAAGCTTTTGCAGTTGAACTTGAGAGTCAAATAAGGCAAACAGAAACAATAAAAAATGAATATAGCAAGAGAATAAAAAATGCTGATGACTATGAAAAACAAGTTTTAGAATCTAATCGTAGGATGCATCAACAAGCTTTAGAAACTACCATTTCAACTTTAATTTTACAAACGTCTGCAATTAATGAGAATACTCCTGCTGTAAAAGAGGCGTGGAAAACCTTGGCAGAATCATCATTAGAACAGTATCAGGCAATGTTAGCAACATTACCAGAAAATGTAAGAAATACAGTAGAAAAAATGACAGATGTTACTTACAATCAGACAGAAGGTGTTGCCTTAGCTTGGGCTAATATGGCTTTGACATCAGAACAAGAGTTTAAAAATAATATATCTACGTTAAGTCCTGCAATGCAAGAAGAAATATTGAATTTAGCATCTGTTATTAATAATAATGGAGGAACAGTTACAGAGGAAGCAAAAACTTTAGCAGATAAAGTTATTAGTGAGTTAAATAAGCAAGATGTAGCTCAAGTAGCAGGAATCAATATTATTAAAGGATATGATTCTGGATTGCGTAATGAAGCCGCACTTAAATCTATGGAAACAGCAGTTATTAATATGGCGAATAGGACACTCGAAAGTTTGCGAAAAGCTTTAGGGGAACATAGTCCTTCTAAGAAAGCCCGTAATTCTGGTATAAACTTTGGTAAGGGTTTTACATTAGGAATTATAGATGAAGAAGATAATGCTGTAAAAGCTGCTCAACAATTGAGTAAAAAAGCTTTAAATGCTCTTAATTATTCTGATTCTTTTACAAACGGTACATTTGATGCAAATATTAATAGGCAAATAACTGATGCTACTAAGACGATATTTACAACACCAAATATTCAGTTTAATGTTCAAACATTAAATAAAGAAAACTTAGATTTAGCTTTTAATTATATTAATAAAAAATTTGGAAGCCAGTATTAGAGGTGATCGTATGATGAATAAAGTGAGAGAATTCAATCTTGTTAATGAAAAAGGTCAGATTTTTTCATTAATGGATATCGAAAATTATACGTTGTTAACAGATCCTGATGGACTTGGCTATTCTTATTCTAATTCTTATACAAAAGTTGGAGATGTCTTTGTAAATAATTTGAGTGAACAAGAGCAGACTCAAATTACTGGAATATGTAATTTTTTATTTTATGAAAATTATACTAATTTAGTTAATTTTATAGAAAATTCTCAACAACTAAAGTTAAATTATAAAATTCCACTTAGAAATGGTTCACAGAATGAATATTTTAAGAATGTTAAAATTCAATCTCTTGGAAAAACCGAAAAAGATACAAATGGAATACTTAGTTGTCCTATAATATTAGATATGACCTCTCTCTGGTATGAACAAAAAGAATATACTTATGATATGTCAGCTGGTTCAAATGAGGTTAGATGGAATTTTAAATGGGGTGCTAGATTTGCAAATTATAATTCTAGAAAATTAGAGTTTAACAATACTGGTCATACTTTAGCACCAATTTATTTAGAAATAGACGGGGCAGTTAAAAATCCAGAGATAATTGTTACTGATTCTAACAATAATATTCTATTTAACCTGTTGATTGAAATAGAAATAGACCAATATGAAAAGTTTATATATAGTTCTATAGATGGCGATATTAAAATAATGAAGCAGAATGTTGATGGAACTTATGAAAGTTTATTTAAACAAGCTTATATAAATATTGAAAATAATAATATCTATAAGCTTCCTTTAGGTACATCAAATATTACAATACAAGCTGATAATGAAATCACATCTGCAAGACTTAATATATATCCATATTATAGATCTATTTAGGAGAAAACATGGAAGATACTGTAAAAATAATATTAGATGATCAAGAGTATGTTCTGATATATAATGAACAAACTGAATTATATGAATTATCTTTGACGGCACCTACAGTTACAGGTTTACATGTTATAGATGTTATATATAGTTCAGGTGATGAGACAGCTATAGATGATGTTGATTTAGTTGTCTTAAAAAAAGAGGAACCAGTGTATTTATATGAAGAAACTATCGCTTATTTTTTAGATAAAAAAACATTTGAAATTTTAGATGCTGTTCAACTTAATATTCAGGAGATTAATCGTGACCTTGAAACAAATGGTAATTCAATTTTTATTAGTTTTAAAGAACTTTCTATAGAAGAAGGCGATTTTATCTATTTAAAGAAAAACGATAAAATGTCTTTTCTTGGAATTGTTCAAAACCAGGAGCAAACACAGAATAGTAATTCATATACAATTACATGTAAAGATGTTCTTTCCTTATTTGATGTAGATATGTTTGTTGAAAATGAAGATGTTATTTCTAGTATAGGAATTGAGGATTTTATAAAAGAAACTATAGAAAATGAGTTTATTAATAATACTGATACGTTTGTTAATAGAAGCTTTTTTTCGGTAGAAGCTTTAACTCATACTAAAAAAAATATAAGTGTTGGCAGTATTGTAACTGTATCAAATAACATTTATAACTTATTAACTTTCATAAACAATGCAATCCAAAAATATGACTTGGATTTTGATTTTATATTAAATGGTAGTACATTGAAATTACAAATATCTACTAGGACAGAAGACAAAATGCTAATTGATACAACAACAAGTGATATAACAAACTATAGTGAGGTATTCTCTTTATCATATACTGCCAAGGTTGAGGTGTATATAAATGCTACTAAATCAAAATATTATAGATATCTTTTGAATGACAGAACTACTACGACAGATAAAACAAATCCAAATCGTGTTTATGGGAAGACAGAAAAGATAACTGTTGAGGATGCTGCTGATGCAGAACAAGCTTCTTTAGATGTTTTTAAGGGTAATTCTTATAAGCATAATATTACTTTTGAGATTTTAAAAACATCTAAATTATATGATATTTCAAAAATAAAATTAGGTACACCTGTTTTAATAAAAACAAAGAATAATATAGTCCAAAATACTTATATATCTAAAATAGTTGATGCTAATCAAAACTATTTAACGATTAGTTGTGGGAATATAAGAGTTGACTATATTGATAAATTTTTACAGGAAAGGAGAAATTAAAATGTTAAAAGGACACTCATATAATGATCAGATATACTATTCAGTTGCTGATAGACTTATTAATAATACTTTTCTTAATGGTACAAATGGAATCTTTCAAAATGAAGGTTCTGGTTGTTCACTATCAAACACTAGCAATTCCGTTACAATAAGTGACGGTTTTTTTATTGTTCAAGGAGGATTAACAGAAATTGTTAATTCAGAAACATTACAAGTTGTCTTAGATGGCTCATATTGCGTTTTAGTATATGAATTAGATATGTCTAAAGATAATACAGACACTAGCTTTGTTCAAGGCCAATTTAAAGTATTAACTGGTCAAAGTTCTTATCCTGCTTTAACTAAGCAAAAATTAACAGAAAATACAGGAATTTATCAGTATGAATTTGCTAGATTTAGAGCTTTAACTACTGGTATAACAGACTTTGTAGATAATAGAACTTTCTTAGATTATAATTCGATTTTTGAATATATACAAAGCCAAATAGAGTTGATAGAAGATAATGGTTTATATGTTCCAAAAACTGAATTTGATCCAGTAAAGGAAAAAGTAGCAGAATTAGATAGCAATCCTAAATTAGTAGTATCAGACACTCAACCTACACCAATATCAAATAAGACGATAGTCTGGATAAAGCCAAAGGAGTAATGATATATGAATGAGTTTGCAAGAGTCGGATTTAATTATGGCTCTTTTTATTATGCATATATTTTAAAATGGCAATTGTTAAACCAGGATAAAATAAATAACAGATCTACTATTAGAGTACAAGCTAGTATTTATGTTGACGCCAATAATATTAGTTGGTCAAGAGGTTCTGCTTCACTTTATAACACGTCGTTTGGCTTAGCAAATACTTATTATAGAGGGGAAACAGTTGTTAATACTCAAGACATCACAGTTAATCATGATTCAAATGGTAATGCTTCTATTTATATAGGTGGTTCTATTAATACCACTTTTGTTATGAGTGGTAATTGTGGTGGAACAATAAATTTACCTCAAATTGATAGAAATGCACCATCTATTAGCTTGTCTATAAAAAACATTGAAGAAGAAACCGCTACTTTTAACTATTCAACTAATAGTACTCTTGATAGTCTTCAAGGAAGATTAAATGGTGGTAATTGGCAAAATATATCAATGTCTAATCCAATTACTCTATCTGGCTTAGCAGATGATACCAATTATACGTACCAAATTAGAGGAAAGAAAACAAGTAATCAAATGTGGGGTAGTAGTAATACTATTTCTTTTAAAACTATTGCTGGTACTTTTGCTATGGTTTCTATCAATGGAGCAGATTTTAAAGATGCAGAGGTCTATATAGTGACTGAAAGTGTAGTAGAAAAAATTTCTAAGGATCAATATGAAATTATAGAAGGTGATGATAATTGATAAGAATAGATGAGGTAAGATTAAGTCCACAAAAAGTTTATCAGTCTGAAAGTTTTACAATTCAGGTAAAGGTTTCTAAAGATGAAAAAGCATTAAATAAATTGCCTTTTAAATTATCTAGTAAATTGGGAGGAGGAATAAAAAATGGAGGGGCAACAAAATCTAAAAACTGATTATCAAGACTATACCTATGTTGGTAATAAAAAATTTAACTTAATTAATAATTCTGACGGTACTATTTCACTTGAAGATGTAACAGACTATGAAATTGAGGGTGACGATTTTGGAGCGAATGATATTAATGCTACTAATCAAAGAATTAATGAAATGTATAATTTTATTTATCCAGTAGGAGCAATAATAATATCTTCTAATTCTAACTTTAATCCAAATACTGTTTATGGAGGAACCTGGGAGTTAATTGACAAAGAATTTGTATCTGCGGCTAGCAGCAATTTAAGTTTTAATGCCTTTACACCTAATTCTGATTTTATAACTCAATCAGATGACAATTTAAGTTGTTACGTGTCAAAAAACGGACACTGCATGAACATAGAATTTTCATTTAAAACAAATAAAGCAGTAACTGATAGCGGAGGAGTTCTAGGTACATTTAATTTTGATAATCTGGGCATTTCAAGATTTACAAATAGTATGCGTTTCGTAGGATGTTCTGATGGGTCTAATGTCGATATAATGTTTTATATAAATGCTTCAACTGGAGAATTACAAATTTTAGATATTGTAGGTGCAGATGAGCTTAAGGCTGGCGATACAGCTTATTTTTATTTAACAGTTTCTGTTAATGAAACACAAATGTTAGATTCTGCTTGTGATAAATTCTTTTGGAGAAGAACAGCTTAACATGATAAATGAGATAATAGAAACTGCTAAAGAGTTTGGAATATTTATAGCAGAGATAGTAGTAGCGCTATATGCGTGTAAAAAGTATCTAAACCAATATTTTAAAAAAACAAATGTAGGTAAGATGTTGACTAGGCAGAATAAGTTAGATTTAGAAATACTTAATAAATTGGAATATGTAAAAGAGATTCTAAATGCTGATAGAATTCACGTTTACGAATTTCATAATGGGGAACATTATTCTGATTATAGGTCGGCATATAAATTCTCTTGCACGTACGAGGTTTTTAAAGCAGGTAATCAGCCAGTACAACAGCGATGTATTAATTTACCAACGAACTGTATGCCACAATTTATACACAGAATTACAGAAGATGGCAAGTTTGTTTGTGAAGACTTGGAAGAACTAAAAACATCTATGCCTAGTACTTATAATTTTAAAAAGAGTATAGATGTAGCTTCTTTCTACGATATAGCAATACATAACAGAGAGGGTAATATCATTGGTTTTATTGCTATTCATTGGTTTAACAAAGAAAACATGAAAGTAGATAAAGATGCAATTAATCAACTCGTTTGGTACGTTGAAGAGCATCTTATTAATTCAAAGTAAGAAAGGAAGTAGATAAAAATGGAAATAACTTATGTAGTAATTATAGCAATAGTTGCTTACATTTTAGGAGCTATTACAAAAATATTTATTGATAGTGTACCTAACAAGTATATTCCAATTCAGAATGTAATTGTAGGTATTATCAGCGCATTAATTTGCTATTTTACTGGTGTTGAGCCTAATTTACTACAGGCATTAGTATTGTGCCTTGTTGCGACTATGGGTGCTGGTGGTTTGGCAGATTTAATTAATATTAAAAATAAATAAGATATTAAAATAGTTATAAAGGAGATGTTAAAATGGTCAATAATGAAATGTTAGATTTATGCAAAGAAACAGTAGTTAATTACTTTAATGAAAATGTTGATAAAACTGATGGATTAAAAATAAACAAAGATAATGTCTTTATTGTATGGTTTAGTAAAACATTACAAAACTTTAAAGCACTAGTAAGCACTACCGTTTCAGATGGTATGTACTATGAACTTACCTATAATGGGGATAAGAAAGAGCTTTATTTAGATGCTTACAAAAAGTGGGAAAATAAATGTATTAAAGTGGAGGAGAAATAATATATGGCAACAATAAAAGAAGATAAAACTCTTCCAAAAGAAGAAGCTAGTCTAGAAAAAGTAGAAAACGGAATAACAGAAGATGGAAAAGGAAGGGATGAGTAATGAAAATAATCGAAATGTTGGCTCCACTTGGTTACAGTTGTAGACCAGGTATATCAAGAACTGGTTTCAAAGGTATAACTATCCATAACACATCAAACAATAATAAAGGTGCTAATGCAATAGCTCACGCCAACCTTTTAAGAGGTTCTTGGAAGAATGTAACTACATCATGGAATTACGTTGTAGATCAAGATAGAGCGGTTAGGTGTGTTCCAGAAAATGAGGTAGCTTGGTGCCAAGGTGATGGTAGAGGCGATGGAAATATGAAAACTATCTCTATTGAAATATGCGATAATTCTGATGGAGATATTAAGAAAGCTACTGATAATGCAGTAGAACTATCTGCAGAGATATTAAAAAGATATGGTGTTACAAATGCCAGTAGTTACTTATTTCAGCACAACCATTGGACTGGGAAAGACTGTCCTTACGATATAAGACGTGGTAATCCTTATGATTGGGATACTTTTGTTTCTAAAGTTCAAGAAAAATTAAACGGTAGTGGTTCTAGTTCTACAACTCCAGCAGACCAAGTATTAAAAGTTGGTTCAAAGGTAAAGTTTAATGGTGTATTTAAAGTAAATGAAATAATATTGCCTAATAGCAAATATCCTAATGGTGCTATCGGATGCTATGATACTTGCTATGGTTCTCCATGTGGAATAAATGATTACATTCCTAGTGGTCCACTTGCTAAATGTAATTCTGATGGAAGCAGTGCTAATTACAATGCAATTTTAAATGTTGGTGACTACTGGAAATGTGACAATACTTTTACTGTAATAGGTGTTGAACTCCCAACCACTTATTTAAAAAATGGTGTAGCAATTCTAGAAGCTGATGGAGTTCAGTTTAGATGTGATTGTGGGCCTTTATACGAAGTAGCTAATAATTAATAAAAGGTAGAGTCTTAATTTTGGCTCTACCTATTTTTTTATAATAGTTTTTTCAGTAAATTTAGTATCTTTAAGTTCTTAGTTTATATAAGTGTCCCTTTTGTAATATGGAGGTAGTAATGGAGAATTAGCAGCAGCACTAAGATATTTAAATCAAAGATATACAATGCCTGATCAAAAAGGTCAAGCCTTGTTAACTGATATTGGGACTGAAGAATTAGCTCATGTAGAAATGATTTCTACAATGGTGTATCAATTATTAAAAGGTGCAACGGTTGAAGAATTAAAAGCTGCTGGTCTTGCTTCTCATTATGCAGAACATAAAAAAGCTTTATATCCAACTGATGCTAACGGTGTTCCTTTTACAGTTACTTATTTTGCTACGACTGGAGATCCTTTAGCAGACATTATGGAAGATATGGCCGCAGAACAAAAGGCAAGAGCTGTTTATGAGAACTTAATAGAGCTTACTGATGATCCTGATGTTATTGGACCACTTTTATGGTTAAGACAAAGAGAAATAGTTCATTATAATGCTTTTGAAGACTTATTCAATTATTATGATAAAATGTTAAATAATAAAAGCTAAGAACTGTAAATATTTTATGATAAGAGTAGACGCAAAAGTGTTTGCTTTTTTCTTTTATAAAATAAATTGTTTGAAAATAAAACATAAAAAAAGTTATTATGAAAGTATAAATAACAATACATAAACTTATTATTTTGGTACTGGCCTTATTTTGTAATATAAACCTTGTAATTACAAGAAAAAATCTTGTCTTGGAGCTTAATATTTGTTAAAATGATAAAAGTAGAGAGTGGTGTTTTAAATGTACTTGAAAGAAATAGTAACTAATGGATTTAAATCTTTTGCAGATAAGATGGAAATAAAATTAGATGATTCTATTACTTGTATTGTTGGACCTAATGGTAGTGGTAAAAGTAATGTTGTTGATGCGGTAAGATGGGTTTTAGGTGAACAATCAGTTAAAAACTTACGTGGTGAAGGTAGCATGAGTGATGTTATTTTTGCAGGAAGCGACTCTAGAAAACCAAAGAATCAAGCAAGTGTTGAACTTATCTTTGATAATAGTGATCATTATCTAAACATTGATTACAATGAGGTTAGTATTAAGCGAAGAATATATCGTAGTGGAGAGAATGAATATTTCCTTAATAACAATAAATGTCGTCTTAAAGATATTACCGATTTGTTTTTAGATAGTGGAGTGTCAAAAGAATCATTTAATATTATATCTCAAGGAGAGGTTGCAAGAATACTAAGTGAAAGTAAAGATGATAGACGGCTTGTCTTTGAAGAAGCAGCAGGTATTTTAAAATATAAAAAAAGAAAAGAAGAAGCTTTGAAAAAACTTGCGAAAACAAATGAAGCGATGGCTAGAGTTGAAGATATAATTAGTGAGCTAGAAATGCAAGTTAATCCTTTGAAAGAACAAAGTAAAAAAGCACTTCAATATAAAAATACGAAAGAAGCTTTAGAAAAACTTGAAATAGCTTTGATTGCTTATGATATTTATAACTTATCAAGTGAAGAAGAAATACTTAAAGAAAAGAAAGATAATTTAATAAAAGAAATTACAACTATCAAAAGTCAAAGTAATCTTGATAGTAGTTCAACTTTAAAAAATAAAACAGATTTGTTAACAAAAGAAAAAGATTTAGAGTTTGTTCAAAAAGAACTACTTAATATTACAGAGAGTTTGGGATCATTAAATCTTGATTTAAATCTCTTAAAAGAAAATAGGAAAAATAAAAATCAAACTGATAGGGAAGCCACACTTAGAACTTTATATGAGACTAAAGTTAATCTAAATAAAGAAATAGAGCTATTAGAAGAAGAAATAAAAATAACTGATGAAGAAATCCTCAATATTAATAAAGACTTAGAAGCTCATCAAAATAATCTTAACAATTTAAAAATTAGACTTAAAGATTATGAACAAACATATAGTAAGCAGGATAGGGATATTTTATCTACTAAACATAAGATAGAATTACTAAAATTAGAAGCTGAAAGAGGTAGTGCTCTTCCAGATACAGTTAAGAAGATTTTAAATACAGATACTTTAAGAGGAATATATGATATTATTGGTAACGTTATAAGTACAAAAGAAGAATATACTAGATGTTTAGATGTTGCTATAAGTAGTAGTAAAAACTTTATTATAACTAAAGATGAAGAAACAGCCAAAGAAGCAGTTAGATATTTAAAGCATAATAACTTAGGAAGAGCTACATTCTTTCCTTTAGATGTTATAAAGAAACGTTATGTAGATAAAGAAAGTATAAATCTTTTAAATAATCAAGATGGCTATGTTGGAGTTTTAGCTGATTTAGTTGCAACAGATGAAAAATATAAAAATATTATCTATAATCAATTAGGTCTAGTTTTAATAGCAACTGACTTGGATACAGCAACAATAATTAGTAAAAAAATTAATAGACGTTATAAAGTAGTTACCTTAGCAGGTGATGTAATTAATGTAGGGGGATCATTAACAGGTGGATCTAACTATAAAGGTAGAAGTAGAGTTATTATTAATCAGGAAATTACTAATCTTACTAATCTTGTTACAAGTTTAACGGAAACAAATAAGAAAATCGTGTTAGACATTAATGATACAAGAAGCGATATGAAAAAACTAGAAGATAAAGTATATGAATTTGAGAAGAATTTAAAACTATTGACGGAGGGTAATGACCAGAAGAATAACTCCTTAAAAGATAAGAAGAAAGACCTAGAAAGTATTCTTAAAAATATTGCTAATTATGAAGGTAGTACAGAAGAGTTTGATGATAAAGAAATAACTTTATTAGAACAAATAAGTAAATCTAGTACTTATAAAGAAAAATTAGAATTAAAATTAACAACCTTAAAGAAAGAGATAGGCATATTAAAAGAAAAGATAGATGAAGAAGAGAGTAATAGTAGATATCAAAATAATTTAGTTAGAAAAAAAGAAGAAGAGAAAGTTTCTTTGGAAATAAAACTTAGTAGAATTGATGTTAAATTAGATACATTATTAAATACTTTAAATAGTGAATATGCTATTACTTATGAAAAAGCCAGAGAAAGTTATTCTTTAGATGAAGAGGTTGAAGAAGCAAGATATAAGGTTAATAATTATAAAGCGGTTATTAAAAGTTTAGGAATGGTTAATTTAGCAGCGATAGAAGAATATGAAAGAGTAAGTACTAGATATGAGTTCCTTTTACATCAAAAAGAAGACTTAGAAAAAGCTGAAGCCACACTTATGGAAATAATGCGGGAAATGGATGAGGTTATGAAGAGTGAATTCTTAAAGACTTTTGAACAGATAAGAAGCGAATTTAAACAAGTATTTAAAGAATTATTTCATGGTGGTCATGCTGATTTAAAATTAACTGATGATGATATTTTAACAACAGGAATTGAAATAACTGCTTGTCCTCCAGGTAAAAAGTTAACGACAATTAGTCTTTTATCAGGAGGAGAGAAGACTTTAACAGCGATTAGTTTATTATTTGCTATTATAAATATTAGAACTATTCCTTTTTGTATCTTTGATGAGGTAGAGGCAGCATTAGATGAAGCGAATGTTATTGAATTTGGTAATTACTTAGCTAATTATAAGAATAAAACGCAGTTTCTAATTATAACCCATAAAAAGAAGACTATGGAGTTTGCTGATACATTATATGGTATTACGATGCAAGAGTCTGGAGTATCAAAGTTAGTTAGTGTAAAACTAACAGGTCATGAAGAACTTATTTAGTGTATATATATTATAAATTTACTCTGTGTTATTGCTGTTAGTATTAAAATATGTTAGACTTGTAGTGAGTAAATAATAGAAAGAAGGTATGAAAATGAGAACTAGCACCCGTTTACAAAAAGTTACCTGGGGGGGGGTACTTTAGAAGCTTAAGTACTTTCTTTAAGCATACAATAAGAGCAGGATAGGTGTATTCTGTTCTTTTTTATGGTTAAATGAAGGGAGTAATACAAAGTGAAAAAAATATTATTAAATACTAAACTATCAAAGATATATGTTTTAGGTTCAATATTAATTAGTTTCTTACTATTAGCAAGTTACTTTTCTTATGCCATGTTTACAGTAAGTAAGGAAAAAAGTAATGCGATAAGTATCGTCACGGGAAATTTAACTTATGACTTAAAAGTAGATGGAGAAGAAGGAAATACTTTAACTGTTCCTAGTGGAACATCTATTGAGTTTATAGTTACTTTAAGTAATCCTAATGAGAGAATAGCAAGATTTAACTTTTATTATTTAGATGAAATACCAGCAAATGTAAATGTTGGTTATATTACAGATTGTGAAACAAATCCTTTACCAGGAGCGACAGGTGTTAATTTAGAAAGTAGTGAATCTATAGGTAGTAGTAATAAATATAAAATAATGGTAGAAAATAATTCTAGTAATGAGGTAGTAATAGAGTTAGGAGTACGAGTAGGACTAGATTATAATGATTTAAGTTTACCAAGTAATGGTCATTTATTTACAGAATATACAAATGAACCAAATGCTCCAGAACTAGATACCAATATGATTGCTGTGAAATATGAAAATAATAATTGGGTAAAAGCAGATATAAGTAATGCTAATAATGATTGGTATAACTATAATGAACAGAAATGGGCCAATGCTGTAACTGTCAGTAGTAGTACAAGGGAAAGTTATAAAAATGCTTCTATAGGAACCATAGTAAATATAAATGATATAGAAACCATGTGGGTATGGATACCAAGATACAGTTATAGTATTGCAAGTGAAGATGGAACTAATTATTATGGACGAAAGGGGTGTTATTTAGAAAGTGAACCAACTTTAGCTTTACCAGGAGAAATAGATATTAGATTTGTAAGTAATGATATAAAAGATAGAGGTAATGCAAAATACATAACAACAGGAGCAAGAGAGTATTATACTCCAGACGCCTTTGCCTTTGGTGACGAAGAACTAAGTGGAATTTGGGTAGGCAAGTTTGAGACAAGTAGTTCTAACCCAGATGCTAGTTATGGTGGAGGAAATACCACAGAGTTAGATGCCATGATAAAGCCAAATGTCACAAGTTGGAGAAATATAAATGTAAGTAATGCTTTTAATGTAAGTTTAAAAATGAATGATGAAGGAAATAGATATGGTTTAAGTAGTACTGTTGATACACATATGATGAAGAATAGCGAGTGGGCAGTAGTAGCTTACTTATCACAAAGTCGGTATGGTAAGCTAGGAAATGAAAATTTCACAGGTGTAAATAAAGAGATATATCAGAACAAGAGTAATCAATTCATAACAGGATGTAGTTATGGAAACCCGAGTAATGAAAATACAGATTATGGATGTCAATATACTTATGATATAGACATAAATGGAACAGGAGCTAGTACAACTGGGACAATTTATGGTGTTTATGATATGAGTGGAGGAGCTTTTGAGATTGTAATGGGAATTTACAATAATAATTTAGGCAATTCAGGATTTATAACAATGCCTGAGGTTAGATATTATGATAAGTATACAGATACTAATATAAGCTTAGCATGTAATAATAGAGAATGTTTAAGCCATGGTTTAGGTGAGATAGCAGGATGGTATAATGATGCCAAAAATATGATAACTGTTACATCTCCGTGGGTTGCTAGTAGTGGTTATTATTATGATACTACTGATGCAGGTGTATTTTATTTTGGTAGGAGTAATGCAGATGCTAGTATCTACGGTTCTTTTCGCTTATCTTTAAATTTAGGTACAATTAATTAATAAAATTTTAAAATAAAACCTCTAACTAAATTGTTAGAGGTTTTAAAGAGCTATAATTGATAGGATAATTAATACTGTATTATGAAGAGCATGCATACAAATAGATGGGAAAATACTTTTTGTTTCATAGAATGTTAGAGCAAAGAAGAATCCTAAACTACCATACGGAATAATATAAAGATACTCTAAAATGTTACTACTACCTATAACGTGTAAGAGTCCAAAGACAAATCCTGAGGCAAAACAGTAAAGCCATTTATTTTTAAATATCTTAGCAAAACCACTTCTAAAAGTAATCTCTTCAGCAATAGGTGCTAATATTCCTGCTGTTAAAATCATTAAATATGGGGTGGTACTGATTAATCCTTGTACCGCTTGTTCATTAGAAGATGTTCCTAAACTTGTTACAATACCAATAATAATATTAGATACACACATAATAACTAAACCAACTATCCAATACTTTAAAGCTATATCTAGGAAAGACTTATAATTCTTTTTAAAGCTTTTAAATTGTTCTTTTAAATCCTTAAAATAAAGAATTACTAAAATAATAACTAATAAAGCTTCACAAAAAGCATTTACAATAGATAAATCAGTCGCTGTATAATTATTCCGGTCAATACCAAATAAAAGTATTGGAATAACTACTAAATAACTACTAAAATAAAATATGACAAAAGTAAGTATTCCTTTTAAGATTTCTAAAATTCTTGTTTTATTCATTATCATCACCATTAATAATTATACACTAAAAATATAATCGTTAAAATATATTTTTGACAAAAACTAAATAATAGGTTATACTTATAGACAAGAAAGGAGTGGGAAATAAAATACCCACTCTTTAGTTTTTGTTAAAGGAGGTATTATGGAAGAGAAAGTAAAAGAACTTGTAGATCCAAGTATTAAAGACTTAGACCTTTATGTTAGTAGTGTTTATTACAGCAAAGAAGAAGGAGTTAAGACTTTAAATGTTGAACTTGATAGTTCTAATACCATTGATGTTAACTTAATAACAGAAGCGACGAAAATTATTAATCCTATTATGGATGATAATGGCTTTTGTGATGATATCGAGGTTTTAGACATACATTCTAAAAGTAAGGGAGATGAGCAAGATGAACAGTAAAGAGTTTTTAATGGCTGTAGATAATATAGTAAAAGAAAAAAATATTGATAAAAGTATTGTCTATGATGCGATGCGAGGAGCTTTAACTAGTGCTTATAAGAAAAATGCAAAGACAAAAAATAATAATGTTAAAGTTTTAATTAATGAAGAGACAGGGGAAATAAAAGTATATTCCTTTTTAACAGTTGTTCCTGATGACAAAATGACTAAAGAAGAATATGAAGACTACTTATTTGAACATTATACTGATGAAGATGAGGAAGAAGAGGAAGATACTGTTACTGAAGAAGAGGATAAAGAAGAGAAAGAAAAAATTAGTTTCTTTAATCCTGAATGTGAAATTAAATTAAGTGATGCTAGAAAAATAGATAAATCACTTAATATTGGAGATACTATTGATACTGAGGTTACACCTAAAGACTTTGGTAGAGTTGCAGCATCTACTGCTAAACAAGTGGTTATTCAAAAAATTAGAGAAGCTGAACGTAATAGTATTACTGAAGAATTTGGAGATAAACAAGATGAATTACTTGTTGGAACTGTAGCTTTAGAAGATACAGATAACTACTTTATTGATCTTGGACGTACTAATGGAATCTTACCTAAAAAAGATATTATTCCTGGTGAGAAGATTAAAATGGGTAGTACAATTAAAGTCTATGTAAGTAAAGTAGATAATAATGGACGTAACCTTTTAGTGCTTCTTAGTAGAAGACATTATGGATTTGTTAAAAGATTATTTGAACATGAAATACCAGAGTTAGCTGATGGAACCGTCCTTTTATATAGTGTAGCTAGAGAAGCAGGGGTTAGAAGTAAAGTGGCTGTATATTCAGAAAATCCTAAAGTAGATCCTATTGGAGCTTGTATTGGTGAAAAGGGAAGCCGGATTGCTAATATTATTACTGAGTTAAATGGAGAGAAAATAGATATCGTTAAATACGATAATGATCCTGCTACTTTTATCGCTAATGCCTTGTCACCTGCTAAAGATGTAACGGTTTTAGTTACTGATGTTAAGAAAAAAGAAGCTTTAGTAATAGCTGATGGAGATAATTTCTCTTTAGCAATAGGGAAAAAAGGTCTTAATGCTCGCCTTGCAACGAAGCTTACTAAATATAAACTAGATATTAAAACAAGTGAACAAGCGAAAGAATTAGGTATTTCAATTAAATCAGAATAGGAGGGTATATGAAACAAAGAAAGATTCCTCTTAGAACTTGTGTAGTGACAGGAGAACAGTTTCCTAAGAAAGAACTACTTAGAATTGTAAAAGATAAAGAAGGAAATGTTTTTGTTGATGAAACAGGTAAAAAAAATGGGCGTGGTGCATATATTAAAAAAGATATAAATGTATTAGAGCTAGCTATAAAAAAGAAAAGTTTAGAAAAACGCCTAGAAACTACTATTCCAAGTGAGGTATATGATGAAATAAGAAAAATAATAGAAAATTAAGAAAGAGGTGAATGATATGACAATAAAAGAATACGCCATTGACGTAAATAAAAGTATCGATGAGGTCATTAAACATATGGAGAGGCTTTCTATGGACTATAGTGACCTAGAGAGAATTTTAAGCGATGATGAGATCATTCTTTTAGATAATTCCATTCAAGATGAAGAAGACTATGTGGAAGAATCACCTGATGAAGAATTAGTTAAAGATATAGCTTTAGATGAAAAAGCAGAACAAATTGCTTATGATAGTAATTTGGATCATGATAATAAAATTAAAGTTACGAAAGTAAAAAATAAAGGCAGTAAAGTTAAAGATAAAAAAGAAGAATATCGGCAAGAGAGAAAAAATATTTATAAACATAAAGAGAAATTACAAAGTAATGAACAAGAAATAGATAAAGATGTAATCCTTTATAAGGAAGGAATGACAGTAGCAGATTTAGCTTCTAGTTTAGGAGAAGGAGTAAATAAACTTATTATGAAATTAATGAGTTTAGGAATTATGGCTACTGCTAATAATTCTCTAAGTTATGATGATGTAGAGGTTATAGCTTTAGAATATAATAAAACTTTAAAGAAAGAAGAAGCAGTGGATATTTCTAATTTTGAAAATTATGAAATAAAAGATAAAGAAGAAGATTTAGTTCCAAGGCCTCCTGTGGTTACAATTATGGGACATGTTGATCATGGTAAAACAACACTTCTAGATGCTATTAGAAAGACTAATGTAGCTAGTGGGGAAGCTGGAGGTATTACCCAAGCGATTGGGGCTTATCAAGTAGAGGTTAAAGATAAAAAGATAACCTTTATAGATACTCCAGGACATGCAGCTTTTACAGAAATGAGAGCAAGAGGTGCTAGTGTTACTGATATAGTTATTATTATTGTGGCTGCTGATGATGGAGTGATGCCACAAACTAGGGAAGCAATTGACCATGCGAAAGCAGCAAAAGTACCAATTATCGTTTGTATTAATAAAATAGATAAACCAGAAGCTAATATAGAAAGAACCATGACGGGACTTGTAGAAGCTGGTCTTACTCCAGAAGAATGGGGAGGAGATATAATTGTTAGTAAAATATCTGCTGTTACGGGAGAAGGTATTGAAGAATTATTAGAGAATATTCTTTTAGTAGCAGAGATGTGTGAGTTAAAAGCTAATCCTAATCGTTATGCAACAGGAGTAGTACTTGAAAGTAAGATGGATAAACATGTAGGTCCGATTGCAACTTTATTAATCCAGAATGGTACTTTAAGATTAGGAGATCCTATTGTAGTAGGAACAAGTTTTGGTAAAGTTAGAACTTTAAAAAATGATTTAGGTAAAGATATTGTGGAAGCACCACCATCAATGCCAGTTTCTGTTACAGGATTGTCTACTGTTCCTGATGCTTCGTCTAAGTTTATGGCTTTTGAGACAGAAAAACAAGCAAGAGGAATTGCTCATGATAGAGAGCTTAGAGAAAAAGTTGCAGATACTAATAGAACAGGTATGAGTCTTGATGAATTATTTGGACAGATTAATGAAGGACTTAAAGAGATTAATATCATCTTAAAGACAGATGTTAATGGTAGTTTAGAAGCAGTTAGAAGCTCTTTAGAGAAGATAAATGTAGAAGGAGTTAAAATCAATATTATTAGAGGTGCTGTTGGTGCGATTACAGAAAGCGATATTGTCTTAGCACAAGCATCTAATGCGATTATTATAGGTTTTAATGTAAGAGGTAACAGTAAAGTCCTTGATTTAGCTAAAGAATATGGTGTAGAAATAAGACTATACGATATTATCTATAAAGTAGTTGAAGATATGGAAAATGCGATGAAAGGTATGCTTGAACCTGTTTATGAAGAAGAGATAACGGGAACAGTTGAGGTTAGACAACTATTTAAATTCTCTAAAGTTGGAATGATAGCTGGATGTCATGTTTTATCTGGTAGTGTAAAAATAAATGATAAAGCAAGAGTAGTTAGAGATGGTATTGTTATCTATAATGGGGCAATTAAATCTTTACAACATGAAAAAGATACGGTTAAAGAAATAACTAAAGATCATGATTGTGGTCTAACGTTAGAAAATTTCCAAGATTATAAAGAGAATGATTTAATTGAGGTTTATAAATTAGTAGAGATAAAAAGATAAGAAGGCTTAGGGCTTTCTTTTTGTTTGCAAAAAGAAAAAAAGGGATTGACAAACATTTGTTTTGCATGATAAGCTTTGGTTGTTGATAGATATTAGGTTATTTTTTTAATGAGATTAGGGTGGTGTTTTAAGTTTTATTCTATCACAATAGGTCTTTACTAGGAGGTACTCATGAAAATATTACATACAAGTGATTTGCATTTAGGAAAAAGTTTATTAGAAGAATCGCTTTATGAAGATCAAAAAGAAATGTTACAGCAATTAATAAATATTATTACAAATAATCAAGTTGATGTTCTTATGATACCAGGTGATATTTATGATAAGAGTATTCCTTCAACTGATGCGGTTAACTTGTTTAATAGCTTTTTAGAATCTTTAGCAGCTTTAAAAGTAGATGTTTTAATAACAAGTGGTAATCATGATTCTAGGGATAGATTATCGTTTGGTTCTAATATCTTTAATAAGTTAAATATTCATATTGTTACGGAATATAATGGAGAAATATATAAGTTTTGTAAAGATGACGTTGTCTTTTATATGTTACCATTTATTAAACCATTTCATCTTAAACATATTGTTAATGAAGAAACTTATGAAAAGATTACGAATTCTAATGAAATGATGAAATGGATACTTGCTAGAGAAAAGTTTGATGAAAGTAAGAAGAATATTTTACTTGCTCACCAATTTGTTATAAATAAAGGTGAAGATATAGTTTTTTCTGATTCAGAAAGTGCTACTAATGTTGGGACGATTGATGCGATTGATGTTAATTTGTTAGATAAATTTGATTATGTAGCTTTAGGGCATATTCATCGAGCACAAAAGGTGAAAAGAGAAACTATAAGGTATTCAGGGACACCATTAAAATATTCTTTTAGCGAAGCGAATGATAATAAGAGTGTGGTTCTTATAGATACAAATGATATGAGTTTAGAGTTTATTCCTATTTCTCCTTTAAGAAAACTTAGAGTTATTACAGGTACTTTTGATAGTATTATGAAGATGGAGGCAAGTGAAGATATTATTAAAGTAATTTTAGAGGATAATATGCCATTAATTTCTCCAATGGATGAGATTAAAAAGAGATTTCCTAATGCTTTGTCTTTAAGTTTTGCTAATAGGGATGATTCTATCCTTAATAATTTAAATAATGTTGATATTAGTAAAGAAGCTTCTCCTTTAGAGTTATTTAATGATTTTTTTAAGTCGCAACACGATAGAGATCTTATTTTAGATGAACAGAAATATTTAGAAAGTTTAATTAATAATTTGGAGGAGTAGTAATATGCAATTAAAAAAATTAACAATGCAAGCTTTTGGTCCCTTTAAAGATAAAGTAGAGATTGATTTTGAAAAAGCTAAAATTGATCGGGGATTGCTATTAATAACTGGTGATACAGGAGCAGGAAAAACAACAATCTTTGATGCTATCTGTTATGCTTTATATGGTGAGTCATCTGGAACAACTAGAAAAACAAATTCTCTTAGAAGCGATTTTTCTTCACCTGATACGGAAACATATGTAAAGTTAGAATTTTATCATAACAATAAAGAGTATTCTGTTAGAAGAAGCCCTGAGTATATGCGGAAGAGTAAAAGAGGAAATGGAGAAACAAAACAACCAGCGACAGCAGAGTTTGAAATTAATGGGCGGATGGAGACAAAAACAAATGTTGTTACTAAAGAAATTGAATCCTTAATTGGGCTTGATTTTAAACAATTTAGGCAAGTAGCGATGTTATCACAAGGAGAATTTACTAAGTTTTTATTAGCATCATCTGATGAGAAAACCTCAATCTTTAGAAAAATATTCAATACAGATATTTATAGTAATATTACTTTAAAATTAAAGGAAGATTTGGTTTTAAAAGAACAAAAGTATAAGCGGACAAAAGAAGAAATAGAAAAAGAGAAAAATAAAATTACTGACTTTAATTTCTCTAATTTGACTAATGATCAGTTAAGTAAATATTTAGAAGAGAAAATTATTAGTGATGAAAAGGCTTTAGAGGAAAAGAAAAAAGTAGTAGATAAATTAAATGAGAAAATAACAACTAAAAAAGTAGAATTAGAAAAAATAGAGGAAACAAATAGGAAAATAAAGGAACTTGAAAATAGTAAAGAGAAATTACAATTATTGCAAAAAAATAACGTAATGATTGAAAAAGAGAAAGGTATTCTTGACTATAACCTTCATAAAGCACCTAAAATAAGTAATTTATTAAACTTAATTAATAAAGAACAAAATAACCTTAAAGATACTACAAAGAGTCTTAATACAAGTAAGGAAAAATTAACTGCTTTAAAACTTTTATATGATAAAAATAAAGAAATTTATGCTGACTTAGATAAATATGGTGATAGAGTAACAGATATAAATAAGAAAATTGTTAGTACAAAAGAAAAACTAAAGAATTTGATTAAGTTTAAAGAGTTAAATAATTCCTTAATAATAAATGAAGCTAAATTAAAAGAAATATTAGATGAGGAAACTTTAGAACATAATAAATACAATCAATTAAGTAGAAATTATTACTTAAATGAAGCTTTTATCTTGGCAGAAACATTAGAAGATAATATGCCATGTCCTGTTTGTGGTTCATATGATCATCCCCATAAAGCTTTGAAAAACGATTATAGTATTACAAAGGAAGATTTAGAAAAGCAAAATGAAATCCTTAGTAAGATTATCGATACTAGAAAGACTCATGAGTCTAAAATAGATTCGTTAAAACAAAATATTAAAGAGCTAAATTTAGATAGTTATACTGATGTTGATACTACTATAGATGAATTGAATACTTTACTTGATAGTTTAAATAATAAGTTAAAAGAGATAAAAGATAGTTATAATAAACTCTTGAAAGAGAAAACAGATTTGACTACTGATATAAGTAAAGGTGAAAGGGAGATTGAACTATATAATGATACTATTCTTAAATCTAATGCTGATTTAGGGAAATATACTAAAGACTTAAATGACTTATATATTAAATTAAATACATCATATGAAGATTTTGAACAGAAGAAGATAACACAATCTGAGTTAAATACCTTAAGTACTAAAATTAAAGCTTATGATACTGAGTATAATAAATATATGACAACAATTGAATTATATACTAAAGAGGTAGGAACTAAAGAAATAATAAATATAGATGATAAAGTAGAAGAATTAAATAAAAATATTTCTTCCTGTGAATTATTAAATAGTGAATACAATGATTTTTATGCGGTTTTAAAGAAAGAAAAAGAGGTTGCTAACAATATAAAAGTTTATATCGGTAATCTAAAAAGAGAAGAGAAAGAGTATTTAACAGTTAAGTTATTAAGTGATACTGCTAATGCGAAATTAATTAGAAAACAGAGAATTACTTTTGAAAATTATGTCCAGTCATATTATTTAAATAACGTTTTAGTTGAAGCTAATAAAAGATTAATTAAAATGACTGATGGAAGATATGATCTAAGAAAAAAAGAGGTTTCTAGTTCTTTAACAGAGAAAATGGGGTTAGAGTTTTCTATCTTTGACTCTTATACAGGTAAAGAAAGGGAGGTCTCATCATTATCAGGGGGAGAAAAGTTTAAAGCGGCTTTAGCACTAGCTTTAGGTTTAAGTGATGTTATAAGTATGTTTGCAGGAGGAATTAAAATGGATGCTCTCTTTATTGATGAAGGTTTTGGTTCTTTGGATCAGGAGTCATTAAATCAAGCTTTAAATACTTTGTCAGATTTAGTAGATGATGATAAATTAGTGGGTATTATCTCTCATGTATCAGAATTAATATCTAGAATAGATAAGAAAATAGTGGTTAAAAAGAATAATAATGGTAGTTATATTCAAATTGAAAGTTAGAAAATGAAGAGTGTTTAGAAGAAATACAAAATTAAAAAAATATCTATTAAGTAATTAAAATATATGTTAAGATAAATTAATAAAGAAAGGTGTGAGATTATGGGTAATACAAATATAAAAATAGAAAGAATTAACCATATGATTATGGAAGAGGTTAGTAAAATACTAATGCTAGAAATAAAAGATGAAGATATTAGATTTGTTACTGTTACTGACTGTGATACTGCTCTTGATTTAAGTGTGGCGAAAATATATGTAACAATATTAGATAAAGATAATAAAGATGAAATTTTGGCTTCATTAAATAAAGCTAGTAGTTTTATAAGAGGTGAATTAGCTAAGAGAATTGAAATTAGACATACGCCAGAGTTAAGATTTCTTTATGATAATTCTATCGCTTATGGTGAACATATTGATAAGGTTATTGATAGGATTAATGAGGAAAAATGAATTATAAAATACTAGTTAATAAAAATAATCCTTATCAAGAATCTTTACTACAAAATAGAAATTTAAAAAGAATTGTTACAGGGTCTAAAGAAGAATTTTACTTAGAAAGTAAAACTTTGAAAGCTTATTTAGACTTAAAAAAAACTTTAGAGAAAATAAATATTTATATTACTCTTGTTAGTGGTTATAGGAGTGTAGAAGAGCAAGCAAGTCTTAGATTAGAATATGAGCAAAAGTATGGTCTTGATTATACTAATAATTATGTAGCACTCCCTTCATTTAGTGAACATCATACAGGTCTTTGTTTTGATATTTCTTTAGTTATAGATGGTAAAGTTAGTGAGGAGAATGACTTAACTGCGAGGGAAGAAGCAATCTTTAGAAAAATACATCCACTATTAAGTTCGTTTGGTTTAATTTTAAGATATCCTAAAGATAAAGAAGAAATAACTGGTTATAGTTATGAAGCTTGGCATTTTCGTTATGTTGGAAAAAAGACAGCTCATATTATTATGGAAAATAATTTAACTTTAGAAGAGTATGATAATCTTTATAATAAATCTGGAGTTTTAGTCGTTAATAAACCATCAATGTTAACCTCACGTGATGTTGTTAATAAAATAAGTAATATTTTTGATACTAAGAAAGTTGGACATAATGGGACACTTGATCCTTTAGCAGAAGGGGTACTTGTTGTTACTATCAATAAAGCGACGAAAATTAATGAATTGTTGATTAGTACAGAAAAAGAATATATTGCAACTGTTAGAATGGGACTCAAGACAGATACTTTAGATATAACAGGAATGATTCTTGCTACTAGTAATTTAAGGACCACGAAAGATGAATTAGAAAATTTATTTCAGAAATTTCCAAGAGAGTATTTTCAAGAGGTACCAAAGTATTCTGCTGTTAAAATAGAAGGAAAAAAATTATATGAATATGCTAGAGAAAATAAAGAGATAGAATTACCAAAGAGATTAGTTACTATAAAAGAGTTAGAACTATTGGATTTTAGGGAAGATACTTTTACTTTTAGAACGGTAGTATCTAAGGGAACTTATATTAGAAGCCTTATTAATGATATTGGAGAAATTCTTGCTGTACCATGTACGATGGAAAAACTGATTAGAACAAGACAAGGTAATTTTAGTATTAAAGAAGCGATAGAACTTGATGATGTTAAGATAAATAGTAAGTTAATATCTATTGCTGAAGCTTTAAATATACCTGTGAAAGAGGTTTTAAAAGAAGACAGTAAATTAGTGAAAAATGGAGGGGTAGTCAGTAATAAATATCAAATAAAAGATAGAGTATTATTTAAAGAACATGATAAAGCGCTAGCCATTTATCAAGTTTCTTTCCATAATAAATTAGAATGTTTTAAAATGTTAACATAATTTGGGGAGGTTTAAAAGTGCATAAAAAAGAAGAACTAAAAGAAACATTGAAAATGTATAAAGGAATATTAACGAATCCTATTGCGGATTATTTAAATTCGTTGTTAGAATTAGAGTTTTCAGTTGTTAGAGATTATATTGATGATACTAATAGAAGTACTTTAGCTAATCTAGATATATATATAAGAATTGCTCAATATAACATTTATATTAGAGCTTTAAATATAATGGGAGAAAATGGATTAAGTTATAAGAAGAAAGATGAAAATAATATTTTAAGTATTTTTGCTTCTTTAGAATTTAAAGATATTGAACTATTTGCTTTCGATTATAGTAATGGGTTAGATAATTTATCTATTGTTCAAGAAGGAGTTGTAACTAAAAGAATAGGTGATATCTTTTTATATCAGGTCGTGAAGGATGAAGAATTCAGAGAAAAAGAATTAGAAAAAGCAATGTATAAGCTAGAGAGTTTATGTAATGCTAAAAATCCATATAGGTTAAACCCATATACTTGTGGTGGACCAGCTTCTTACTGGGAGATAAAAAGAGAACGTGAAATAAGAAAATATGAAACATTACGGAAGGAACTTGAGCATCAGAAAGAACTTAATGATGATGAGAAAAAGGAAATAGAAATAACAAATAAAGTTTATGAGATGTTATTAGAAGATTATGGCTTGACAAATAATTTTAAAAATGAAGAAATTAGTGAAGATAAGAAACTAGTCAAAAGAATGCCAAATTTAAATATTATTACTAAGGTTAAACGTATATAAAAAGATAGAAATTTATAGACAAAATAATAATTTTATAGTATAGTAATAGCGTTACCAATTCTTAGTGAGAGGAGTTCTTCCTTATACCTTTTACCAAGAATTAGGTGAATTAAAGATAAGAAAGGAAGATTAAAAATGGCTTTAACAAAGAGTGAAAAAGAAAAATTAGTTAAAGAATTCGGTAAAGATGCTAATGATACTGGATCTGTTGAAGTGCAAATTGCTATTTTAACAAAAGAAATAGATAATTTAACAGAGCACTTAAAAGAACATATCCATGATCATCATTCGCGTCGTGGTCTTTTAATGAAAGTTGGAAGACGCCGTAATATGCTTAATTATTTAGCAAGAACTGATATTACTAGATATCGTGAGGTTGTTAAAAAATTAGGATTAAGAAAATAGAACTCATAAAGAGTTCTTTTTCTTTCGTTAAAAACTAAGAAAGAGTAGAATTTTTTTGTTTTTTCTGTTATTCTATTAGTAGCTTTACGTTCTTTACGTTTTTATAGGTTTATGGAGAACAAAGACTAATGGATTCGTTTTAAAGATGTATAGAGAAAGAAGGAAATATAATGGTTAAGAAAGTATTTGAATATGATTTTTATGGAAAGAAAATAATTGTTGAACATGGAGAACTTGCGAAACAAGCGAGTGGATCTGTTTTAGTTAGATATAATGATACAGTTATTTTAACAGCTACAGTTATTAACAAGAAAGCTAACTTGTTAAGTGATTTTTTTCCACTAACAGTTAATTATCAAGAAAAACTTTATTCAGTAGGGAAAATACCAGGTGGTTTTATAAAACGAGAAGGACGACCTACAGAAGCAGCTACTTTAGCAGCAAGGATGATAGATCGACCAATGCGACCACTATTTAAAGAAGATTTTAAAAATGAGGTTCAAGTTATCAATACTGTATTATCAGTTGATCAAAATTGTTCTCCTGAACTTACAGCTCTTTTAGGATCATCACTAGCAACAATGATATCAGGAGCTCCTTTTGAAGGTCCTATTGCTGGAGTTAAAGTTGGTTATGTTGATGGAGAATATATTATTAATCCTGATGCAGCTGAATTAGAAAAAAGTAGTTTAGATCTTACGGTAGCAGGAACAATTGATGCAATTAATATGGTTGAAGCTGGAGCTAAAGAGGTTAGTGAGAGCATAATGCTAGAGGGATTAATGAAAGGTCATGAAGCGATAAAAGAACTATGTAGATGGCAAAAAGAAATTATTGAAGAGATTGGAGTTACTCCTTTTGAATATGAATGTTTAACGATAGAAGATTCTTTAATTGAAGAGGTAACAGCTTTAGTAGAAACTAATCTTGACCATGCTTTAAGAATTAAAGAGAAATTAGAACGGTATGAAGCAATAGATAAGATTAAAGAAGAGGTAATTGAACAATATAAAGAGAATAATAAAGACAAAGAGGAAGATGAGGTTAATCTTTTACTTGTAAAAGTAGCTAAAATAATGGAAGATGTTGAGTACCGATTATTTAGAAATATCGTTGTTAAAGAAAAGACAAGAGCTGATGGTAGAAGAATGGATGAGATTAGACCTTTATCTACAGCTATAGATTTATTGCCTAGAACTCATGGTTCTGCTTTATTTACGAGAGGGGAAACACAATGTCTATCAGTAACAACTTTAGGAGCTTTAGGAGAACATCAAATACTTGATGGACTTAGTTTAGAAGATGAAAAAAGATTTATGCTTCACTATAACTTTCCACAATTTTCAGTAGGAGAAACAGGAAGGTATGGGGCACCAGGAAGAAGAGAAATTGGTCATGGAGCTTTAGGAGAAAGAGCTTTATTACAAGTAATACCTAGTGAAGATGAATTTCCATATACTATTAGAGTGGTTTCTGAAATACTAGAAAGTAATGGTAGTAGTTCTCAAGCATCTATTTGTGCTGGTTGTATGAGTTTGATGGCTGCTGGTGTACCAATTAAGGCTCCAGTAGCAGGTATTGCTATGGGTCTTATTACTAGTGATGATGACTATACAATTTTAACTGATATTGCCGGAATGGAAGACCATTTAGGAGATATGGATTTTAAAGTAGCAGGAACTAGTGATGGAATCTGTGCCCTACAAATGGATATTAAAATTAAAGGTGTGACGAGAGAAATACTAAGAGAAGCATTAGAACAAGCTAAAAAGGCAAGATTAGAAATACTTGATGTTATTAAAAAACAAATTAGCAAGCCAAGAAGCGAGGTTTCAAAATATGCACCTAAGACTAAAGTTTTCTATATTTCACCTAATAAAATAAGAGATGTTATCGGTAAAGGTGGAGAGATGATTACAAAAATTATCTGTGAAGCTAGTAATGTAAAAGATGTTAATAATATTAATGCTGTTAAAGTAGATTTAGAAGATGATGGTAGAGTAATTGTTTATCATACTGATAGTGAGGTAATTGAGAAAACTGTTAGAATGATTGAAGATGTAGCTAGAGAAATAGAAGTAGGTAAGACTTATGAAGCTAAAGTAGTTGCTATTCATGACTTTGGTTGTTTTGTCGAACTTTGGCCAGGTTGTGAAGGTCTTGTTCATGTGTCACAGTTAGATACTAAAAGAGTAGAAAAGATAGAAGACGTTGTTAAAGTAGGAGATACAATTCTAGTAAAAGCTATGGGGCTTGATAAAAAAGGAAAACAAAATTTCTCTAGGAAAGAGGTATTGTTAGAGAAAAAGAAGAAGAGTGAATAAAGCTCTTTTTTCTTTGACTAAAATAAGACTAGGAAAAATTGAAAAAAAGATATACAATAAAAGTAAGAACTTTAGTGAGGTGAATTATATGGGAAAATATAATTTAGTAGGATCTTATTATGATAAATATAGTAGAGGACATAAATATAAAAATGAAGAGATTATAAAAATACCTAATCAAGACTTAACTACTCTTGAAAGTATTGATTATGTAACAGCAGGATACTCAAGTTTTACCACTTTTAGTGCTTCTTTAGCTCCGTCTTATCAAGACAAAAATATTTTTTCAATTAGAGGAATGACAAGTAAAGGGGAATACTTTTATAAAAGTGTTATCTATGATAATAAACCTTTACAAGAGGTTATTGAATCTATTAAAAGTAAAACAATATATACTATTAATGGCTATCGTAGTATTAAGAGAATAACTGCTAATACAGCATTTTTTACAAGTAATTTTGATGAGTTTAAAACTTTGGTAACTAATAAGAATGAAGAGGCTCTTAAAACTATTTTTGGTGAGAAAAGTGATTTCTCCTTCTTTTTACATCAATATTTATCAAGTGCAAAAGAAGAAGATGCAATTATTGAGGAAGATAGAGCTTTGGAGGAGAATTTTCGTAATTATGAAGTGTTTAGACGTTTCTTAACTAATAAAGGAAAAATACATTGTCAGAATTTAAAAGTTAGAGAAAGCGTTTCTAAATTGAATAATTATAAAAATGTAAGTACTCCTAATATTGTTATTCCTTTTGTTACATCTACAACTGATTCTTCTTTAGATGAATATGATCCTGATGAATATGCATTTTACGATGAAAAAGAAATGGAAATGATGGCAGGAGGAGAGGGTAATTTCTATGGACGTAGAAGATAGTAACCTAAGAAAATATCTTGAGTATTTAGAATATCAAAGACATTATTCAAGTTATACTATTGATAGTTATTACAATGATATTATAGAATTTTTGACTTATTTAGAAAAAGAGGAGTTAGACTATCTAAAACTAGAATATAGTGATATTAGACTTTATTTAATGTACTTAAAAGAGAAAAAACAAGAGAAATCTACTTCTATATCTCGTAAACTTAGTAGTTTAAGAAGCTATTATAATTTTTTAGAAAATAATAAATTAGTTAAGAGTAATCTTTTTTCCTTGATAACCTCACCAAAGAAAGAACAGAGACTACCACGTTATTTTGAATATAATGAATTAGAAGAATTATTTAATGTTCCTGATTTGAAAACTGTCTTAGGAATTAGAGATAGACTGATTATGGAGATTTTATATGCGACAGGGATAAGAGTGGGGGAATTAGTTAATATTAAGATTAAAGATATTAATAAGAGTGAGAGAACTATTTTAATTCATGGAAAAGGTAGTAAAGAAAGAATTGCTAATTATGGTGAGTATGCTAGTGATATTTTAAAACTTTATTTAAGTGATTCTTATCCTAGTTTAAATAAGTATCATAGTGAGTATTTGATTCTAAATAATCAAGGAAGAAAGATAACTGAAAGAGGAATTAGATATATATTAACTAATATGATTAAGAAGACATCTATTCATAAGAATATTTCTCCTCATATGTTAAGACATTCTTTTGCAACACATTTACTTAATGAAGGTTGTGATATTTTATCAGTTAAAGAATTATTAGGTCATGAAAGTATATCTTCAACGCAAATATATACACATATTACTAATGATAAATTAAAAGAAATTTATTTACATAGCTTTCCTAGAAAATAACATTTTAAAAAAGAGCAATCTATATTTAATTATAGGTTGCTCTTATATTTTTAATTAAGTAAATTTTTAAGTTCTTCAATATTAAGTCCAGTGTTTTTAGATATCATTTCAATAGGTAGTCCATCTTTAAGAAAGTTTTTAGCAATGGAAATTTTTTCTTCTTTTCTTCCTTGTTTTAGTCCTTCTTCAACTCCATCATCATGAGCAAAGTTTAACATTTTCTTCTGCATTATCTCATTATCATAAACAGCCCCTAATTCATCATTAATAGCAAGTCTTTCTAATTCATCTAACACCTTTAAAGCCTCCTTTTCATCTT
>DVIS01000027.1 GCA_018711135.1 Candidatus Onthousia faecavium
CATACTTATAACATTATCACTTTCTGTATAAGTCATCGTAATAGCCCCACTTGTAATACTATTTACTTTAGTTCCTGTATCGGTATAACTAAAAGCGGCATAACTTACACCCACTACTGCTACAATCATTATTAAGATTAAACCTAATATTATGACTTTTTCTTTCTTTTTCTCCATTTTCTTTAACTCCTTTATCAATATTTTTGACATTAGTTATATCATACCCTATTTTTTAATCTTTATACTCTGGCTATATAACCAGTTTACACATCAAAAAAAGAACAGAATCCTCCTATCCTGCTCTTATGTCATGACGAAAGAAAGTAATTAAATTACTAGTAAACTGCCCCCCCCAGTTAACACACCGTAAACCGAATATATCTGCCATTTTTTTCATATTTAAGACCTTCTTTCTATCTTTTACTAACTTAATAATAGCAAAAAAAAAGAACTTAGACAAGTCCTTTTATTCATAGTTATTAGCTTTAACTTCCATAAAGCTTCTTGGATGATTACATACTGGGCAAACATCAAGAGCATCTTTACCAATGTAAACATGTCCACAATTACGACAAATCCAAATCTTGTCTCCATCTTTATGGAATACACGATCATCTTTAACATTCTTTAATAATGTTAAATATCTTTCCTCATGTTCTTTTTCAATTTTAGCAACACTTTCAAATAAATATGCTAAACGATCAAATCCTTCTTCACGAGCAGTTTCAGCAAAACCTTTATACATATCAGTCCATTCATAGTTTTCACCAGCTGCTGCATCTTCTAAGTTAGTCATAGTATCAGGAATATCTCCACCATGAAGTTCTTTAAACCATAATTTAGCATGTTCCTTTTCATTATTAGCTGTTTCTTCAAAAATGGCAGCTATTTGTTCATATCCATCTTTACGAGCTTTTGAAGCATAATAAGTATACTTATTACGAGCTTGACTTTCTCCTGCGAAAGCTGTCATTAAATTTTGTTCTGTTTTTGAACCTTTTAGTTCCATATAATTACCTTCCTTCTATTATAATATTTATATTAAAGAGATTACTCTCCTAATATACTACTACGATCTTTAAAGCTTGTATGCAATATTTTTAAAGCCTTATCACTACCTGGTTCTTTTAAATATGTTTTATAAATACTTATGATATCGGGGTTAGCATAACTTGCTTTAATTTTATTCTTATTATCATCTAGGTATAGGGCAAGAGATCTTTTCATATTAATTTCTCTTTGTTTATTAATAGCACCTAAAACTTGACCGCCGCCTCCAACACAACCGTTAGGACAATTCATAACTTCAATAAAGTCATAATCAGTTAATTCTTTTAATACTTCTTCAATATTTGGCATGCCACTAACTGCAGCGACTTTTAAAGAATATTTTCCTAAATTAACTGTAGCTTTCTTGACTTTATTATCTCCTCTAATCGCTTCAAAGTCAAATAATTCTTCTTTTTCTTCGCCAGTTAAGAAATAGTTAGCACATCTTAAAACAGCTTCTAAGACACCCCCACTAGATCCAAAGATAAGACCTGCGCCACTACCTTTAGCAAGGATACTATCAAACTCTTTGGGCTTAACTTTGCTAATATCAATGTTACTTTCTTTTAAAAGAAGAACCAATTCACTTGTCGTAAGAGCTATATCCATTCCCATCTCTGTTCTTTTTATTTCAAATTTCTTCGCGGTGCAAGGGACTACCACGACATTTATAATGGCACTTTTTGCAATATTTTGCATCTTTGAGAAATAAGTGTTTATAATAGCAGATTGACAAGCGATAGGACTTTTTGTAGTCGATAAATGATTTAATAATGAGGGATGATATATTTCTAAGTATTTAACCCATGATGGGCAACAGGAAGTAAACATTGGTAGATTTTCTTTAGCTTCTTTTCGTCTGATTAGCTCAGTAGCTTCTTCCATTATTGTAAGGTCAGCACCAAAAGTTACATCAAAGACATAATCAAAGCCTGCCATTTTTAAAGCTCCAATCAATTCTTTTTCAAGAAAAGTCCCTGGGTCTTGATTAAATCCTTCCCCAATTGATGTTCTAACAGCGGGAGCAATAGAAATAGTAACAATTTTTTCCGTATCATGCAGATAATTTAACACTCTTTTATAATCATATTTAGGTATCAAAGCCCCAACAGGACAATTCAAAATACACTGACCACAGTTAATACATACTGCTTCTTTTGCTTTCATATGATCATATTTAACACCAACAAAATCCTCACAAATAGTTTTACATCTACCACAATTAATACACTGCTCTTCAATTCTCTGAATTGCAATATTATCAAAAGCAATCTTTACTGCTTTATCTTTACAAGAATCATTTGATACCATCTTTTTCTACCTCACTATTACTGCAGTTAGGGCAAACTCCTTCTAATAAGAGATCCACTTTAAAAATATTTAGATCTTTAGTTGATAATAAATTAACAATGAAATCATGATTGAGGTTAAGATCAATAATTTTACCACAACGTAAACAATAGAAATGATAGTGTTCTTTATGATAATCATAATGAATACCATTAGGGCAAGCAATTCTTAAAATCTTATTATCTAAAACAAGTTTATTAATTGTTCTATAAATAGTCGCTTGACCAATATTAGGATATTCACTATTAACTAAATCACACAATTCTTTAATCGTTGGATGTGATTTAGACTCTTTGAGTATCTCTAAAATCTGTTGTTGTTGTTTTGTATTTCTTTCCATCAAACCACCTTATTGATAATTATTATCATTTAAAATTATAGTAGTTCTCCTTCTTCTTGTCAATCGTTTTCACACATTATTTTAAAGTTCAACATATTCTATAATAGGTGATCTTTATGAGATTTAAAGGCAATAAACATAGTTTCTTTTGTAGATGTAATTTTTGTAAACAAAAAAGAAGAAATAATATCTTCTATTTAGGGGCTTTACTGTCTTTAGTAGTAATTATTTGTTATCAAGCTATTATTTTACTAATTGTCGTTACAAGATTTAATGCTCTTCTTCTTTTATTAGAACTAATTTTATTTATTATGTTGGTGATTTTCTTGATTATATGAGACAAAATCACTTGTAAGTTTTAATTTATCAAAAAAAGTGACTAGTTCCCCACATTTATCTAAAGATGAAGGATAAATATCTATTTTTTCTGGAATAACAAGATTGATAATTAAATATAACATTTCTTCTTCTTTATACTGATATTTGTGTTGATAAAATCTAAAATTACTTCTCATATCTGTATCTTGGTAATTTTTATGATAAAAGGAAATAAAGTCTTCACTAACTGCACCTAAATGAGCATTTTCAAGACTAATTAGGTATCCTTCATCGTTATTAGTAACTAAAAAGTGATCTAACTCTAATTTACCATGACAATAGACAAGACGTTCTGTCTTTTTCTCTTTAACAAGGCTATACCACTTTTCTAAAACATGTTTTGCATAATTTAAAGCTTGATAAATAATTGAAGAATTACGTATAAATAAGTATTCACTAGGAGCCATATAAACCTTACTTTCAACGACATCTTGTAATGTATAATAGTAATTTTCTAAATAAATTATTCTCTCTTTATAAGTATCATACTCTTCTTTTATTTTATCTTTATCTAACTCTTTATATGTAGTTGTCTTATTTTCTAAAAGGCTAAGAACATACATTAATCTTTTTGCTTTTTCATCTTTATCGAGCTTTAATGATTCCAAATAATCAAAGTACAAGTCATTTTCTTTAATTTCTAAAGGTCGTAAATAGTTATTAAAACCATGATCATCTAAATAGTGATAAATATCTAAAATATCATATCTTTTTTTCTTTTTAACCACTATTTTTCTTTTATCATCATAATTTATTACTTTTACACTTTTAACATAACTATACTTAGTTATTTTCTTTTCATCCATCTGTTTCTACTGAGGTTGGAATAATTAATTTGCTTCCTACCTTAAGATTATCTAGATCATTATACTCGTGTAGAGCTTCTCTTGTGGTTTTATACTTTTGAATAACATCATCGATATTATCATTTTCTCTTAAAATATAGATAGAATATGTCGCATATGTTTCTTTAGTATTAGCAAAAGCGGAAAAAATAGAATCCATGACCTCATTATTATCTTGTTTTTCTTTAACAGTCGTATTGGTATTTTCTTTTGACACTTTTTCTTCACCACCTATATTTATATCAAGAGAATTTAAAAGTTCATCTTGGGTTTGATTACTAGTTTCTAAAACCTCTATTTCTTCTTGTTCATTATTCATTTCTTCTCTAATTGAATCATTTTCTATTTTTTCATTTTTTTCTTCTTTAAAATCTTCTAACTCTATATTATTTTTTTCTTCACTTTTTTCATCATTAGCATTTTTTTCCGTATTGTTTTCTTCTTCAACTGATATTTCTATCTTTTCTAGTCCTTCTATCAACAACTCTATATTTAGTACTAAAGTTTCTTCGTTAACTACCTTATAAGTAAAATTATTAATTGTTACATTTCTCTTAGTTTCTTCTAAAGGTGTTGTTAGCATAATTTCTACGGGTATTTTATAATTAAATTCTTCTTCAATAGTGCTAGCTTCCGTCATTTTATAAGTACCACTAATTATTAAGTTTCCTTCTATCTCATTATCGTTTATAAATGTTAATTCTTGTTCAAGAGCGATACTGGTAATTTCCCCTATCATGGTCTTAAAAGTTATTTCTTTTTCTAATGACATAACCTTTCGCATTTTATCTTCCTCCTAATTCTAATATATTGTATAGAAAAAAGATTATGACCGTTTTCTAATTTTTGTCATAATCTTTTCTTTCTCTTTCTTAGTGTCAAAACTTTGCAAACAGCTTTTTAATTGAAATATGGTATTATCAGAAAGATCATTTTTATTATTTTCTAAATCTAATAACATGATATATAGATAGTAAGAAGCAGCAGTATTTTTCTCATAATAATCTTTATATGTATATTTTAAATAATTAGCCGCATAAATAATATAAGGACTAGTATCAATAGATGTTGCTTCTTTTTCTTGTAATAACATATTTTCCAAACATACAAGATCAAGGTATTCTTTTCTATCAAAGTAATAGCCATGTTTAAATCTTTCTCTATCAAGATAAGATGTTACCAAGGCATTTTTAGTTTGAGAATCTAAATTAGCTAAAGAATTTAATTTTTCTAAAGTTTTTTTATCGTGATTAAAAATAGAAACCATAATTGAAGCTTGAAGAATACTTTTATCAACTAATAAGAATTCTTTTTCTATTTCAATTAATTTATTAAGCATTTTGCTCGTCTTGTTAGCCTCGCTATTTAACAAAATAAAATTACTATCAAAAGATGCTAACGTTGCTTTAAATTCACTTATTTTTAATCTTTCTTTTATTTTTAAATTTGTTAATTGCATACTACCTCTTTTTCTTTAAATAATTTACTATAAACATCTTGATAATTATTTACAAAGATAAATGTTATTTTATCTTTTATTTCTTCAGGAATATCTTTAAGATCTACTTTGTTAGGGGTTGGGAGAAATATTGTTGTAATACCTTCTCGGTAAGCACCTAAAACTTTTTCTTTAACTCCCCCTATTTCAAGAATATCACCTTGAAGAGTAATCTCTCCTGTCATTGCTATCTTAGAAGAAATTTTTGTTCCTGTTAAAGAACTAAGTAAAGCAGTTGTTAAAGCAATACCGGCACTTGGTCCTTCTTTAGGAATTGCTCCTTCTGGAACGTGGATATGAATATCGTTTTTAAAGATTTCTTTTGTTAATCCAAAAATTTTAGCATTGGCTTTAATATAACTTAACGCTATTTGGGCTGACTCTTGCATTACCTCGCCTAAGGAACCTGTTAAAAGAAGATTGCTGTTACCTGGATAATATGTTGCTTCAATTGGTAAAGTATCCCCCCCATATGGAGTATAAGCCAAGCCATTAACTACTCCTTTTAAAGAGGTTTGTTTTTTCTCTTTTGCAGTATAAATTTTCTTATCTAAATAGTTAACTAAGTCTTTACTGTCAATTAAATAAAAAACTTGATCTTGGCCAGTTAACACTTTTTTAACAATTTTTCTAAGTATTTGTGCTATTAATCGTTCTAAGTTACGTACTCCTGCTTCCTTTGTATAATAGTTAATAATATCAAGAATCGCTTCATCAGTAAATTGAACTTGTAACACGCTAAGTCCATGTTCATCTAAAGCTTTAGGGATTAAATAATTCTTAGCAATTGCTAGTTTTTCATATTCTGTATAAGAATCTAAATAAATAATTTCTAACCGATCTTTTAATTCTAAAGGGATTTGTTCTTCATAATTAGCAGTAGCAATAAACAACACATTGGATAAATCGTATTCTTCATCTAAGTAATGGTCAAAAAATCTACTATTTTGCTCTTTATCTAAAACCTCTAATAAACTACTAGCAGGATCTCCCTTAATACTTTTTGTCATTTTATCTAACTCATCAATAACAAAGACGGGATTAGAACTACCGCATTTTCTAATACCTTCAATAATTCTTCCTGGCATCGCCCCAATATAAGTTCTTCTGTGTCCAACAATTTCGGCTTCATCATTAACTCCACCAACTGAGACACTAACAAGGCGTCTATTTAAACTTTTCGCAATACTATAAGCAAGAGAGGTCTTACCAATACCAGGAGGTCCGATTAAGCAAAGAATAGGACTTTTATTTAAGGGGGCATTTTGCTTTACAGCAATATACTCTATAATTCTACTTTTTACCTTACTAAGACCAAAGTGGCCTTCATTTAATGTTTTTTCTATTTCTTTTATATCGGTTATATCTTTAGTTTTATAATCCCATGGTAAACTTAGTAACAACTCTAAATGTTCTCTTAACATGGCAAATTCTGGCGAACTAAAATTGGTACTACGATAACGTGCGATCTCATCTTTAATATGAGCTTTAACTTTTGATGAACACTTTATTTTTTTTAATCTATTATTAAATTTATCAATTTCTTTGGTCCTACTACTTTCTTCTCCTAGTTCTTCCTTAATAATTTTTAATTTTTCCTGTAAATAATATTTACGTTGATCCTCATCAATATTTTTCCGAACTTGCATTTCTATTTCTTTTTCTAATTTTGCTAAAGAAAGTTCTTCTTTAAGTTGTCCGGCCAAATTTTTAGCACGTTTTGTAACATCTAATTCATAAAGGTATTGTTTTTTTACATCAGGACTTAAATTTAGTAAAGAAACAATTAAATCAGTTAATTCATCTAAACTGGTAATAGAGGATATTTCTGCTAACATCGCATTACTAACTGAGGCTACCTCGCTAACATATTTTTCATAATTACGATAAAGCATATCTAAGTATATTCTTTCTTCTTTTGTAGAAAGAGGTTTAACTATCACATCCTCATAAGTAGCATAAAAAATATCTTTATTTTCTTCATAATTTTCAATAATAACACGCTTTATTCCTGCAATACTATAGCGAACCTTAGAATTTGGAATATTTAGTTTTAAAGTTAAAGTAGCTAAAAGACCAACATTAGGAAATTCTGTAACATCATCTTTACTAACATCATCAAGGGAATGTATAATTATAAGTTCTTTTGATTGACTCTTCTCTAGCATATCTAACAATTCCTGCTCTTTATAATTAGTAGTTTCACTACGATATTCCGTATTAGGAAACAAAATACCATTATTAATGATTAAAACAGGTAATTTAGACATTTTTATCCCCCCAAAACTAATAAATATTATATCGTAATTTCAAAATTTTACAATAGAAAAAGAACAAGTTTTTTTGTTCTTTTCTTTGCTATTAACCAATAATTTGAATCAAACTACATGTACCATCAGCAGTTCCAGCAACTCCACCTTTATAAAGATTCAATGTTTCAGGTGATGCTTCACTAACACTCGCAGGCAAAGTTTGATAACTACCACTTGGTTTTGGAGCAGTTGTAACATCTCTTAGAATAACATTGTTTCTTTCAACATCAGCTTCACGCATTAATCCAAAGCCATTACCTTGTTCATCAACCATTTGGACATAATATTCATACTTATCATCTTCTGATGAACCAGCAGCAGTTACATTTCTAATAACAACATAACTATCATTATCTTCATATGCCCGACCAAATGGACTATCTTCAGAACCACTTTCTAGGGGAATTGAACTAGTTCTAACAGCAATACATTGCCCACGTCCTATTTCTGGATAATCACCATTAACAAAGCTTAATCTTGCAGAAGCTGCATATGATTGAGCTGTTGTAATAAATGTATCCTTTCTAGCATTAGTAATATAACTAGACATAGCTGTAATAGCTAAAGTCATCAAGATAGCTAAGATGATTATTACTGCTAACAATTCGATTAAAGTAAAACCTCTTCTATTCATTTTTCTTTTCATGTAATTTACCTCCATATCCTTACTATTAAAGATTAACAAATATTTTACTAACTGTCAATAACATTTATGACATTATATGTAGCAATTTGACTACCAACTGTTGGTTTTGACAGATTAAGATCAGCATCTTTCACCACTAATTTTCGAGCATTCTCTTTATTCAATTCATCTCTTGTTGCTAATTTTATACCTCTTTTACTGCCATCAAAATCTTCTTCTAAAGAAGCTAAATAAGTATAAGTACTACCTGTTCTAGCTATAACAACATAGGAATTATCAAGATTATAGTTACCTCCTTCTGGAGGATCTGAAAATTCTGATAAATCTAGAGCACTCATTAAAACAACAATACAGCTACCATTTGTAGTAGGCAAAGGAATATTGGTGTCACTTCTCACTTTATATTCTGCCAAAGTTATCATTCTCTTAGCATCCTCTACATAAGTATTTTGCTTATTTTTATCAATGGTACTCATGACATTGGGAACTGCTACAATCATAATAATCGCTAAAATTAAAATAGTTGCTAAAAGTTCTATCAATGTAAAACCTCTTTTATTAATATTAACACCTCCTAGTATATTTTAAGTATAACACTTTTCTTAATCTAACAAAACATTTTTTAAATTTTCTTTTTCGGCAAAAGAGGAAGCGGTTAAATTTTTATTAAAAAGAGAATCATAGCGAAAAATAGCGAAACCATCATAATTAGAAAGATTACGACTTATTAAAACCTCTCGTGAAATTATATTGTTATAAAGAATCCATTCATTAGCACCCTCTTTAGCATATGTATCAACATTACCAGTTTTATAAAAAGCTAAAGCGGGTATTAAGTCAATATCATTAGTAATTAGATTATCCCAACTTTTAACAGTCTCTTCAAAAGGTTTAACACTGTTTAAAAAGCCATAATAAACTTGGGGCATTAAATAATCAATATAACCAGATTTAGTAGCAAAAAGCCTAGTATCAATATAGTTACTACTATAATTATTTTCCATATTTCCATCGGGACTAATACCAAATAAAATATCTTTATTGTATTTTTTAATTAAATCATAAGTTTTTTTTATTAAGGAGGTGGTAACACTAAGACGATAATCTGTTAAAGTTAAATTAGGATTTTCTTCTAAAGCTTTTTGATAATTTTCTTTATCAATATCACTACTTTTAGGATAAAAATAATCATCAAAATGAATACCATCAACTTTATAGTTTGTAATTATCTCCTCTATGCCCTCTAATATAAGTTCTTCGGTTTCTTTGCTAGCAGGATTATAGTAAATACCATAGTTAGGAATAACTGCCACAGCATTTGTATTTAAAAGAGAATAAGCCGGATTTTTTGCACTTATGGAAGAAATATCCGTTTTAGTGCTAATGCGATAGGGATTAACCCAAGCATGAAGTTCTACTTTTTCCTGATGCGATTTTTCAATGAAGTATGCTAAAACATCCATGGGTAACTCATCCCCTTCTGTTGCCACAATATTTCTACTACTTGGAAAAATCTTTGACGGATATATCGCATCACTAAAGCTTCTAACTTGAAGTAAAATCATATTGAATCCGAAATTTTTAACGTCATCAATCATATTATTAATTGTTTTCTCTATATTTTCTTTACTTTTCCCCTTTAAATAGTTATTAAGTTCAATATAAGAAATAAAAATAGCTCTTTTTTCTTTCGGTTGTTCTTCTTTTAAGGTATCTTTATTGCTAGGAATAAAAATATATATCAATAGCAAAAAAATAATAATTATTATTAAATAGTATTCTCTTTTCATAATTATAAAATACTATCTAGAGAATAATTATTATGTCGAATTATGAGATGCAATCACTATTTTTTATTATAAATAATTGTTTATCTTTATAAAAGGCATAGAAAATATCATCTAATTTTACTTTTTTTACTTTTAATAAGGAATAAAGCCAAGCTTCATCTTTGTTTAAATCTTTTAGGGTATCTTTTTGAATCTTACCGTCTAAAATAACAGGTAAAGGATATGGTCCTTTCGTTGAAGCATTTTTCTTAAAGACAGAGAGTTTACCACTCGTCTCTAAAATAGCATATTCAACCTCTTCGATGCTTTTTACCTCTCTAGCTCGTAATTGTGTTAAAAGGTCTTCTAAATTATATCGCTGTTTAATCATTTCTTTAAAGTTAACTTTACCATTATCAATTATTACTGAAGGATTACCATCCAAAATTGTTCTTAATTTAGGACTTTTTAAAGATACTTTAGCAAGTAGTATTTGTAGTACAACTAGAAGTAGTAAGGGTAACAAAGTTAGAAAGACATTTTCTTTATAGTTTTCAATACTAATAGCAGCAAGTTCAGCAATTAAGACGGAAACGATTAAGTCAATGATTCCTAACTCTCCGACTTCTCTTTTTCCCATAAAACGATAGACTAACACAATAACCCAATAAAAAAGAAAAGTTTTAAGTAAAACTATTAGATAATCCATAATATCACCATTAATAGTATTAACTTTAACTTTTCTTTTATACTACTTAATTATACCTTTAGTTTGTAATAGAGCAATAATTTCTTTATGTATTTCCTCTTTATTTTTTATTTTATCTTCTTTAACACATTCAATTTTATCCCAATTATATAATCCTGCTAATTCTAAATAAGCTTTAAAGACTTTATTTTCTTCTTGTCTTTGAAAAGGAAAAGATACTTGTTCAAGATAGTTATAAGGCATTTTTAAAAGAATAGTATAATCAGGCTTCGGTAATTTTAAAAGCCAGTATTCTAATTTATCTATCCACTGATACATATAAAATCTATCATCACTATTATCATATTTACTACCTTGATGAGCCATATTAGAGCTAGTATAACGGTTAAGAATAACGATATAATCTTGGTCTAAATATTTTTTTATTTTAGTACTGTTATATTTTCTATCAGCAGCTGTGTATAGACAAACTAATTCTGGATCTAAATTTTGATATCCTTCTTTAAACCAACTAGGACTTGTTTTATCTAAAAGACAAGTTTCAAAAATTTTTCCCGTTGGCGTTTCATACATTGGAAAAGAAAATTCAATCGCTTTATAACCATGATTATTTAAGTAATCTACTAGCATTTTACTTTGTGTTTCTTTCCCACTTCCATCAATACCTTCTATAACTATTATTTTTCCCATATTTCCCTCTATATTTCAATATTATTATGACTATCAAACGGTATTAAAATACATTTTCTACTAGCTAAATAATCACACATATGCACAAAATTTTGATATTTAGTATGGGGTTTTTCTAAGACCTCATTGCCATTATAATCAACTGTAAAATTACCCATATGTGTTTTAATCGCCTCACTAATAAATGTAGCATCGTCTAAAGATAATCCTACATCGTTATAATGATCTAAAACAACTTTAGCAGCAATTAAAGGGTGGTCAAACCTGGTATATTTCTCTTCTTTTACTCCTTTTTTGAAACCATCATGAAATAGTAAAGCAATTAACATTAGATCTTGTTCAATAGATGTATATTTATTGCCAATTGAAGGATCTTGTAAAAGTTCATAACCAATCCTAACTGCTGCTTTGGTATGTCTTAAAAGTCCTCCATCTCCTAAAGCATAAGAGGGATGATATTTTCCTGTTGAACTAGCTGCTTCGTGAAAAAAGTAATCTGGTAATAAAAAGATTAACTTTTTAAGGCTTTCTTTTAAGTTATCATTTTTTAGATAATTAATTTCATCATAAAATATTTCTTGTTTGTTCATAAAATACCTACTTCCTAACTAATTATATCATGATAAACATTAGTTTGCAAAGAACCTAACTCTATTTATCTTCAATTACATATTGTTAACTACTAAAATTTTATCTTCATAATTTAATTTTCCCATACAAAAACCTCATTCCCTTTGTCCAAGAAATGGGGTTCATATCACAAAAGATTAAGTGCTTACAATAGTGGTAAGTACTCAACATTGGAGTATTAATTATTCCCTTTTTTATTTTATGAAATTTTCTTCATCCATATACATAGTAACATACAAAATCTTTTGACAAGGTCCTCTTTCTTACTTTTAACAACTATTATGCTATATTTGTTCATCGCTTTTCTTTACTTTTTCTATTTCTAAAATTAAAGTATCATAATGCAAACTCCCAAAACTTGTAAAAGCAATATTACCTTTACTATTAATAATGAAAGTGTTTGGATAAGTTGTAATATAATACTGATTAAATAGATCATTAGAAGCTAATAAAGATGGAAAGGTATAATTATTTTTTTCAATGAAATCTTTAATTTCTCTTTCTTTATTTCTTGAGGTATTAGCAATAGCAAGAATAACAACATCATCTTGATTATTATTATAGTGTTTATAGGCCTTTTCGATATTTGGTAATTCATCAAGACAAGCAAAACAATCAATCGCATAAAAATGTAAAACAATAGTCTTACCTTCATAATCACTTAAGGAGTGCTCTTTATTAGCTTGATCTTTTAAAGTAAAATTAATAGGTTTAGCAAGTTCTAGTTTTGAAGTTGTTGATACCTCATCATCATCTAAAGAAGAGGTACCCTTAGTCATTGAAAAACCAAGATAAGCCGTATAAGAACCCATAATAATTATTAAAACTGCCCCAACTTTAACAACAACTTGTAAAAATTGTTGTTTTCTTTTAATAAGATTTAAAATCTTAGTTGTAAATAATCCTAAAACTAAAAATGGTAAAAGAAAACCTAAAGCATAAACTAAAACCAATAAATTACCTAAAATAGCACTACTTGCTGTACTAGCCATAATTAAAGTTGATGATAAAGCTGGTCCTACACATGGTGTCCAGGCGAAAGAGAAAAGAAATCCCATTAAGAAAGCTGTCTTCTTAGTCATCTTATTAGGATTAAAATTAAACTTTAACTTTTTCTCCTTATTAAGAAAATCAACTTTAATAATTCCTAATTGGAATAAACCTAACAAAACAATTAAAATTCCCCCAACCTCTAAAAAGATCTTTCTATTATCCTTAAAGAATAAACCTAAACCTGAAAAAGATAAACCTAAGATGAAAAAAGACATAGATATTCCCAAGACAAAAAATAAAGTATAAATAATTACTACTTTCTTCTTATAAGTAATATTACCCTGTTCATCTATCTCTTTACCATTACTTGCTAAATATCCCATATATAAAGGAATTAATGGAATAACACAAGGTGAAAAGAAAGACACTAATCCTTCTACAAACACAACGAAAAGCTGAATAATAAAAGACATAGCTAACCTCCTAATTAAGTTTATACAACTTTAAATAATAACACACCTTGAAGATTATACCGTATAACTTAAAGATTAGTCAATTACATATATCAAGCATTAAATAAAATATTAAACTAAAAATAAATAAAGGTAATAAGCTATAAAAATACTGATCATTACGAAACCTTCTTTTTTAGAGATTACTCGCATACTCCTTGAAAAAAAGAATAATACTAGCGAGGTTAAGAAAACTGCTAATATATCGACAATATTGTAATTAGTTAAAGGAATACCACCATATATAAGAATAGGTAAACCTAAAACAATACAAATATTAAAGATATTAGTTCCGATGATATTACCAATTGCCATATCAAACTCTTTCTTATGAGCACTAGTTACCGTCATAATCAACTCTGGTAAACTAGTTCCAATTACAATAACCGTCATCGTAATAATCTTTTCACTAATATTTAACTTTCTCGCAATAATTTGTGCATTATCAACAATTAAATTACTACTAATAGATATTGCTGCTAAAGAAAGAATTAATAAACTAATAATGACAAAAATATTACGATACTTTGGAACTAGCTCCTCCTCTTTATTATTCCCTTTTCGTACTGTTTGAACAATATAAAGTATAAACATCATAAATATAGCTATTAAAATAAGTGCATCACTTCGAGAAAAATAATTAGAGGTTAAAGGATTAAATAAACTATCTAACATTAAAATAGCAAAACTTGTTGTAATAATAAGTAATAATGGCAATTCTTTTTTTATAGTCGTATGTTTAATTCGTAAAGGATTTATAATTGCTCCTAAGCCAATTATTAAAAACACATTAACAATACAACTACCAATAACATTAGCAAAAGCTATTGTATCATTATTAGAAGCAATACTACTAAAAGAAATACCAATTTCAGGAGCAGAGGTCCCAAAAGCTACAATTGTAAGAGCAATAAGTATCTTAGGAACCTTACACTTTAAGGCTAAAGATGAGGCACAATCTACTAAAATTGAGGTTGCTTTAATAATGACAATAAAACCTAAAATAAGAAAAAATAATTCCACACTATTTACCCCTCCTTTGTACTTAAAATAGCCAAAAACGCTTCACTAGGTACCTCCACACTACCAATTTGTTTCATACGTTTTTTACCTTCTTTTTGTTTCTCTAAAAGTTTTTTCTTTCTCGTTATATCTCCACCATAACATTTTGCTAAAACATCTTTTCTTAATGCTTTTATATCTGTCCTAGCGATTACTTTATTACCAACCGAAGCTTGTACTGGTATTTCAAATAATTGTCTTGGAATAACATCTTTTAATTTATGAACAATCATCTTACCGCGATTATAAGCAAAATCTTTATGGACAATCACACTTAAAGCATCAACAACCTCACCGTTAAGTAAGATATCTAATTTAACCAAATCACTCGCTTCATAACCAATTAAATCATAATCAAAGGAAGCATAACCTTTCGTAATAGATTTTAACTTGTCAAAGAAATCATAAACTATTTCTGCTAAAGGTAATTTATAAATTATACATACTCTATTGTCATCAAGATAAGACATGTTAATAAAGGTACCTCTTTTATCTTGACATAATTCCATTAAAGGGCCGATATAATCTTTTGGGGTATAGATTTGAGTCTTAACAAATGGCTCTTTTATTTCTTTTATTTTTACTTTAGGAGGCATCTTATTAGGGGCATCAACTAAGATTACAGTGCCATCAGTTAAAGTTACTTCATATATAACTGAGGGAGTTGTGGCCACTACCTCAATATTAAATTCTCTTTTTATTCTTTCAATTGTAACCTCCATATGCAAAAGGCCTAAGAAACCAGTTCGAAAACCAAAACCTAAGGCAACTGATGTTTCTGGTTCAAAAACTAAAGCGGCATCATTTAATTTTAGTTTCGCTAAAGCTTCTCTCAACTCTTCAAATTGACTAGTTTCAAGAGGGTATAAACCACAGTAAACGACACTCTTTAATTTTTTATATCCAGGTAATGGCTCTATACTATCTTTCGTTTTATTTAAAGTAATTGTATCCCCAACATGAACATCACTAATACTCTTAATAGAGGCATAAATATACCCTACCTCGCCTGTTGTTAAATTATCTACTTCTATTTCTTTAGGGGTATTTTTTAAGATTGCCAAAACCTCATAACTAGCTTTACTCTCAAGCATATAAATGATATCACCTTTTTGTAATTTACCATTAAAAACTCTAACCGCTGTTAAAACACCCCGGTAAGAATCAAAAATACTATCAAAGATTAAGGCTTGTAATGGTTTCATGTTATTGCCTTTAGGAGCAGGAATTCTTTCAATAATAGCTTGTAACAATTCTTTAATTCCTATACCTGTTTTTGCACTAGTTAAAATAATATCTTCTTTATCAAAGCCTAAATTAAGTAACTCTTCTTCTACTCTAGGTATATCAGCACTAGGTAAGTCTATTTTATTTATTACTGGAATAATAGTTAAATTATTATCAAGGGCTAGATAAAGGTTAGCTAAAGTTTGTGCTTCTATTCCTTGGGTCGCATCAACCACTAAAATTGCTCCTTCACATGAAGCAAGGGATCTATTAACCTCATATGAAAAATCAACATGACCTGGTGTATCAATTAAATTTAACAAATAATTTTTATCATTGTATTGATAATTTATGGATACAGCATTTAATTTAATAGTGATGCCCCGTTCTCTTTCAATATCCATGGAATCAAGAAGCTGATCTTTCATTTCTCTTTTTTCTACCGCTTTAGTCTCTTCTAAAATTCTATCTGCTAATGTGCTTTTACCATGATCGATATGGGCTATAATTGAAAAATTACGAATGTTTTCTTGCATTTACATCAACTCCAAAAAATAGTAACATGTGTTACTATCTTAACATATTTTGTTATTTATCGTCTATTATCTTTAAAGTGTTTTCTTGTAAATTTTTACATTTTTAAGATGAGACAGCTTCATTTAACATTTCAAAGAAAGCATTCATCCCTTTATTAAAGGTATTTTCAATAAAATAAGAAATATCTAGTCCAAGCCTTGCAATTCCGTTAGTATAATCTGTTTTATCATCTTTAATATAATCTTTTAAAGTAACATCACGTCCAGCAGCAATGTCTTCTTCATATTCTCTTATTTGTTCTTCTGTAAGCATGTTTTTTTTATTTTGCGTATATTCGTTATAACCATTTAGTTGCATGAAATAAAGGATAGAAAAAAGAAAAATTAAGATTAGGGCAATTAGTCTTGCTATGTTAGTTTTGGTCATTTTTAATCACCTCACTTAACACTTCGCACACAACTAGCAAAGTCTCGTAAATTTCATCGATTGTATTTTCTGGCCCTCCTAATTCAATTAAAATAGCTCGATTAGAAAAATCTTGATTATAAACTCCATTGACTCCTGGTCCTTGTTTTTGATAAATACCTTTAGATAGTCCTGGAACTTTTTCATTAATCTTATCAGAAATAAGCGTTGTAAAATCTAAATTTTCTTGATAATTGGGATTTTCTAATCCAATCAAAAATAAGACTTTGGCATAGTTTTTATCTTCATAGGTTAGAGTTGTTTTATCTTTAGTAAGAGAATCACGATGAATATCAATAAAATATTTTAAAGTTGGATTATTAGCTTTCGCTTGTTCCATTAACACTCTACTTGCCTGATAACTGCCAGCATAATTTAATCCAAGACTACTCCTAACACTACTAATAGTTGTCTCTTCTATTAAAACCTTAAACCCATCTTTTTCTAGTTCTTCCTTTACAACATAATCGGCTAATTTAACCGTTGGCATAACACTATATTCCGCAAATGAGGTCGCCTTATATTCCTCGGTATCATGAGAGTTATATAGATATATGGTTGGATTTATCTTTTCATTTTTATTATCTGTTTTAACTGTTTCTATGCCATTTTCAACGGTATTATTTTCCGTTAATCCTTTATAATTACTATTTAAAAGGGTAAAGGGTTTAGTAAAATCTATATCTATTATCTTCGTCATGATCTTATGAAAATAACTGTAGTTATTATGATGACTAACTAAAAAAGCGTTACTATTTTGTGTTAAAAGAGTTAATAATTCTTGATTTTTAACAGGAAGGTTAATTTTAGCTAAAATTTTTACAGTTACTATTAAAGATGATAAGCATATTAAAAGAATAATGATTAGTTTAATTTTAAATTTCTTTAGTTTTTTTGCTTTAAATTTTTTTCCCATAAAGATCACCTTATTATTATTTTAAAGGCTATCTTCTTAAAATTCTGTCGAATTAATTTAACTCTAAACTTTTATTTATTCCTACAGCAAGTAATTTACTTAACTGTTCAATCACATAATCTATTTCTTTAGGTGTTACTAATAAATTATATCCTAAAGGAGTTAACACTTCACTTATTAAAGTCTTAATTTCTTCATCGTTAAGATTACCTATCAAACCCATAACCTCTTTTTTTTCCTCTTTACTTAATGTCTTATCGTGATTTTTATAATTACGATTTTCTGGTAAGACTAGTTTTAAAGCTTTATTATTGGCATTTTCTTTTTCATAACTAAAATGTCTAAACATATAATTAATCGTATTACTAACTATCGTTGTCGCATCAACTACAGTTGGTACCCCAATAGCGATAACTGGAATATTAAGTGAAGATTCATTAATAGCAAAGCGATTATTTAAAAGCCCACTCCCAGGAGTAATACCTGTATTAGTTATCTGAATAGTTTTATTAATTCTCTCTAAACTAGAAGCTGCTAAAGCATCTATAACAATTAAGAAATCTGGTTTTGTCTTTTCTATAACTCCTTCAATTATTTCTTTAGTTTCAATTCCCGTTGTCCCCATAACTCCAGGACTAAGTGATGATATTACTCGGTATTTCTCATCTAAAGCAAGTCCTACCTCTATTATTTGTCTTGTTATTTTAACGCCTTCAACAGTAAGTGGACCTAAAGCATCGGGAGTAGCCTTTCTGTTACCTAAGCCTACAATTAAGCATGAATAACTATTTTTTACCTCTGTAAGTTTTAACATCTCTTTAAGTTCTCTAATCAAGACATCCAACACCTTATTAAAGTTTCCTTCATCTGTAACATCATCAAAGTAAATAGTTTTATAAACTCCCGCCTCTTTCTCTATTATTTTTGCATCATCTGATGATAATGTTACAGTTTCTACTTTAATATTATTATAACTTTTAACCTCTTTCTTTATATTATTATTACTATCTATATGTTCACTTATTAAATCTGTTCTAAGTCTATATTTATTTAAATCTATCTCATGCATATTAATCACCAGTAATATTGTTGACAAGTTTTTAGAAAAATATTTGCAAAAACACTAAATATTTGGTAGAATTAGTATGTTTAACAAAAGAGAGGTGAAAAACATGCCAAATATTACAAGTGCTAAAAAAAGAGTGCGTAGTAATGCAAGAAAAGCTGAGGTTAATACTTTAGTTAGATCAAGTATGAGAACAGCTGTTAAAAATGTTGAAAAAACAGTTACTGCTGGTACTAAAGAAGAAGCTAGTAACAAATTAAACATTGCATTACAAAGAATTGATAAAGCTTGTAACAGTGGACTTGTTCATAAGAACAAAGCTGCTAGATTAAAATCAAGACTTACAAAAGCCGTAAATAGCATGGAATAAGAAAAAGAAATGTGGATAGTGTACACGCACATTTCTTTTTTATTTATCCTAATGTCAGAACGAAAGGATCTGTTTTAGTTCCTGTTCCTGTTACTATTTGTACGTTAGATTTTAGATTTAGTGATGGCCGCACACCGAAAGCATTGGTCGAACTATTACCGATCACACTGCCGTTGTAGTGCACCCACCGAACGCTCGACCAAGAATAAGGCGTGATACACCACCAATAAAGTCCATTATTTAAATAGCCATTGCTATAAGTTGTTCCACTATAACTCATTGTATATTCATAAATATTTAATAAACCTACTGGATCTGTTACCATTGTTGTTTCAGCTGGCTTCGTTGTAGCAGTTGTCTCTGTAGCATTCCACACACTATCTAACTTAATAAAATTCTCATAATCTCTTAAATTTCCTAAGAAACCATCTACACTTGTATCATTCAACCATTCTTCCATATAACTACCTTCAAAAGCAGTATTAGCAAATGCATTATATGGAATTATACTTATATTCCACTGAGTTACTAATTTAACACTATTATCATCTGGATCTATTGACACTGCTCTCCATAATTTACCACTATACCAGATATAGTTATTTGGATCTTCCCCTGTTATAAATGTTTGATCTGGATCTGTTGTATTTATTGCTCCATTTTCTCCTACTCCTGCTAGTAATTTTTCAGCAGCAGTCGGTAATATATCTTCAGGATTACCATCTTTACCATAAACGTTTATCTTGACACTAAACTCTAAACCTCCTCCGTCTCCTTGAGGATTATATTCTTCTGTTACATACATTCTAAGACGATAGTTATTAGTTTCACTTGAATTCATACTACTAGCATATAAACTCATTTCTCCTGATGGTCTTCCGGCTTCACTTTCTTCATTATATGTCTCTGGACTCATTAACTCTTCTTCTGTACCATCCTCAGTTATTCTTGTTAAGTATAACTTAATATTAGACCCATCTATCTTTCTATCACTTGTAGTAACATCTTTAGCACTTATTTCATAGTTAATATTAACATTACCAGTTATGCTACTTGAAATAGTAAAATCAAAGTACTCTCCTTCTTTTAATCTTACTGTACCTGTTTTATCTGTTGTTGGTAGTGCTCCATCCATCGTAATGATATTATCACTTTCGGTATAAGTCATCGTAATTGCACCTGTTGTTATACTATTAACAGTCTGACCTGTTCCTGTATAACTGAATGCGGCATAACTTACTCCTATTACTGCTACAATCATTATCAATATTAAACCCAAAACTATTACTTTTTCTTTCTTTTTCTCCATGACTACTCCTCTTTCTATTATCAGTTATTTTGACATTAGTTATAATTATACTACACCCTATTTTTTTAGTTTTTATACCCTGGTTATATAACCAGTTTACGCATCACAAAAAAGAACAGAATACTCCTATCCTGCTCTTATTCCATGATTAAAGAAAGTACTTAAGCTTCTAAAGTGCCCACCCCAGGTAACCATTTGTAAACGGGCATTAGTATAAATTTGGTACACCTTTTTTTAGAGGGTATACCATCATATTTATTCTCTTCATCTTAATTACTCCCTTCATTACTTTCTTTTTATCTTTATACTTATTCTATCATAGTAAACTTATTGTTATCTATCGCTTAATTTTAAACATCCTTAGTTTTAAAAGCTTTAAAGAATTTAGACCAAACCTTTTCGTTTGAATAGTTTAATATACCTACTTTATATACTTTTAAACCATATTTTAAAATTATATAGATGAAAATAATTAGAATAACTATTGATATTATGATATCAACAATACTTATTTGTCCCATAATATAAAGACTTGGACTAACAAAAGAAGAAAGGAATGGAACATAAGATAAAATTCTAATTAAGGTTGAACCTTCAAACATCCCTGCCATCATCGCAAGATAATAACCTGCTAAAGAAATAAGCATGATTGGTGTTTGTAATTGACTAAAGTCTTCCATATTTACAGTCATCGAAGCTAAAATACCTGCTACAACGGCATAAGCAATGAAAGATAAAACAATTAAAATTAAGGTTAAAGGGATAACATAGACTAATTTATCTAAGAAACCACTTGCTACTAAACTATCAAAAATAGAGGTAAACTCACTTGGCATTGATAGACCACTACTTAACATATTAGTACTTAATAAAAAGCCAATTACTGCATAAATAATAAGTAATACACCTTGAATGATAACAAAGATATTACTAGCTAAAACTTTAGATAAAAGATGCATCTTTGGTGAAACATTAGAGATAATTATTTCCATACTCCTGGTTGTCTTCTCTTCACATATTTCTCCTCCTACCATTTGTACTAAGAAAATCGTCAACATGAAGAAAGGTAAAATAATTGTTGGAAAGACACTACTCATAATAAGATTCATATTTTCATCAACATCAGTCTCTTCATTAAGGACAACCCTATCAATTGTTATTGGACTAGATATACTATTTAAGATATTATAATCAATATTATTAACAGCCATACCTATCGTTGTTTTCGTAGCAGTTAAAGCCTGTGATAATAATTGATAAGTTAAGTTATCAATCTTATTATTACTTATAATACTAGCTTTTAAGTACTCCTCATCACTATTTTCTAAAGCAATGATAAGCTCATCATCTTCAAGATTTTCTTGCTCTTCTTCAATCGTTTTATCACTTTCTAAAATCTTAAACTTTTCTTCCTCATCACTATTAGAAACTTCTAAATTTTCTTTTAATAATGATGAAGCATTAGTACTATTATCAACTATTATAATATTAGTTCTACTATCAAAATCTCCGCCAAAGAAAGTAATAACCGAATTAATATTTAAAAGTAAAATGATAACAATAGCTAAGATAACATTGGTAATAATGAACCATTTAGATTTTATTTTCTTATTTAAACTTACTTTTGTTAAATACCAAAATTTCTTATTCATGGATACCACCTACTTTCGCAATAAAAATCTCATTCAAACTAGGCTCTACTAAATCATACTTAGTTATATTTTTATTCTTAACAAGGTTAAAGACTTTAGAAGCAACATCTTTACTTTCTATTTTTACCTCAAGTTCTCCTCTTACTTTATTAACACTAATAACACCTTTTAACTTTTCAATCTCATCTATTGGTAACTCTTCTCCTCGCAACATAATATTCTTAATGCCATAGTCTTCTTTGATTTGTTTTAAAGAACCACTAACAACCGGAGTCCCTTTAACAAGAATAATTAATTTCTCACAAAAGTCTTCAATATGTTCCATCTGATGAGAAGAAAAGATAATAGAACACCCTTCTTTTTGCAACTCATAAATAGCATCCTTCATCATTTTAACATTAATAGGATCAAGTCCTGTAAAAGGTTCATCGAGTATTAAAAGTTTAGGATGATTAATTACTGCTGATATAAACTGAATCTTCTGTTGATTACCTTTAGATAATTCTTTAATCTTTCTATTTTTATAACTTTTAATATTAAAATGCTCTAACCATTTATCTAATTCTTTTTCAATTTTATTTTCATCAAGCCCTTTTAACACTCCATAAAACTTTATCTGTTCTAAAACTGTTAATTTAGTAAGTAAGCTTCTCTCTTCAGTTACAAAACCAATCTTATCAGTTTCATTATAATCTATTTTTTTACCATCTAATAAGACTGTCCCTTCATTCGCTTCAATTAACCCCATAATAATTCTAAAAGTTGTCGTTTTACCTGCTCCATTTTCTCCAAGCAAACCAAAGATTTCTCCATCTCTAACCGTAAAAGATAGATTATTAACCGCTTTATTTTTACCATAGTATTTTGTAATATTTTTAACCTCAAGCATATTATTTTTTCTCCTTTAAATCTTTAATTTTTGTTATTTTATTTTTATCAACCAAATAAGCTTTAGAAGCCAAATCTATAAGTGGTTGATCACTATAACTATCAGTATACACCTCTATTACTTTAATATCTTTATATTTTTGTTTTAAATAAGTAACTTTCGCCTCACCTTTACAGTTAGCTTTAATAAATTTACCATTTTTCTTATTAACATCACTAGCAATTAAGTCTTTAACTTTTAACTCTTTTGTAATAGGTTTTAACAAAAAATAAGGTGAAGCTGAGACAATGATATCATTATGATGATCTTTTTCTAAATAAAACTGTTTTATCTTTTTCTTATTAACATACCAAAAGTCTTTAATGACTTTATCTATATCTTTAAAAGCTTTTAAAAAGGAAAAGAAGACCTCTTTTACATAAGTTTTATTCTTTATCTTTAGAAAATAAAGGAAATAAGCCCCTATTACTTTTACGATATTAAATATAAGATACTTTTTTCTTTTAACACAGAAAAGATAAAAGTCTAAAGATGAATCCCCATCATAGATTGTTTTATCAAAATCATAGATATTACATTTCATAACTACTCCTAATAATATTTAATAGCAAAGTTAAAGATATTAATTACCTCTTTCATATTAAATACAAACACTCCTATAATTAATATAACCGTTACTGCTACAAATACTTTCCTGTTTTTAAATATTTTTTTTAGTAATAAGTAATATAATGTTAAATAAGCAAAAGAGAAATATAAACTATAAAGAATTAAACCATTCTCTGTTGTCCCCCAACCAATTATTAGTAATAAAAGGATTGAAAAGATAACCCAAAGAAATGAGAATTTAGCAAAGTTATTTTTACGATTGAGAATGAAACTAACCACAACTGCTATTAATAAGATAATACCAATAATACTAAAGGTTGTTACCTCTTGCAATTGATAAGTAGGAAAACCATCAATCATTACTAAATGTCCTTTTGGAGCCAAAAGTGTCGCTTGAACAAAGTTTAAGAACTGATAAAGTTTATCAGTAAATGAAAGTTTTAAAGCAAAACTAGAGGTAAGTTCACCAAATCTTGTTACAAATAAAAGTAACTGTGGTAATTGTCCACTTATAACAAATATAGATATAAAAGCTAAGAAACATTTAAAGACATCACTAATCCATTTTTTTAGCGTTTTTCCTTTACTAATTAATGGGAAAATAACTCCTGATGTTAACATCGTTCCAACCGCTCCAATATATGGATAGTTAATTTTATCTTTAGTTGTAAAATAATAATATAAAGAAAGAACTAAGTAAAATAATCCTATAACATACTGCTCTAAGATAATACTAAAGATTAAAGTAGGAAAACTAACACTAAATAAAAGATATAAATACTTTTTATCCTTCTCTTGAACTTGTATCATTCTAGCTATTAAGATAACTATTATAGCAAGTAAGATAAACTGAATAAAACACATCATGGTAGGATAAGCAAAACCATCAGGTAAAAAGAAAAATAACTCACCTAAAACTTTAGCAACTACAGAAAAAGGAAGTGCAAAAACACCAAAAAGCGGTTGTCTTATATCATTCTCAGCAAAACTGACATTAAAATAAGTATCTTCATAAACTAAAGATCCAGAATCAGTCGTATATAAGACATCATATATTTTCAAATTACCTTCATGATATGGAATAGAAAAAGCCGTCGTAACCGTATTGGCATAAAAAGCTACAATAAAGCCTATAATACCAATAATTACTAAATATCTCTTTTCCATCTTTGATAATCCTAAAATAAATTTCTTAATTTTAGGTATAACTTTATCAATAAATAGATAAATAAAACAAGTTAAAGCTGGTATTGCTAACAAGGCTACAAGTTTATATAAACCATCTTCTAAATAAATACCAAAGATATCATTAATTTTAGCACCTAAACTATTAATCGCTAGATTATTTATCTTACTAAATAACCCTAACATATATAAACTAACAGCAAGAGCTACTAATAATTTCTTGTTATTTATTTTACTAAATTGATGAGAAAACTTACACACTAAAATAAAGGCAATTATTAAAGAAATAAAAGCCCCAATACAAACAAATAAAGTCTCATACCTATTTGATAATAATAATGTTAAAAAAGGACATGATAAGACAAAAATAATTTGCATTATAATACTTATCACACTTTTTTCTTTACTCCTCATAATTATCACCTATAAAACATATAAAATCATTATTAAACACAAAACATAAACTAAACCTAAAGCCATTATGACTTTATCATGTACTATAACCTCAACTGGATCACCATCACTTTCTCCTTCAATGTCCATACTATATTTCATAGCAATAATTATTACTAAAGGAACAGTCCAGATAAGCAAATTATTACTTTTCGAGACGATAGATAAATCTGTTGTCCATAAAGAATAAAAGATAATAGTCATCGTCAAAAACATATACATATTTTTATCTAAGAATTCTTTTGTATAATACTTTAAAACTTTTCTTGTCTTACTACCATTTTTAACAATTTCATTTCTTCTTTTTCCTAATCCTAAATAGAAAGAAATAGCAATAACTGTTAAATATAACCAATTAGAAACCGTAATTGCAAGAAGAGATGCCCCAAATAAAACTCTAATAACAAAACCAGAAACTAAAATAATAATATCAACTAATGGGACATCTTTTAAGCCTAAACTATAAAATAAGTTTAAAAGGAAATAAAGTCCTAAAAAGCCTATTGATAAAAGACTAAAATCAAGAACGATAACTAATAAAGCGACAATAATCAATAGAAAAAACATAAAAATGAGAGCATTTCTAACACTAATTTTTCCTGATGCAATCGGCCTCTTACACTTTGTTTTATGTTGTCTATCTTTTTCTCTATCTTTAATATCATTTATTATATATATAGAACTAGCAACCAGTGAAAAACAAATAACTCCTCCTAATGTTATTAATATATTAGAAAGTGATAAAAGTTTACCACTAAAAAGTAGTGGTAAAAAGATGAGAAAGTTTTTAATATAATGCTTTGGTCGCATTAGTTTAATATATTCCATACTAATTTCCTTTCTCTTTTTTAGTCCTAATCAAAACTAGTTCAAATAACTGACGATGTTTTTTCACTAACACCTCAAGAATAATTCCACAAACAAATAGCAAAATTGCAATAATTAACATGAAACCAGCAAATATTAAAGTTGGAATTCTTGGAACTAAACCAGTTTCAAAATATTCAACAAAAACAGGAATACCAAAGATTAAAGAAATTATTAAAAAGATTAAACTAATTACCGAAAAGAATAAAGTTGGTTTATATTCTTTAAATAACCTTGCAATAGTCTTTAAAACTTTAAAACCATCACTATAAGTATTTAACTTTGATATACTCCCTTCCGGTCTATCCCGATATTCAACTGGTATTTCTTTTAATAAGAAATTTTTATCAAGAGCATGAATAGTCATTTCTGTCTCTATTTCAAACCCTTTAGATAAAACTGGAAATGTCTTAACAAATTCATAACTAAAAGCTCTATACCCTGTCATAATATCTCTAATATTACTATGAAATAAGGTATTGATTAGTCCTCTTACTAACTTATTACCAAAATTATGAAATGGTCGTTTATTTTCAGTAAAATATGTAGATGATAATCTATCTCCTATTACCATATCAGCTTTACCTTCTAAAACTAAGTCACACATTTCTTTAGCATTTTCTTTAGGATAAGTATCATCACCATCAATCATCAAATAACAGTCAGCATCAATATCTTTAAACATTGTTCTTATAACGTTACCTTTACCTTGACGATATTCATACTTAACAATTGCTCCCGCTTTTTTAGCAATTTTATCAGTTCCATCTGTAGAATTATTATCATAAACATAAATATCTGCATTAGGTAAAACCGCTTTATAGTCCTTTACCACTTTCGCAATTGTTTTACTTTCATTATAGCAGGGAATTAAAACTGCAATTTTCTTATCTTTACTCATCTCTACACCTCTTCCTTAACATCTATTTTAACAAAATGAATACTATTTATAAAGTTATAATATTTTTCTCTTATCTTAGCAGATACTTTCAAGTTATAAATTGCTTTAAACAATACTTGTCTTAGCCATTCTATTATTAAACAAGTAATATATATAAATAATGATATCACAATAACATAAATTATAAATCTATATGAATATATTGGCCCATTATTTATTTTTAAAGCTTCATATAGTAAAGCTCTAACAAAATTATTATCATGGATTAAGTAAACACCAATCGTAAGAACAGATAATCTATTAATTAGTTTACTTTTAATTGATAAGGTTCCAAAGAAAGCGAAATATGCTATCGTTTGGATAACTACAAACGGATTATTATAAAGAATAGCATTATTTGTAATATAAGAACTTAACTCATCCATAAGGCTATTAACACCACTCAAAGAAGAAGCATACTCATAAAATACATAATTTAAAGTAAGAGCAAAGAAAAATATAAAGATTAAAACTAATTGATACATTCTCTTAGACATAACTTTAAATATATGACTTTTATCTAATGGATATCTTCTTAAATAAGCCCCAATTAAATACATATAAACGAATTGGTATAAAGAAAAACCATTATTCTCAAAGAACTGTCTTCCAGTTACAACTGGAATAATAGAAAAGATTATAAACATCACCAACAAAAGTTTTTGAAAGCTCTTCTTATCAAAGTTCTTTAATCCTCTATTTATAAAAGGACTTAAACAGTATAATAAGATATAACATTTAATAAACCAATATTCATTTATATTTATAGGAAATGCTTCTTTAAAGATTGTTACCTTATCTAGAGTAATAATTCCTAAAGCAAGTAACACCACCATAATAACAATTCTATAAAATAAACTAGCATTAATAATTGACCACAATTTCGACTGTTTAAAATTACTTGTTGACTGGTAATAACCAGATAATAAAACAAAGGAATTAACATGAACTAAAGTAAAGAATTCTAAAAACTCTAAAATTATCTTTGCTCCTTCATTATAACAGTTTTGTAATACCTCACCATGATAAATAACATGATACAAGATAATTAAAAACATTGATATAATACGCATTAATTCATAGTTAGAGTTTCTCATCTTTACTTTATCCATCTTCCGAATCCCCCATATCCATACCTTATAAGAATAATATAATATTTTTTATTTTTTGTAAAGTATTGCAAATAATTATTTTGATTTAACGATATAACTAGCTAATAGCAAAAGTGGTAAGCATGTAAAAGCACTATAAATATATCTAAATTCAGCAAAAACAGGCGTTGCAACCATCATCGTTAACCAAATACCAATAACAGGAACGAAAATATAAAGGGATCTAATATTTTTACGTTTAATCGCTACCATAAAAGCAATAAAGATTAACCAAATACATAAACCGATACTCCAAGAAAAGTTAAAAACTGGAATCTCTTTAGTTGTCAGATGATTAGTTGCCTCTTTAACTGCTTCAGGCAATAAACTACTATCAGTTAAACCAATGTCATTTTTATCTATTTTAGTAACCACAGTCCAATAATCAATATTAGGATACCAATAACCTAAGGTAGATATTAAATAAGCTTCACTGGCCACACTAAAATGTTTAAAGCATAGACTTGCCCATAATTTTAAATATGTAAGTTTATTCTCTTCAAAAACCTCTTTATTATATTCATCATTAAATTTAATACTATCAACAATCTCTGGATTATAAGAATTTCTCAAAGTCTCTAAAGGTATTAATTCATTAATAAGCTCTTCCTCTTCTTCTGTAAACTCTACTCCTTTATAAGCCATTCTACCTAACTGCTGTAAAGGAATCGCTAAATACTCCGTAGAACTAGAACTTTTAACATTAAAATAACTGTAAATTGGTCCTTTAACACCAAAATAAACTACAAAAACAATTAAAAGCATCAAACCAATAGTCTTTATCTGCTTTCTAAAGACTATTAAAGTAATAATTGCCAAAATAATATACATATAAATAGCATTATTTCTAAAGAAGACGGTTAAAATAGAAATTATAATAAAAGTATAAGAATTTCTAAACGTAATCGTTTTCTTTTCTAAAAGTTTAACTAATTCCATCGTTAATAATAAAACTAAACCACTAAATATAACATCTTTCCAATTAGAGATACTATAGAAAGCATGAACTGGTAAAATGGTAAAATATAATAAAACAAAGAATAAAATATATTTATTTACCCCTCTTTTATAAAGGAAAGATATGAACTTACCAAAGATTAAAGACATAATAATCATTTGTGTAAGCGTAATTAAAGAACATGCAATAACAGTATTATTAAATATAGCCATTCCTAATTTATAAGGAATTGTCATAAATAACAGATGAATAACTGTATGATGATCACTAATTGTACTAAAATTATTAACAATCATATTTAATTCAGAAATAGAATCATTAGTAAATAAACCAGGATAATAGATTAAAAAGTATGGTAAAAAGCACAAGAAAATGATTAAACTTGCTCCTAAAAAGACATTAATTTTTCTTTTAAAAGTAAATTTCTTAATAACCTTCGCTTCACATACTACTGGTAAAACATTAATTAGTAGTAGGTAAAAAATTGAGGTATAACCACCAATATATATAAGCGATTTTAATTTAAAAAATTCTCCAAAGACACTATAAGTATCATTATATCTAAAGGTATAACAAATCATACCCAATAGGTATATAATAGCAAGAAAAATAGAAAGTAAAAAGGTAAAGCGAGCATACTTTTTATTAAACAAGTCACTTTTATAAGCACAAATAATAAATATAACAAGGACTGCTAATAGTAAGACATTAAAGTTAGCAATATAATCTTGATAGATTAAGGTTACATAACTTAGTAATCCCATTAGTATAGATGTGATGACTTTTTTATTATTTTTTATTAACTCTTTCATTTTTTATTCATTCCCAAAACTTTTCTAATATTTTCAGCATATCTATATCTCTTAGAATTATATAAAGCCATTAATTTATCTTCTAACTCTTTAGATTCATGTTTATATTTATCACAAAGGATATTTGTCTTTTCATATTCATCTTTATAGTAATTACGTTGATATTGTAATTCTTCTACCATAAAGTATAAACTCTCCGCTTGTCTTTTTAAATCTTTAACTTTATCTTCTTTAAATTTCTCATACTCTTCATCAGATATTTTTTTAGATTGAGCATTTTTAACAAAATCTTGGCATTTTTTAATTAATTCTTCTCTATATTTTAAGTAATAAGTAGGATTATCTAATGGTTTATCTATATATTCTAATAAAGCTTTAGCATCTTCTAAACATTCTCTTTTCGTAATAGAATTACACATTTTAGAATACAAGTTCATTCTATTAACAACATCTTGATTAGTATCATCATATATTAAGAGAACAGGTGCTTCTATAGCAAGACAAGGTAGACATGAATGTAATCTACTTGTAATAACACATCTAGCTTGTTGATATTTTCTAAGCAGTTTACGCACATTTTTCTCACGTTCTTCAAGACTAAGTTTAGAATTTTTCTTACTATCAAGATCATGACAAACCTCTACTACTTTCAAGTCAGTATGTTTCTTTATCGTATCTACAATTTTCTCATCTAAATCAACCACACAAATATAGTTTTCTTTTTTAATATTCTCTTCTTTAGGAATAGTTAAAGTCATACAACCAGAGGAATAGTTTACAACTCCTGCTTCATCTAAATATTTTTTCACAAGATCATCTCTTAATCCAATTGGTTCATGTTTCTTTAACCAGTCCATCGCTAAGCCTTTTAAATAGGTTGGTCCATTAAATTCAGTATTCCGAAGATGCATAGAAACAGGTAAAGGATTAATATAAGGTGAAGGTGGAAAGCAAGATCTATTACTTAACCACCAACCATTCATAATACAGTTAACTGTCTCTTTATCATTTGAGACAAAAGAGTCTATCTCTTCTCTATCTATAATGTAATCAATGTGTGGTAAAAACTGTTTAGCAGCATAACTTTGCACATCATCACCAATATTATCGGTATTTTTAAAAACTACCAAACCAAATTTAGGTTCATTTTTCTTCATATTCATTCTCCTTAATCACCGTAATAAATAATAGGTGGTGTTAATTTATGATAGTTATCACTCTTCCTAGCTTTCTTAATAAATTTAACTAATTCCCCTTTTTCAAAAGCACTATTACGTTTTTTAATATAGTTTTTTAAGTCTTGATCATGTAATGACTCTATTCTTTGTTTATAAAGATCATTATTAAAAATATCAAGAACAATATCTTTTAAGTTTTTATAAATATAATTAACATACTCTTCAATATATTCATCAGTAATTGTATATAATTGATTAAAAATATACTCTTCAATTCGCCAAGAATAAGTATAGTACTTAAATTTATCTTTCGAAACATTCAAATAGCCTTCATATTTTTCTAATCTCTCATCTACTTTTTTCAAGATATCTATCATACTAAATCCCGGTTTTGTTCTCATAATAGAGTTACTTCTAATATAGTATTCGTAATAAGGCTTATTAATATACTTAATAGTTTCTGCTTTTAACATAATAAATGGATTAGTACTTAAGTCTTCAAATTTATCTTCTATATAGGTAATATCTAATTCTTGATATAGAGATTTTTTAACAATTTTATTACAAGTTGAAGGCATAATTGTCGTATATAATAGTCCTTCATAACGATTAATATTATTGAAGATATAATCTAAAGCCGCTGTTTCGTAATTACTATCATCAGTTACTGTTAACCAATCACACATAACAATATCAACGTCTTTTTCTAGATATGGTAAAGCCCTAGTAAAGAAATCTATATTAATAGTATCATCTGAATCAATTGACGCAATATATTTACCCTTCGCTTCTTTTAAGCCTACATTTCTAACATTACCAAGACCATGATTTTCTTGTTTAATATATCTAATTAAGTCTTTATATTTCTCAAGATATTCTAAAATTACTTTTTCACTATTATCAGTAGAGCCATCATTAATAATTAATATTTCCATATCTTTAACAGCAGCATTAATAATAGAATCAAGTGACTTAGCTAAATATTTCTCTGTATTATAAACAGGTACTACCACTGTCATTAGTAATTCATTTTTATTATCTATTTTTTTAGTTTCTTCCCTTAATCCTAAAAACTCTTCTATACTCTCTTTACTTTTTTTAGCATAATCTTTTCTAAACTTTAAATATTCTTTAAGTATTTTATCTTTATTTTTAAGCGCTTCTTGTATTTTCAAAGCAATATAATCAATACTATCATCACTTTTAACTACTAACAGCTCTTTTAAGTACTTATAATCATCTAATATTTCCATATTTCCGATAAGACAAGGAATACCTCTATCCATACTTTTAAGAAAAATTATCTTATTATTAGCAGCAAAATTTATATAAAGATTTATCTTATTATTTTCATATAACTCATTACAATCACTAGCTGTTTCATAGTCAATTTGAAAAGTTCTTAAAAACTCTTTTGTCGTCTTAGAAGGATTATATATTTTAGCTTTAAAATCATCATCTAATAATTTTATTGCACTAAGTTCATTGTAAAAACTATGCTTTGGATCTTCTTGATTATTTAATAACCCAATTGTCTTCTCTTCTGTTTCTGTTTTAACATTTTCTTCTTTTTCCATATCAAGAAGAAGATACTTAACCTTTTCTTTTTTCTTTAAAGTCTCATATAAACCTCTATCTAACAACCCAACAGTTGCTTCATATTTTTTAGCTAATTCCTCAATTTTTAGAAAGATGTCATAAATAAATCTATCAGTCAAAGATCCAAGTGACTTAGTAAAAATAAAGTCAATAAGAGGTTCTACTTGCAAGCTATTAATAAGTTGAACATATTCTACTTGATAATCAACAAAGATTAATTTTTTAAAGTTATTTTTATTAATAAACTCTTTCATAAAATCTACATCATCTAAGCTATTATTCATAAGTATAACATTTTTAAAAGAATAGTTAAATGCATCCATTAGATCTTTACTCATAGTTGGTACTATAACTAAATATTTTTTATTATATATTAAATCTAAACTCTTCTCTATCATACTTTTTCACCTACATCCTAAGAAAATCTTCTATATCTTTTTTAGCTTGTTCCAAATTATCTTTAGAAAACTTTTTATATAATTTAAGCACCTCATCTTTAGAAGCAAGAGATCTATCAATCTTCTCTTTTATCTCAAGAGGATTTTCTTCATTATTAACCACTAAATACTCTTCTAAAGGGCCATCTTTAAAGTAATGATGATTATTACCAGTAATACAAGGAACTCCCATTTCTAAGCTTTCTAAAGGTAACATAGGAGCACATTCTGAAAAAGTCACATATAAGTTAATATCATTCAAAGACATTCTTGCTATTAACTCTTCTCTTTTTAAGGAATTATCAACTCCTTCTATTTTTACCCCAACAAGATTTGCAAACTCTATCGCTTCCTCATTTAAAGGTACCATATCAATAACAGCATTATCTATTAAAGAAGCCGCTGCAATTTGGGTAAACATATTCTTCCGCCAATCATCACATTTCGCTGCATATAAACCAATTCTAATTTCTTTACTATTTTTCTTCTTTAATGGTTTAACTGACGTAGTAACTTTATTAGTAATAAATTTAGCTTTATAACCTTCTTTTAAGTAAAAGTTTAACAAACTCTCTTTACAAGTTGCCATAACACTAATGATGCCCTTTTTATGAAGATTAATTATCTCTAAATTCCGTTCAAACCCGTATGAATCTAATACTTGAGAATGGCTTCCATGCCAATAAGTCTTTAATTTTAAACTAGGATCTTCTTCTTTTAAGTACTTAGCTAAGTCTTTATAACCTTTAGCAAAAGAACTAAAAACTACTTGTTTGATACTCGTATTAGTAATAGCATCCCCTATTCTCTTAACATCCTGCTTTCTATATATTTCTCCACAATCAACTGTATTTTCAAATAACTCTTTAGTAGCACTAGTAACTCCTAACCATTCTCTATTATGAAAGACAATGTAAGATACATTCTTAGCAGCTAAAACATTTATTGATTTAATAGTATTATCAATTCTCTCTAAATATTTATCATCTATTAACTGTTTCTTTCTTTTATTATTTCTATAAATAACAACCGGAAATAAAACTACTTTCGCACATTTTCTTATTATATCTTTAGTTTTTCTATAGTAATGAAGAATAGCAAAAGTCTTCTTACGTCCTATTTTTCTTACCATATTAGTTTCAATTCGCTCTTTTAAAGGAATCCAACTAGCATCATAGTAATGAATCATACATGTATTATCTGTAAAGATATTATTAGTCCTGTCATATGAGTATGGATAAAAATATTCTCTTGGATAGATATATATCCCATCTCCTAGGATTTGAATTTCTTTACTACCTTTTTTTAGTCCTAATGGATCTAAGATAGAACTTAATAGTTTAGGAATAGCATAATTAGATATATTTTCAATCTCAAAATGAGGAATAGCTTTATATGTTTCTAATAATTGCGTAGGTAATAAGGCATTTTCTTTATTTTCATACCAAACCCCAACAGCAACATAGCCTGTATCTTCTATTCCTAAAAAGGTATTACCTGTCTCTAATAACTTAGTAATATCTTTAATTACCTCCATATCAGTATCAAAGTAGATACCACCATATTCTTTTAAAGCTTTCGCTCTAGCATAATCTGCCACAAAAGCCCATTTCTTATTTTCATAAGCTTCTTTTATAAATGGACACTCATCTAAATCAACATTTTCTTCTGACCATTTCATAATAGTAAAATCAGGCAAATACCTCTGCCAACTTTTTAAACATTTTTCTGCTAATTTTGGAAAAGGTTTATCTCCAAACCAACAATAATGAATATATTTCTTCATATAAATACCTCATACTTTCTTCCTGTTCTAAACATTTCCATTATAACAAAGATAAAATTCTTTTACAACAAAAGAGAAGAATAAGAAATAGAAAAAACACTTGTCATCAAAAGAACAAGTGCTTGCACAAAACGGTGAGTACTCAACCTACGATGTTAAGTATTCCCTTTTTTATTTTATGTAAATTTTCTTTACATATTCATAGTAACATAAGAAAAGAACTTTGACAAGATATTGTCACTATCTTTCATCCCAATAATACTCTTTAATCCTTTAAATCTTTTCCCATTTGTTTTTTATAATATTCCTTACAAATTTTATCAGTTTCACCTATTTTAACAACTTTACCATGTTCAAGCCAAACAACTCTATTACATAATTCCATAATTGATGATAAGTCATGAGAAACATAAAGAACTGTTGTTCCTCCTTTAATCATTTCCATCATTTTATTTTTACTTTTCTCTTGGAACTTAATATCACCAACTGATAAAATTTCATCAACAATTAAAATCTCAGGATTAACAACTGTGGCAATAGAAAATGCTAGTTTAGCAACCATACCAGAAGAAAAGTTTCTAACTGGTGCATCCAAGAAATCTTTTAACTCAGAAAACTCTACAATTTCATCAAATTTCTCATCTAAAAACTCTTTAGAATATCCTAAAATTGAACCATTAAGATAAATATTTTCTCTTGCTGTTAATTCCGCATCAAAACCAGCTCCAAGTTCAATCATAGGTGAAATAACTCCATTAACAGTAACCTTACCCTTTGTAGGTTTTAACACTCCACTAACTACTTTTAACAATGTACTCTTACCAGCTCCATTACTTCCAATCAAGCCAATAACCTCGCCTCTTTTAACCTCAAAAGAAACATCACTAAGAGCCAAAAAAACATCTTTCTTATTTTTCTTTTTTCTCTTCTTAGGACTAAAGAAATTAATAAAAGCCTGTTTAATCGAAAATTCTTTCTCTATTCCTAAATTAAATTTCATCGAAACATGTTCTAATTTAATCATCTAAGTCACCTCCTAAATATAATATATAAACTTATCTTGATTCTTCTTAAAGATAATCGCTCCAATTAGTAGTGTACCTACTCCTAAAAGTCCTACAACAACAAGGGTAAGAAGAGAAGGACAATTACCATAAAGAACAATCTCTCTTACTGCCGTTATAAATTGATATAAAGGATTGAATTTAAATAATGTTTGAAGTGAAGCTGGTAATATTTCAATACTATAGAATACTGGTGTAAAATAATTCCAAATTGTTAAGATAATACCATATATATAGAAAACATCTCTTAAGAACACGGAAATACATGAAAGTAGCATTCCAATACCAACTGTAAACAAGAAGAAACATAAGAAGATATATGGTATTAGTAAGTAATACCAGTTAATAGAAGCTGGATAAGTTCCAAGACCAAACTGGGTTAATATGATTAAAATAGCCCAAGGTATTAAGGTCATAACAAAGTTAATTCCAACAAAGATACATTTAGCGATAGGGAAAATATACTTAGGAATATAGACTTTACTTATTAAAGCAAAGTTACTAACTACTGAGGTCATCGCATTATTAGTCGCTTCACTAAAATATTGAAACATAATAGTACCTGTCATCAAATAGACAAGATAATTAACACCTTCTACACTAAATCTAAACATTTGTGAAAAGACCATTGCCATAACAGCAACCATTAATACTGGATATAATAGACTCCAAACAACACCTAATACTGATCTTTTATATTTTACTTTAAAGTCTCTAGTTATTAATTGTTGCATTAAAAACTGATATTTTTTAAAATTGTACCAAATATTTTTTAAACTAGTCATTTTCTACTCCTTCTTTTAATTATCAAATATTAAATTGTAAAGCTATTAAAGCTATTACTAATTTTAGCAAATAATAACCAAAAATTCAATTATTGGACAAGTATTTTTATGATTTAGTACTACAAGTACCAAAAAAGTGCAGTTTTTTTACAAACCACACCCTTAGATATTTACTTTTAATACTCTAATCTTATTTAATGTTAAAGTTGCTATTCACATACATCATTAATTTAGTCAACAGTCTAGGTAATACATTCCCTAGACTGATGACATCTAACTTACTAACTGTAACTCGAACGGCGAATTCAAAGTTCCATCACCATTTACAATTTGCACGTTAGATTTTAGATTTATGGATGGCCGCACGCCATTCGCGCTCGAAGGACTATTGTAGTACGCGATGCCATCGTAGTAGACATTGCGCACGTAAGACGAAGAATATGGTGTTAAAAACCAATAATTCGTATTATTACCATATCTATCAAATTGTCCTGTCATTAATTCGCCCATTCTCAAAAGTCCTACTTTGGCTGTCGTTACACTTGATGTTAGAATGTTGTCTGTTTCATTTGTATACTTTGCTAATTTATAACTTGCTCCACTACCGACTGTTCCCAAGTACCATGTTGTACTATCTTCTAGCATTGCTATATCTTCATTTGTCAAATATCCATTACTTGTATTCAAATAGTCATTATTCAAAAATGCTCC
>DVIS01000001.1 GCA_018711135.1 Candidatus Onthousia faecavium
ATTGATCTAAATTACCACCATCCATATTTTTAGTAATTTTAATAAGCGGGGAATTATCAAAAACTCTTGCTTGAATAATATCAATTGTGAAAAATGCTAATATAAAAACAATAACTATTAATAGAATTTTAAAAACTTTTTTCATAATCCTCCTTTTAACAAATTACAATTTGTCGTTTAGATAATTATATCATTTATTTTTAAAATAAAAAAGATGGGAACACCTATATTAGGTATTCCCAATAAAAAACTAGGCTTAAAACCTAGTAAAATAATCAAAATTGGTAGCGAGAGGGGGATTCGAACCCTCGACCTTTCGGGTATGAACCGAGCGCTCTAGCCAACTGAGCTATCTCGCCAAAACTGAACATATTAATAATATCATGAAAAAACATATTTGACAATATCTTTTTTTTGTTAAATTTTATATTTAAAACGAACTATCTAGGGAGATAATTCGTTTATCTTTTTCTGGTGTTCATGGTGGGAGTTGAACCCACGACCTTTTCCTTCGGAGGGAAACACTCTATCCAACTGAGCTACATGAACATATATCTATTATAACATCTTTTACTCACTTTACAAAGAAAATGTCAGTATAATTTGACAAATTGTCCATGAAAACATAAACTAATAATAAAGATAATTTTATTAGGGAGGAAATAAATTATTTTAGCGCCAGAACCTAAGGGTTGACGAGGTTGATAGTTATCGAAAATTCGGCGGATGCTATCACGGCTTAAAGTCGTTAAGTGTATGACAAACCATAAAATCAAGATTATGACAAAACATACATTAATATTATATTTTAAGGAGATTTATATATGTGTGGTATTGTTGGTGCAGTAAGCACTAAAGAAAAAATCTTGCCTATTTTACTAGATGGTTTATATGCGTTAGAATATCGAGGATATGATTCAGCAGGGGTGAGTTACTTTAAAGATAAAAAAATTAAGATTATTAAAGCGAAAGGAAAAGTTAAACATTTAGAGGATAAAATAAATTCAGAAGAAAAAACAACAATAGGAATTGCGCATACAAGATGGGCTACTCATGGTGAAGCTAACACAGTCAATGCCCATCCTCATCAAGTTAAACATATTACATTAGTTCATAATGGAATAATTGAAAACTTTTTAGAACTAAAAGAAATGCTTGAAAAAGAAGGTTATACTTTTAAAAGTAAAACTGATACTGAGGTGGCAGGAGCTTTATTAGACTATTACTATCAAACTACGAAAGATATTGATGAAACTATAAAAAAATTTATGTCTAAGGCAGTTGGAAGCTATGCTATTCTTTTCTTATTAGATAATGATGACACCTCAATCTATGTTTTAAAAAAAGAAAGTCCAATGATAATTGGTTTAGGACAACATTTAAACTTAATAGCTAGCGATATCCAAGCAATATTAAAATATACTAATACTTATTATTTAGTAGGGGATTTAGAATATGCAAAAGTAAAAGCTAATGAGATTACTTTTTATAATAAAGATGGTAATGAAATAACAAAAGATGTTAAGACCTATCAGGAACAAGGAGATGAACTTGGAAAAGGATCATATAAACATTATATGTTAAAAGAAATAGAAGAACAGAAAGATACGGTTTATAAGACTATTAAAAAATATATAAATAAGGGGATAAACTCTTTATTAGAATTACCAGATTTAACTAAATATAAAGAAATAAATATTGTTGCTTGTGGTACGGCCATGCATGCAGGACTTATTGCTAAATACTTATTTCAAGAGTTTACTAATACGCGCTGCCATGTTTATCTAGCTAGTGAGTATAGATACCAAAATAATTTTTTTAGTAAAAATACCTTAACAATTTTTATTTCTCAATCAGGAGAGACTGCCGATACTTTAGCAGCTTTAAAACTAGTTAATGCCAATAACTTAGATTCTTTAGGAATAATAAATGTTAAAGAAAGTTCTATTGCAAGGGGAGTACAAAAAGTGTTATACTTAGAAACTGGTAAAGAAATAGCTGTCGCTTCTACTAAAGCATATACTGCTCAAGTAGCTTTATTATCTTTATTAGTATTAAGTCATGGTTATAGAAAGAAACTACTATCTAAAGAAGAGGTAGAAGATATTCTGGCAGAGTTTAATAATGTCAGTACTTATATAAAACAAGTATTACTAGCTAAAGATAAGTATCAAAGTATTGCTAAAGAGATATCTCAAGAAGAAAATGCTTTTTATATTGGAAGAGGACTTGACTATTATATTAGTATGGAAGGATCTTTAAAACTAAAAGAAATATCTTATATTCATAGTGAAGCACTAGCCGCCGGAGAATTAAAACATGGTACCATCTCATTAATTAGAAAAGGTACTCCTGTTATCGCTTGTGCAACTGATAAAAAAATAAATTCTAAGACAGTTAGTAACTTAGAAGAAGTACTTGCTAGAGGAGCTAAAGTTTATTTGCTTACAGATGATATAACAATTACTAATGATAGTTTTACTATTGTAAGAGTTCCTTTTACCTCAAGTTTCTTAAAAGCTATAATCGCTGTTATTCCTTTACAACTAATCGCCTATTATACCGCTGATCTAAGAGGGACAGATATTGATAAGCCAAAGAACCTAGCTAAGTCTGTTACCGTTGAATAGAAAGGAAGAAAAATGTTATTTTACGATCGAGAAGAAAAACAACTAGAAATACCTAACGAAATTTTTAGTAAGGAAAACCAAATTTCTCATGGAAATTGTGGTGGAGTTTATTATTATGGGACTAATTCGTGTATTAAATATTATAATCAAGAACACAATTATTATTTTAATAGATTAGATGATTCTTTGTATGATATTTTAAATGATATTAATAATGAAAGTCTTGTTAATATTAAAAATTATTTAACACTAAAAAGAAAAAACAGTAAAGCCGATGCTTATATAATGGATTATTATAAGCCATATCCCTTAGATATTTTAGAATTACCAAAAGAATATCTTTTGAATAGCGTTTATAATCTTTATGCTATAAGTAAAACATTAAGTGTTAAAAATATTAGATTTAATGACATTAAGATAAAAAATCTAATTACCACTGCTGATAGTATTGTCTTAATTGATCCTGATAGATGGGAATATGAAGGTATGATTGGATGTAGAGAAATACATAATAATAATGATATTGATATTAATGCCGTTTTAAATAACTTAGTTTCTTCATATCTTACTAAATTTCATTTAGAAGATTTACAAAGAAAAAATCTTACAGTTGATTATGCAGCTTCTAAATTATTTAAACTTACATCTGCTAAAAGAGAAATGAAAGTCTTAACTAAAAGGTTAGAAGGTTGCACTAAGACAATAGACTATATTTATAAGTTATAATTATGTCAAGGAGAAAAAAATATTATGACTTTTATTTAATATTCTGTTAGTTTGTATTATACTATATAAGTAAGGAGTGGAAGGTTGAAAATAAATAATTAAAATTAAGACACACAAAAGGAGTTCAAAATAGCAATTTTTTTGAACTTAAATTAGTCAATGAAGACTTTAAAATAAGTGATCTTTGAAATAATAATTAATTATCAGATAAAGTGATATTGTATCCAAGAGAACTTAAATAAGAAATCATTTCTTTTGGTTTGGAATAAGTTTTCTTATGAGATTTAAAATTACGCTCAATAAGTTTATTACAACGGTCATTATCAAAAATTTCACCAGTTTTAAGAATATTATAAATGCAAGTAAGCATTAATCTGGCTATAGCAATAATTGCCACTTTATGTCCGCGTCTTCTTTTTATAGATTCATAACGAAGTTTAAAATAATCAGTTGAAGAATCTCTAATGGCATTTAAAACACATTGCACAAGTAATGGTTTAATATAAATTCCAGCTTTAGTAATTTTAACAGATTTTTTCTTATTGTTAGATTCATTACAACGAGGAACTAATCCAGCCCAAGAAACTAAATGCTTGGAATCTAAAAAAACATCCATATTTGTCCCAATTTCTGCTATAATAAATATTGCTAAAATTTCTTTAATTCCTGGGATGGTTAATAAAAGATTAATTTCAGTAGAATAATTGATGGCTAATTTCAAGATGTATTGCTCTAAATTATCAATACAAGTATTAATTGCATCATAATGACTAAGACAAATAGACATTTTTGATGATTGATATTCTGAAAAATTACCATCAATTGCTTTGTAAATTTCTTCTGGCGTAGATTCGATATTTTCCTTAGTAAAGGCCTAATATCATCTAAAGTGATATTGGGGTTTTCTAAAACAGAAGTTAATATAGATTGAGCAGTTTTACCAAATGTATCAGTTAATACATTAGCAATTTGAATATTAGAAACAGTTAAAGAATTTTGAAATCTGTTCTTTTCTCCAGTTCTAATGTTAACTAATTTATTACGATACCTCATTAAATCTCTAAGTTCGCGAATGTCTTTAGGAGGCATAAAGGAAGGTTCAACAAGACCATGTTTGAACATATCTGCAATCCATTTTGCATCCTTTTTGTCAGTTTTCTTACCAAGAATAGTTCTAACATATTTAGGATGAGTAATGATACAATGAATTTTTTCTTCTAAAATGTTATAAACAGGAATCCAATATTCACCTGTTGATTCCATACAAACATCATTAATATCTTTAGATAAAAGCCAATCGCGACATTCTCTAAGATTTTCTGTAAAAGTAGGAAATATTCTTGTTTCATAAGAAGTAATATCATTTTCATCAGTAATCGCAATACACACAGTAATTTGAGTTGAATGAACATCAATACCAGCACATTTTCTAAAAACGATTTTTAGCATACAAAACTCCTTTCAATAAAATTTTATTAAAAGGCCTTAACTGAAAATCTTTTACCTAAAAACAGATTGCTTTTATAAATATAAGGTTACGTGCTCTTTAGACACGCTCATTTGTACTCAAAAGATAATCGACACTTATATTTATGCGGGTTTAAGAAATAATCTTTTCCCACTCACCTCAACGTGCTCTGTAGTGTTTGCCCTTTAATAGTTAATTATTATAACAGAAATTTTAATTAATTTATTTTAATTTCGATTTGTGCCTTTCAAGGACTGAAAGGACGAAGAAAGGAATGTGATTTATTTATGAAAAAAAGAGGTGTAATTGCTGTAATTATTTTAATTATAGCTGTATGTTTATTAATTGCAGGATTGTTAATAACAATTCAAACTGGTAGTAATAAAGAAAGAATTGTTACATCATTTAATGACCTAAAAAGTGCTTTAGAAGAGACTTTTCAAAGAAGCAACACAACTACTAATAAAACAAGTTTTCAACAGACTATTAATGGTCAAATGAAAATGAATATTAATAGTTTGCTTGGGAATAGTAGTGATGGCAGTGATGTTCTTATCAATAATATTAATAATTCTACTTTTGACTATAACTATATTATTGATACAGCTGCTAAGAAATTTTATATCGATGGATCATTGCTTTTTAATGGCGAAAGTCTAATTGGGTTTGAACTATATCAAGCTGATAATATTATGTACTATCTTTTTAAAAACATTTTTGATCGTTACATTGTAATCGATAATATTGATTTCTTCAGTTATCTAGAAAACAGTCAATCAACTAAAGAAGATATCAGCTATATTTATAATAAGATGATTGAAAGTTTAAAAAACAATTTAACTCAAAAAGATATTACAGTAGGTACAGAAGATATTGATGGTACTGCTACTAAGAAAATTAGTATTTCTATTGATAATAAGCGTTTTATGGAGTTAGCAGAAGCAATTGTAGATGATTTGAACAAAGATGAAAAAGCAAAAGAAATATTAGATAGTTTTCTAGAAAATGCCGAAATTACAACCAAAGAAAGTGAAGAAGAGGTTAATATTAGTTATAGTATTTTCTTAGAAAAAGATGAAATTATTAGATATAGCTTTAATGCTAAAGATAGTAATGAAGATTATAGTATTATCTTTGATGATAAAAATAAAAGTATAATTTTAGAAAGTGCTGGAGAAGAAATTTTAAGAGGGGATATAACTAAAGAAGGAAATACTATTACTATTGATATAATTGTTAATAATGAAAATATTGGTAGTATTTCTTATGGTGATACCTCTACTACTGTTGATTTAACTTTTAATACCGCAGATAATGTTGCTATAATGGTTAATTTAAATAGTACAAGAACAGACAATACAATTAATACTAACATGGAAATAAGTGCTTCTACAGGTGATTATGCAATTACTTTCTTAACTTTGAGTGATACTTGTAATATTACAGATGGTGTAGCAGATTTCTCTAATATTAATACAACTGATAGTATTAACCTTAATGACTTAACAGAAGAGGATTTAACAACTATTCAAAATCGGTTAATGGTAGTTCTTTATAACTATCTAGGTCTTGACCTTAGTATTTATAATACAGGCTTAAATATTTAAAAAACGTAGGATTAATTTTGTCCTACGTTTTTATATAATATTTTTGATATCATTGAGATTAGTTTTTATTATTTCTTTAGTTTTAATATCTTCTAATTCAAGTTCTCCTTCTTGATACTTATCACCAATAACTAATAAGTATGGTGTACCTAAAACATAAGTATCTTTTATTTTATTACCTAAAGAATAACCAGTTCTATCATCAATAATACACTTTATATTCATATCTTCTAATTGCTGATAAAGACTAAAGGCAATATCTTTTTTATCATCTTTATAAACAATTTGGATTAAATATGGAGCAATGTTCTTAGGAAGAGCAAAGCCTTTTATTTTGTCATCATCTTTTAGAACATTATTTTCAATAATAGTAGCAATAATTCTTCCTAAACCAATACCATAACAGCCCATATAATAAGGTTGATCATTTCCTTCTTCATCTTTATAATAAAGTCCCATCGCTTCAGAATATTTAGTTCCAAGTTGAAAATTATTTCCTAATTCAACAGCATTATATTCTTTTAAAGTACTAATATCTTCTATTCCTAATTGTTTTAGATAGTTATCTTTATCAGGAAAGTCTAACACCTCTTTATTAATGCCAATATTTTCTTTTTCATCATAAAGAATCGTATCTTCTCCTAAATTTGTAATCGCTTGAAATTCTTCAGAAACATTTCCTCCCATAGTTCCATTATCACTTACTGTTGGAATAATATTAATACCTAGTCTTTTGAAGATATTCATATAAGCTTTATGCATTAATTGGTAGGTTTTATTCATATCTTCTTTATTTTTATCAAAAGAGTAGGCATCCATCATGACGAAAGTTCGAGGTCTAAATAAATAACCTCTAGTTCTAATTTCTTTTCGAAATTTTTCTCCAATCTGGTAATAAATAGCAGGTAAATTTTTATAAGAGATAAGTCTATTAGCTCCAAAAATAGTAGCACATTCTTCAGCAGTAGGAGCAAGTCCATATTCACCTAAGTTATTATCAAGGGTAAACATAATATCATTTTCTTTTGTATAAAGGTCCCAACGATTAGATCTTTCCCACACACTTTTAGGTTGTAATTTGGGAAATTCTACTTGAATACACCCAGCTTTGTCTAATTCTTCAATTATAATATCTTCAACCTTTCTTTCTAATTTCGTAAAAATATTTCCATAACCATAAATTCCACTTTCATATTGATATAGCTCTCCCAATTTCATTAAAATATCTTGACCAGCATAATCTTTGTCAATATCATTTAAATTAATTTTTCTAATATTTAAATTGCTTAATTTCATTTTCTCCTCCTAATATTATATTATTTTCCTCTCTAAATACAAAAAAAAGAGAATAGTAAGGAGCGAAAAGTTCGCGGTACCATCCTCTTTTTTCTTAATTTAGATAACGGTTTTATCCGGAAATGTTTACATTTCACTCCGAGGTAGGAACTAATATAGATTATGTTATTTTTCACCAACCAATAACTCTCTTAAATAACTTTATATTAGTTATGTCCTCTTCCTTGCTGTCACAAAGATTATAGCATTAAATTTAAATAGTGTCAAAAACAAAAATCATTATGTAATAAATAGTATTGTAATGCTATAATAATATTATATGAAAGGAATTTTAATATGGAAGAGTTAGAAAAAGTGATAAAGATAGAAGCTGAAAGTAAAGAATCAAAACTTGTTAATTGAATTTTGGAGTATGCTGATAAAGAGAAAAGCAAAAAGGAAAAACTAAGTGAAATGTTTGCAAATACAGGTTATTTAGAATGGTTTAGCGAATTTACCATGATGTATCCTAGTTTTACGGATGACAGCTTTCTTACCTCTTCTTTAAGAGCGGCCAAAGAAGAAATAGAAAATGTAAAGTATTTAGAACTTTTATATCTTGGAGTAGATGAATATGCAAGAGGTAACTATCTTTATCCTTGTAAAGATGAATTTGGAAACTTTTATAAAATAAGATTAGCTGATATAGGTTATGAGATTGGAATAACGACAGGAAAGAAAGCTATTTTCTTTTGTAATAGAGTACCAATTAATGCAGAAAAGAAAGATTTTATTAATTTTTTATCTATAAGGAAAGTGCGTTTAAAAGTCAAAAAGCTATTGACAAACAATTGTTCTAAATGTTAGACTGATTACATCAGGGAGGTATCAATATGGGAGCATATAAAGCATATAAGTTTAGACTAT
>DVIS01000028.1 GCA_018711135.1 Candidatus Onthousia faecavium
ATCTTTTTTATTTCTTAACGGTAATATCACTAAATATTTTTCTAGTTTACTTAACTTTCTCCCATTTAAATACTTTCTTAACGCTTTTTTATAACTTAAATGATATTTTTCCCATTTGAGAGTTTCGACTATTCCATCCTCATCTCTTGATTTAAATACTGCTATATCTCTAAACTTATTAAATTTATTAAAATTATTTAGATTAATCTGTATAAATACTGGCATGTTCTGATAGCTTTCACTCATCTTTAAGATACTTACTTTAATCTTATCAAAATAGTTATCATTTCTATCTATTAAACCATCTTTTAAACTATCATTAAGTTCATAATTAACAATATAATTATCTAATCCAAATATATAATCAGATGTTCTTCCCTTCTCTAAAGCTGTATCAACTACATGTTCAGTATTCTTCTCATAATAAGTATTAAGTATCACCTCTTTTGATATTCCTGTAATCATTGCTGTTAATTCTACTCTATATCTTGGACACTTAGCCATTAAAGCTTTAAAAACATGGTCATAGGTAGCAGGTATAACCTCTTTTTCTAGATTAATTTCTTTTCTTGATATGTTCATATTCTCTCCTCCTGATAAACTTATATCAAAAGGAAAACTATTATTCAAATGACTAATTCTTTAAATTAACCTTACTTTATCACTGAATTTTAAATATTCTCTTAAGGAAAAATTAATATTGACCTAATAACTACTAACCAATTTATTAAATCTATACTTTTTAACATAATTTTTGAATTTGTTTTTCACTTAAGCCTGTATACTGAACTACTTTAGCAATAGGTATATTATCTTTAAGTAACGTCTTAGCTGTCTCTAACTTTCCTTGTTCAAGTCCCATTTTTAAACCGCGCTTTTCACCACGTTTTTCACCTCTTTCTAAAGCCAATCCTTCATGATATTTTATCTTTGCATTCTCAACCCACTTTCTTTCTTCATCCTCATAATAAAGTCCTACTGTATTAATATCATATGTTATATCTTTTAAGTTTTTTGCAACCTCCATTAATTCCTCATCTCCTTCACTTAGTTTATTTATCTCTTCAACACTTTTTAATGTTAGTATTAATAACTCTTTTTCTAACTTACTTAACTTATTACCCTGTTCATATTTTCTTTCTATTTTCTTAAGATTTAGATGATAATTAATAAATTTATCAGTCTCTACTATCCCATCTTCATCTTTTGATCTAAATTTTAAAATTTCTCTTTTACTTTTAAAATGTCCAAATCTATTTATATTTATCTGTATCACTTTAGGCATCTTTTTATAATCTTGATTTTTTATTACTAAATCTATTTGAATCTTATTTCTATATGCAATATTTCTTTCAATAAGTCCATCATAATACCCACCATTTAATTCAATATTAATTATTGAATCAATTATACCAAACACCACGTCAGAAACCTTTTTCCTCTCTAAAGCATTATCTATTACATACTCTGAATTTTTCTCAACATAAGTATTTAATATAACATCTTTAGGTATCCCTGTAATTCTTGATACTAAGTCAGCTCGATATTTAGGACATCTATTAATAATCGCTTTAAATATTGGATCTGATATAGCTGGTAATATTTCATTCTTTCTAGCTAAGTCATTTAATATTTTTTGATGTTGCTTTTTAGTTATCAACATCATCACCTCCTTTTGATACACTTATATCAAAAGGTAAATTATTATTCAAATGACCAATTCTTTAAATTCATCTAACTTTATCCCCGAATTTTAAATATTCCCTTAAAGAAATTTCAATATTGACTTAACAACTTATAACCAATTCATTAAATCTATACTTTTTAACATAATTTCCTAATTTGACTTTCACTTAGACCAGTATATTGAACTACTTTAGCAATAGGTATATTATCTTTAAGTAATGTTTTAGCTGTCTCTATCTTTCCTCGTTCAAGTCCCACTTTTAGGCCACGTTTTTCACCTTTTTTCAAAGCTAATCCTTCATGATATTTTATCTTGGCATTCTCAACCCACTTTCTTTCTTCATCCTCATAATACAAACCTACTGTATTAATATCATAAGTTATATCTTTTAAGTTTTTTGCTACCTCCATTAACTCCTCATCTCCTTCACTAAGCTTATTTATTTCATCAACTTTCTTTAATGTTAGTATCAGTAACTCTTTTTCTAACTTATTTAAAGTTAAACCAGCCTCATATTTTCTTTCTATTCTTTTAAGATTTAGATGATAATTAATGAACTTATCTGTCTCTACTATTCCATCTTCATCCTTTGACTTAAACTTTAAAATATCTCTTTTACTTTTAAAATGACCAAATCTATTTATATTTATTTGTATTACCTTAGGCATCTTCTTATAATCTTGGTTTTTTGTTACTAAATCTATTTGAATCTTAGCTCTATATGCAATATTTCTTTCAATAAGTCCATCATAATAGCCGCCATTTAATTCAATATTAATTATTGAATCAATTATACCAAATACTACATCAGATGTCTTCTTTCTCTCTAATGCATTATCTATAACATACTCACTATTCTTCATGGCATAAGTATTGAGTATCACCTCTTTTGGTACTCCTGTAATTCTTGATACTAAATCTGCTCTATATTTAGGACATCTATTAATAATCGCTTTAAATATTGGATCTGATATGGCTGGTAATATTTCATTCTTTCTAGCTAAGTCATTTAATATTTTTTGGTGTTGTTTTTTGCTAATCACAAAATAATCTCTCCTTCTGATACACTTATATCAAAAGGTAAATTATTATTCAAATGACCAATTTTTTAAATTCAGCTAACTTTATCCCTGAATTTTAAAGATTCTCTTAAGGAAAATTTAATATTGACTTAACAAATACTAACTAATTTTCTAAATCTATACTTTTTAACAAATTTTAAGAAAACAAAAAGAGCCTGAAACCTAAATTCATCGCCCTTGAATTTAAACATCACAAATTATAAATTACCTAACTACTAACACCTCCCTATTTTTATTCTGTTTTAAAGTTGTCCTTACCTACAAGTTATCATAAAGCTATCACTTTAGCAAGTACTTTTTATTATTTCTCAGGATAAAATCGTAATTACTAGAAAATAAAGGCATTTGCTTTTTTTTGTAATTGTCTTATATAATAGAGAAAAGAAAAAGGGAGAAAAAGACAATGGCAAAAAAGGCGAAATTATTAGAACAATTAGGTAAGAATATAAAAAATATACAAATTAATAATGATAATTTTAATGTTGAAGAAATAGACGTAGAAGTCTTAAAGGAAATAAAAGAAAAACTTAGAGAAACAATTACTGATTATAGAGAAGATATAAGCTATCATCCACTTGAAAATAGTATTATGATAACTTTTTGGTGCTAGTATAGATTTACAATTAAATGATAATTACAATGTTTTATTGCATGGTAAAGGAAATAAATTAAGAAGAGTACCAATTACTAACGAATTAAAAAATATGCTCTTAAAATATATTAATGCTTTTAGATTAAATAGCACTTCCTACTTATTCCAAGGACAGAAATATCAAAAAGCATCAACTAAAATGATTACACATATTGTAAAAAAGTACGCAATTAAATCAAAAATGAATAAAAGCATTCATCCTCATGTTTTTAGACATACAAGAGCAATGCATTTGTTAGAAGCAGGTCTTACTTTAGTTGATATTAAAGATATTTTAGGACATGCATCTATTAAAACTACAGAAATATATCTTAAAATAAATATAGAGCCTAAAAGAAATGCAATATTAAATGTCTATAAAAATAATGATAGCTTTGAAGAGTCAAGTTGGATTAAAGATGAAAATGTATTAAAAGAGTTATTGGATTTATAAAAATATTATCAGACAAAAAATACAAAAAAAGACAGTAAATTTCAACAATTATTGTCTTTTTGTTTTATAAATTATTTTGTCCTATAACGCGAATTATAAGACATGTCTTATAATTCACGGTGCCATTGTTGTTGACGTTACGCACGTTAGACGAAAAATATGGTAACTCCCTGCTATAATCTATTTAACCTAATTATAGCCTTATTTAATTCAGTCAGCATTCTAGGTAATACATTCCCTAGAATGCTGACATTTAACTTACTAACTGTAACTCGAACGGCGAATTCAAAGTTCCATCACCATTTACAATTTGCACGTTAGATTTTAGATTTATGGATGGCCGCACGCCATACGCGACCGAAGGACTCATGTTGCCCGCGCGGCCATAGTAGTCGACATCGCGCACGTTAGACGAAGAATGTGGTGTTAAAGACCAATAAAACATATTATTACTAGATCTATCAAATTGTCCTGCCATTAATTCGCCCATTCTCAAAAGTCCTACTTTGGCTGTCGTTACACTTGATGTTAGAATGTTGTCTGTTTCATTTGTATACTTTGCTAATTTATAACTTGCTCCACTACCGACTGTTCCCAAGTACCA
>DVIS01000029.1 GCA_018711135.1 Candidatus Onthousia faecavium
TTATTAAAAAATAAAATTGGTATTATTTCTTTTGACTTTCCTGGTCATGGAGAAGATAAAACAGATTTTTCACTTTTTAATTTAAGTTTGTGTATAACCTATCTAGAAGAAATTATTACATATGTAAAAACAAAGTATAATGTACCTATATATTTGTTTGGCTGTAGTTTTGGTGGTTTTGTGATTTTAAATAAGTTAATGCAGAATAATAAAAATATAGAAAAAACAATGTTAATGTGTCCGGCTATTAATTTTTGTGAGATTATGGAACATAAATCAGGAATATCACTTGATTATTTTAATACTAATGAATTTATGCCTTTGTATAATAACATTAAAATATCTAAAGATGCTTATCTTCAATTTAAAAATGGCGATAATGCTGTTAAAAATTATGAGTTTCAAAATATTTCAATAATTCATGGAACAGCTGATAAGACAGTTCTTTATAAAGATATTAGTGATTTTTGTAAGAAGAATAATTTAAAATTGACAACTATTGAAGATGGGAAACACGAACTATATAATTATGATAATGAAATTGTTAATTTTTTGTTGAAAAATATTAATGAATAATATTTAAAGTTGAGGGGATAGTAATGAATAAAGAAAATAGTGTAATTCATATAAGTGAATCCGATATTAATTTAAAACATAAATTAATTAATATATTTTTGCAAAATCAAGAATCAATTGTAGCCTTGAATGATGAGCAATTTATAACTTATGATTCTTTTATAAATAGTATTCGTAATGATAGTAGTTTAAAAATTACAATTGATGAATTGGCTATATATACAAAAGAAAAAAATAATAAAGACAATAGTGAATGGAAGAATACATCAATTGATTCAACTAGATGGAAATGTTTATATGCTAATAATGATAAAATTATTAATTATTTAAGAAGTAGAAAACCGAAAAAGGTTTTTGTTAGAGGCGGGTTATCACAAGAATTATTTAATTATATAAATGTCTATGGAAATGAATTCTCTACCTCTATTATTCCTATTGATTATGATAATTATTTAAGTTCTATTTTAGAGGAAAAATCATTATTAATTGATACAGATTTATTTTCGATGGATTTAAAACAAGAAATAAATAGGTATTGTAGATTTGATAATGACTTATCTTCGAGTATATTAAATATAAATGAATTATGTAATGAGGCAGAAATATACTATTTTGTTAATAGTTTTTTAAAAGGTCAATCTTTTGAAACTTATGTGTTTGAATTTCCTAATAATGAACAATTTACAGAATTAACATTTGTAGAACAATTGAGAATGAAGGCTAAAGTTAATTATATATATTACCTTAGTAACTATATGAATGATCCTGAAATAAGAAATTTAGTAGAAACAGTTATGGGGGATTTATTTACTGAAGATTATATAGACAAGGAAAATTTATCTCCTGGAACTATACTAAAAAATGGCATTTGCAGATTAGCAGATTCTGATAATGATTTTTGTAAAAGTATTAATGGAATTAGATATACTACAGATAAGAGTTTTGATTATGCATTTGATATTAATATATTCGGTCCTTGTATGGTATATGGTGCTTTAGTAGATGATAAACATACTATAGCAAGTTACTTGCAAAGAAAAGTTAATGTTAATAATATGGATTATTCAGTTAATAATTATGGTTTAAGAGCTATGGAATTACCTGAACAAGTTAGAATTGCTGACAATGTAAATATAAAACATGGCGATAAAATGATTTTTATTATATCAACAGAAGAAAAAGAAAAACTTGCTAGATTAGGGTTTACTGATGTAGAAACCTTATTACCTGTTTTTAATAATAATACCTTACACAATTATTTTCTTGATAAACCTGCTCATTGTAATCATATTGCAAATGGATATATTGCTGATTATATATATGATAAAATTAAGAAAAACTTATTAACAATTAATCCTCAAAATAAAGAAAGTGCAGTTTCTGTAAAAAGAAATCAAAAAAGAAATGTATTTTCAAATAATAAATTTATTGATGAATATTTGTCTATGTTAAAGAGCCTAGATATACCAGATGGTCCTAATGGTGCAATACTAATGAATTGTAATCCATTTACTTATGGACATTATAATTTAATAAAATATGCTTCTAAACAAGTAGAAGAATTATTTGTTATAGTAGTTCAAGATGATAAATCTGTATTTAAGTTTGAAGATAGATATAAAATGGTACAAAATGGTTGTAAAGATTTTTCTAATGTTACAGTTATTCCTAGTGGTAAAATTTTCGGTTCCTCAATGATCTTTCCAGAGTACTTTAATAGAGAAGAAAAAACTGATGTTACTATAGATGTATCACTAGATAGGGAAATATTTACTGATTATATAGCTCCTACATTAAATGTTAAAAAAAGATTTGTAGGAGAAGAAAAAACTGATATTATTACTGCATCATATAATAGAGAATTAAAAAATAATTTACCTTTATATGGTATTGAGGTTATTGAGATACCTAGATTTACTGATAGAAATGGTCAATCTATTAGTGCAAAAACTGTAAGAAATGCCCTTGAAAATAATGATTGGAATACAATTGCTCAATTAGTTCCCCCAACTACAATAGAGGTGTTACAAAATTATAGTAATGGTATCAGAAAAGATAAAATTAAAAAAAGAAACTTTAATTCTAAAAATAATTTATTTTAATATAACAAAATATATATTATAAAGTTGTTAAAGTAAGAGAGGATTATAATGAAGAAATCTAATTATCAAATTGATATTTCAAAGTTTTATAAAAAAAGCCTTTTAAAGAGTTTTATCCTTTAATTACGAACGAAAGCAAAGATAGCATATATTTTTATGCTACTGGTTTGATGATAAATAAAACTATAAAGATTTAATTGTTTCGTCAGATAGATTTGCATAGGCTTTTCATAATACAGTTGTAAAAGAGTACAATAATGTTGCTATTTTAACGATTATTATACCGATTGTTAAACAATTTTTGTTATCTTTAAGTAAAATTGGTATAACAATGTCATTGATATGATAAAAATATTGAACACAATTACTTTATTGTCGATAAATTTGTCAAAACGAATTTTATCAAAGCGAGCAAATACCCATTATTCCGAACGAAATTATTTAATCTCGCTGAAATGCTGAAATATTAAAAACTGATAAATTACCATCAACCGAAGAAATTGCTAAAATATTAGATGGTAAGACTTGGGAAGAAATGCTATAATACGAAAGATTCAAAGCCTAAAAACTTTGATTTTTTTCATATCAGTTACTTTTTGGTACTAATATATAGTATAATAATTATAAGTTAATTGGTTAGGAGTAAGTGTAAAAATGAAGAAGAAAATTATTATTATCCTCGTATTATTTATTATACTAGTAGTTTCAGTATGGGCAGTTATTACTTTTTTGTTTAAAAAAGAAGAATCAAAAATAGCTCCTGAAGGAGAAACAGTTAATTTAGTCATGAATAATATTTCTGGTAATTATTCAAGTGTAATTGTTAAAGACTTTGCCTCTGCAAGAGAATCTCTTTCTCTTATTAGTGATGAGTTAAATATTGATCTAGAAAAAGAGCTAAAAGAAGATAGAATAAGTAATTCTAACTATCTAAATACTTATAGCTTTAAACAACTATATAAAGGAATACCTGTTTATAATGGTGATTTAATTGTCTATACTGATAAAGATGGTAATGTGGCTGGAGTAATTAACAAGTTAAGAGAAATAGATGATATTTCAGTTGAACCAAAAATTAAAGAAGATGAACTAGACGCTATTATCATGGAAGAACTAGGAAATAATACTAAAGTAACATCAAAAGAGCTTGTAATTTATCCTACAGATAACAAATTTATCCTCGCTTATATCTGTACTATCAATTATCGTGATAATGGAAACTATATTATTATAATAGATGCCAATACTAAAAAGATAATCAAAGAGTACTTTCCACTTAGTACTTATGAACAAGAAGAATTAGACTACTTTCTAGATGATAACAGCTATTATAAATTATTAGACAAAGAAAAAAATATTTTCATCAATAAACCTTCAAGCGCTAAAATAGAAAGTGGTACAACTACATTTACTATCTATTCTTGGCACAAAAATGCTAAAATTGATACTGAAAAAGAAAATGCTATCAATGCCATCGTTACTATTCAAAAGTGTTATAACTATTATCTTAATAAATTTAATTATCTATCTCTAGATAATCAAGGTATGAAAGATACAGGTATTAGTGTTATTACCCATGTTAAAACTTTAGTTCTCCCTAATGAGACTGTTTCCAACTTTCAAGATAATGCCGGTTTTATTTATCCCAATATTATCGCTCTTGGCTATAACAATTTATACAACGACAATATTGAGGTTATCGCTCATGAATATACCCATGGTGTCTTTGACTACATTACTGCATCTTATGAAAATGATGGTCTAGAAAAGAAAGCTTTATCTGAAGCATATGCTGATATTATGGGAATGATTATTGAAGCGTACTATAATGAAAACGAAAAAATAGATGGTTATATAAGTAGTAAAAATGGCCGCAATATCAAAGACGCTAACATGGCCTATTCCAAAGATAAGAAATTTAAAGAAGAACATGATGATAGTGTTATTATCTCAAAAGCTGCTTATCTTATGAATGAAAAACTATCTTTAGATGATCTTGCTAATCTTTGGTTCTATTCGATGAGACTATTACCAAGTAATCCTACTTACCTTGATTGTTATTATGCTGTTACAAGATCTGCGGTGTTATTAGGCTTTTCTAATGAAGAAAAAGCAATTGTTGAAGATGCTTTTAAAGAGGCTGGTTTTGCTACTGAACTCTTAAATACAGTTAGAGAATTTGAAGACAAGTTATGGAATCAGACCCCAACTCCATCTAATGAAGAAGAAACTACTGATAATGAACCAAGTACTGATAACAACAGTTCTTCAGCACCAACAACCAAGACTTTAACTGAACAAGAAGCTGTAACTTTAATTACTAACAATGTTGGTGATTGGAAAGGTGTTAAAAGAGACTTTGAATATACTTTTAAAGTCAAAGATAAAGATGGTAATTTGTATTATGCTATTGATGCCTATGCCCATGAAAACTTTATGAATTATGGCGGTGAATGGCTAGGGGAGACAGATGATGGTAGATTCTATGCTGGAACTTACTATGTTCCTTGTACTTATGAAGAAAGTAGAGTAGTTGTAGGTTATAATGCTAGAGACTATCAAAAATATAAAGAAGGGGATACCGTTTCTTTTTTATCTATAAGGAAAGTGCGTTTAAAAGTCAAAAAACCATTGACAAACTATTGTTCTACATGCTAATCTGATTACATCAGGGAGGTATCAATATGGAAGCATATAAAGCATATAAGTTTAGACTATATCCAACAGACAATCAAAAGGTATTAATTCATAAAACTTTCGG
>DVIS01000030.1 GCA_018711135.1 Candidatus Onthousia faecavium
ATAGATCAGAGCTTCCTAAAGAAATAGGGGAAACTAACTTTGTTACTTTAAAAACATTAATAGATGAAGGATATATTGATCCTGTTAAAGATAGAAATGATAATGATTGTAATTATGAAGGGAGTATTGTGACAGCTCAAAAGATAACGAATGATGAATATCAGTATTATGTAACTTTACTTTGTGATAATGATAATTATGAAACAACAGAAGATGATGCTAATCCTGTAATAAAATTTAGTCCTAATCGGAAATCAAGTACAGAAGCAATTACAGTTAAGATGGAGGTAACAGACAATAAAGGAGTAGCAAGTTATCGTTATGTCATTATAAAAGAAGGAGAGACTTACTATGATAGTGATTATCAACTTTATAATGGTGAGGTAACAATAAATTTAACAGAAAAAGGACTTTATACAATAATTGGTTATGCGATTGATACAAGTGGTAATAGAGGAGATGGGGAATCAGGTAAGTATTCTATTTATGAAGGAATTGATTGTGCTAATGTTGAATTTTCGGGAAGCACGAAGGAACAAACTTGGACTAATAAAGATATAAGTGTTGGTATAACAGTACCATCTAATACATATAGATTTGAGGTTAGTATTAGGAAAAATGGAGGGGAATATACAGTTGTAGATAATTATTTAGGTTCTGTAAAGCCTTCATTAACTATAAGTGAAGAAGGGAAAACGCAAATAAAAGTGACTGCATATGATGCTGAAGGTAATTCATGTGTAGCAGTATCAAAAGAATATTATTTAGATAAAACTAAACCAAGTTGTAATATAAGTACTAATGGAACTAGTGGTGAGAATGGTTGGTATCGTTCTAATGTTTCTCTTTCTTTAAATCGTACTGATAATGTTGGTGAAATAAGTCAATATGGTTTAGTAAATTCAAATAGTACTAGTTACAATGGTAAAGCTAGTGCTAGCCAAGGTAATACAAGTGGAACAACTTGGTATGGTTATGTTAAGGATGCAGCTGGAAATACGGCTAGTTGTAGTACGAGTGTTAAAGTTGACACTACTGCCCCAACATGTAGTGTAAGTTTTAGTGGCACTAGTGGTGAGAATGGTTGGTATCGTTCTAATGCATCTGTATCTTTAGGAAGAAATGATAACTTAAGTGGTGTAGCAAGTTATGGTTTAACAACCTCAACAAGTACAACTTATAATGGTAGTGTAAGTGCTAGTCAAGGTAATACAAGCGGCACTACTTGGCGAGGTTATGTTAAAGATGCGGCAGGAAATACAGGAACTTGTAGTGGTAGTGTAAAAGTAGATACGGTTAAGCCAACTTGTTCAATTAGTGTTAGTGGTACAGGTGGAAATAATGGCTGGTATAGATCCAATGTTACTTTGACCTTGAATCGTAGTGATAATTATAGCGTGGCAGGTTATGGATTAACAACCTCAAGTAGTGCTACTTATAATGGTAGTGTAAGTGCTAGTCAAGGGAATACAGGTGGTACCACTTGGCGGGGGTATATAAAAGATGCGGCAGGAAACACTAATAGTTGTAGTACAACTGTAAAAGTAGATAATCAAGGGCCAAGTATAAACTTGGTTGTAGGTAGTACTAATGGTAGTTATAATACAACTAATATAAGTTATTCGATTAGTGCTAGTGATGGTAGAAGTGGAATAGATAAATATTGCTTCACAACGGGAGGAACTAGTTGTACACCAAATACATATACAACGAGTCAAAGTAATATTTCAGGAGGTTTTAGTTCTTATAATGGAACAACAAGAACAATGGCTGCTTGTGTAAGTGATAAAAGTGGAAATGTAAGTTGTACGACAAGAAACTATACTGTTTATAATCAATGTAGCAATACTGTAGATGATGGAGGAGCTATCTGTGGAGCATATGGAGCATGTGACTGTAATGCTGGAGCTCAGTATGCTACTAAAACTCAAAATAAAAAAGATAGATTTTTAGGAGTTGGTTGCCCTGCTGTTGTTACTAATAATGGTTGTAGTCAAGCTTGTAGTTGTTGTAGTGAAGATAATCCAACTGCTTGTCCAATGCTTTATCCATGTCGTACTGGTGTTACCTTTTTCTGGAGTGAACCTGATGAACATGGAGCTGTTAAAACGGTTAGGAATGGGACTCCCCTTTATTATTTAGGAGATGCTGGTACTTATTCGTATAAAGTTTGGGCTCCTTACTTTAATAGTAGTAATCCATATTATCCTGATCCACAAAATGTTGGTTATATAGCTAGAAATTGTACAACTTTTGATCCATCCGGTTATTGTACTAATGAACAATGCCCAAGTGATTGGCCATAAAATAGTATAAAAACCTCGTTTCTATGTAGAATAACGAGGTTTTTATAAGAGTTTTCTATTTATGAAAAATATTTAAAACTTAATTAGCTAGTATAGATTAAAAAAAAGTGCTATAGTAAATATATTATATTAAATAGAGGTGAAATAGATGAAAAAAATTATTTTAACAGGAGATAGACCGACAGGTCCTTTACATTTAGGACATTATGTAGGTTCATTAAAAAATAGAGTGGCTTTACAAAATGCTGATGATTATGATGAAATGTATGTTTTTATAGCAGATACTCAGGCTTTAACTGATAATTTTAAAAATCCTAAAAAAGTTCATGATAATGTTATTGAGGTAATGCTTGATTATTTATCAGTTGGTTTAGATCCAGAAAAAGTTACTTTTTTTATCCAGAGCAAAATTCCAGAACTATGTGAACTTACAATGTATTATATGAATCTTGTAACTTTATCAAGATTAGAGCGAAATCCAACTGTTAAACAAGAACTTAAAGAAAAAGATTTTAAAACTAGTATTCCTGTAGGTTTTTTGACATATCCCGTTAGTCAAACTGCTGATATTACAGCTTTTGAAGCGACCATTGTTCCCGTTGGAGAAGATCAATTACCAATGTTAGAACAAGCTCGCGAAATTGTTAGAAGCTTTAATAACATTTATGGAAAGACGCTTGTTGAACCAGAGGCTTTAATTCCAGATAGTGCGGTTTGTAGACGTCTTCCTGGAACTGATGGCAAAGCCAAAATGAGTAAGTCTTTAGGAAATTGTATTTATCTAAAAGATGATAGTAAAACGGTAATGAAAAAAGTTATGAGTATGTATACAGATCCTAAGCATTTAAAAATTACTGATCCTGGTAATACGAAAGATAATCCTGTTTTTATTTATTTAGAAGCTTTAGCAACAGAAGAACATTTTCAAAAATACTTACCTAATTATAAAAACTTAACAGAATTAAAAAATCATTATGAAAGGGGAGGACTCGGTGATGTTGTTATTAAAATGTTCTTATATAATGTAATAGAAGATGTTTTAAACCCAATTAGACAAAGACGTCATTATTATGAGGATAATCTTGAATTAGTATATAAATACTTATATGAAGGTACTAAAAAAGCTGAAAGTAAAGCAGCTGAAACCTTAGCGAAAGTAAAAAAAGCAATGTTAATAGATTATAAAAATATCTTTTAGTGGTGTCTTACTTGATTTAAAAAAGCTGGTGAAAATAGATGAAATATAAATTAAAGCGATTTTTTAGAATTGATATTTCTAAATATTATGTGATTATTTTGATACTTATTTCTTTTCTGTTAATTAGTAGTTTCTTTTCGTATGCTCTTTTTACAGTAACTAAAGAAAAAAATAATGCTATAAATATTGTAACTGGAACGTTAACTTATAAATTATTAATTGATGGAAAAGAAGCAACAGAACTTTCTTTAAAAGCGGGTGAACGAAAAGATTTTATTTTGACTTTATCTAATCCTAATTCCATCACCGCTCGCTTTAATTTATATTATACAACTGAGCTTGATAGTAAGGTTCGTCTTGGTTATTTAAGTGATGCTACCTCTTCATCTCCTCCTTCTGAAAAAGGTGTTAATATTGATTCATCTAACTCATCTACTAATAGTAATACTTATAAAATACGTGTTGTTAATAATTCTGATTCTGATATTGTTATTAATTTAGGAGTGGAGGTTGGACTTGACTATAATGATTTAAGTCTACCAAGTAATGGTCATTTATTTTCTTTTTATAATAAGACAACTCTTTCTGATTATTTATTAGATGATGTGGGGGAAAATGGTGGCCTTGATTTTACAGATTCTAATCAGACATTTATTACGGGGAAAGAGCCTAATAATTATGTCTGGTATAGTGGAAAACTATGGCGTGCTATTAGTATTGATCCAAGTGATAATAGTATTAAATTAGTGACGGAGTGGGATATTACGGCTTTAAATTATGCTAGTGATTTTGTTTCTTATGATAAATCATATTTGCAAGCTTGGCTTAATGATACTACTGTTGATGGGTTTCTTGGTAATTTAAGAGAACCTGAAAAATTTCTTAAGACTAATAGTCAGTGGAATTTTACAGCGACTGATAATAGTAGTAATTTACCTAGTGATTCTTTGCTTGAAGCTTATGTTGGTTCTCTTAATATTTATGAATATATAAAATGCAATGAAAATTTAACTTCCGGTTATTTAAATAATGGTCTTTATTTTTGGTCAATTAGTACTAATACTTCGGGTTATGTATGGATAGTTTTAAATAGTGGTAAAATATCTACAGCTAATCCTCGTAATGGTTATGGAATAAGACCGGCTGTTATTTTGAAGGGAAATATTAAAATAAGTGCAGGTGATGGGACAAGCACTAATCCATATCGTTTAGAAGGTGATGATGATAAAGATCTTTCTGGAACAATGTTAAATACAAGATATAGTGGTGAGTATATAAGTTTTGGTGTAGGAGAGAATAATTTATATCGAATAGTTAGTCATGAAAATGGAATTGGTACTAAAATAACTAGTGCTGAACCACTTAAAAATAACACATCTTTTCTAACTAGCAGTTTTGGTTCTAATGCTAATTATAATAGTTCTAATACGATAGGTACTTTTTTAAATAATGATTATCTAAATACTTATTTAACTAGTACACAACGACAGATGGTGGAAGAAAATAGTGTTTGGTATTTAGGAACGGTAGGAGGAGGAGATAGTTATCTTCTTGCTAAATATAATGATGTAAATATGACAAATACTGTTCCTACTACTACTGCTAAAGTTGGGTTACTAAGATTGGGCGAATTAATGGGAAGTCAAACTGAGCGTTATATTGAGAAAAATACACTTGATGTTTTGACTAATAAGACTATAGCATATTGGACTTTAACTTTAACAAGTGCAACAAGTGTCAGGTATGTTAGTGTTGATGGTAATGCTAATAGTAATGGATATAGTTCTAAATATGGTATCAAGCCAGCTATGAATCTAAAAGAAAATGTTATTATTACAGGCGGAACTGGGACTAAGAATGATCCTTTTCAAATAAGTTTAAGTAATTAATGAAAGAAGGTAAGGTATGTTAATTATTGGTAGTCATGTTGGATATAAAAAAGATACAGGTTTAGTAGGTAGTGTTAAGGAAGCTCTAAGTTATAATGCTAATACTTTTATGTTTTATACAGGAGCTCCTCAAAATACTATTAGGAGTGAAATAGATTCTAATAATGTTAAAGAAGCTTTAGCGTTGATGAAAGAAAATAATATTGATAAAGATAAAGTTATTGTTCATGCTCCCTATATAATTAATCTTGCTAATGGGGATAAAGATAAGTTTGTTTTTTCTTGCCGCTTTTTAAGTGAGGAGTTAAAAAGAGTTACTAAACTGGAAATGAAATACTTAGTTTTACATCCAGGTTCTCATGTGGGAAAAGGCGAAGAGATAGGTTTAGATAATATTGTTAAAGCCTTAAATCAAGTTTTAGATCAGGATGAGGGAGAGGTTATGATTTTACTTGAAACAATGGCTGGTAAAGGTAGTGAATTAGGTAAAACTATTGAAGAATTAGCTTTTATTATTAATAATGTTAAGAAAAAAGAACGCCTTGGGGTTTGTCTTGATACATGTCACTTGCATGATGCTGGCTATGATATGACTAAGTTTTCATCATTTTTAGATGATTTTGATAAAATAATTGGCCTTGATAAAATAAAATGCCTTCATCTAAATGATAGTAAAAATATACTTGGGTCTCATAAAGATCGGCATGAAAATATTGGTAAAGGTATGATTGGTCTTGAGACATTATTAGATATTGCTGCAAATAAAAAATTAGAAGATATTCCTAAAATCTTAGAAACACCTTATATTGATGGTAAAGCTCCATATAAAGAAGAAATAGAATTAATTAGAAAGAACTTATCAAAATAAGTTTGTTATGCTATAATCAAAATTGGAGATGATACCAAGTGAATGAAAAGGGTTTTACTTTAATTGAAATACTAATAACTATTACTATTATGGCTCTAATTTTAATTATGGTTATGCCATCTATTACAGCTTTACAACGTAATAATGAAAAAAGAGCTTATGAATACTATGCTGATGCAATGATCGAAGCAGCTCGTGTCTATGTCAATAAAGAAGGAGAAGATATAAACAGTTTAGGTATAGCTGATTGGGTTGGCTGTGTGGATATTACTTATACTGATTTGATTAATGCTGATTTATTAGATCCGTATAGTGATGAAGCATACGACTGTAGTGAAGCGGTGGTAAGATATACTAGAGGTGTTAATAGTGAAGATACAGGATATAAATATAATATGACATGTAGAAGAGTAAGTGATAATGAAATAGTATACTCTAATACGGACTTTAATATTGGTGAGGCGTGTTCAGTTAGTATGGCCTCATAAAAAACAAAGTAAACAGGAATCTGAAACTTTGTTTTTTTGCTTATAAATAAGTTTTTTTTAAGTCTAATATAATTTTACTTAAATTATAATAAATATTATCACGAATATTTCCTTTTAGATTTAATAAAATACTATTGTCTTTTAATAAAAGATTATAATTTTCTTTTAAAAAATTAGTAATTAAAATTGCTTCGTCTTCAGTAGGATAAATATTTTTACTTTCCAAAAATCCCATTACTAAATGATGATTTAAAGTATTAATATTGTTTTTAATTATTCTTTCTATCAATTTTCTCACCCTTAATAAATTTATATGTAGTAAAATAAAATTTATGTGATAAACTAATAAAGAGTGGGTGAATATATGCGAATAAAACAAAAAGTAAATAGTAAAAAAATTAATAAACCTAGTCGTAATTATACAGTCAGCAAAGCTACTTATAAAAAAAGATTTTTCTTTTTAGGTGGTATTACTATCATTTTTTTCTTGACTATTACCTTTAGATTATATCAAGTTATGTTAAGAGATGAAAGTAAATATCAAGAAGAACTGACAACTCTTGCCACACAAATAGTTGAAGGACCTAGTAGTCCAAGAGGAAGAATATTAGATCGTAATGGTAAAGTTATTGTTGATAATAAAGCGGTTAAAACTATCTACTATACTAAAGATAAAGATAGAACAACAGAAGAAGAAATATCTTTAGCTTATGAGGTTTCTAGTCATTTAAGTCTTTCCTATGATAAAGTTACAGAAAGAAATAAAAGAGAGTTTTTTGTTGCGAAAAATAGTGATGAAATGACTAAAAGAATAACTGACAAAGAGTGGGAAGAGTATAATCAAAGAAAACTTAATAGTGATGATATTTATGAACTAAAAATAAAACGGGTTACTGATGAGGAACTTGCTAATTTTACTATTGAAGATAATAAAGCAAGTTATTTATATTATCTTATGAATAAAGGATATTCTTATGATGATAAAATAATTAAAAATATAGGTGTTACTGATAGTGAATATGCTTATATTGCTGAAAATAATCAAGATTTAAACGGCTTTAATACTAAACTTGATTGGGAAAGAGTCTATCTCTATGGTGATACTTTTAGGACTATTTTGGGTAGTGTTGGTAGTATTCCTAGTGAAGAAAAAGATATCTACCTAGCGAAAGGTTATTCCTTAAATGACCGAGTAGGTACTAGTTATTTGGAAAAACAATATGAAGATTACTTAAAAGGGACCAAAGCTATATATGAGACTATTAACTCTCATGAATTAAAATTAGTAAGTGAAGGTGCAAGGGGTAATGATATTGTTTTAACAATTGATATAGAGCTTCAACAACAATTAGAGCAAATTTTAAATGAAGAAATACTTGCTACTAAAAACCAACCTAATACAGAATATTATAATCGTAGTTATGCTATTATCACAGATCCTACTACCGGAGAAATACTTGCTATGGCTGGACGTCAAGCAATTAGTGATGGTAATGGTGGCTATAAAACAGTCGATTGCACCTCCGGTATTTTAACCTCACCAATGACAAGCGGTTCGGTAGTTAAAGGAGCTAGTATGTTAGTAGGTTATAATACGGGAGCTATTACACCTGGAGAATATATGATTGATGAATGTGTTAAAATAGCAGGTACACCGCAAAAGTGTTCATGGAAGACGTTAGGAAGAATTAATGATATTGATGCACTAGCTTTATCTAGTAATGTTTACCAGTTTAAAACAGCGATGCGCGTGGCTGGAGCTAATTATCAATACAACATGCCATTAGTGATTAATGAAAATGCTTTTGATATTTATCGTAATACTTTTAAAGAGTTTGGGCTTGGTGTTAAAACGGGAATTGATCTACCTGTAGAATCAGTTGGAACAACTAGTGATAATAAGGCACCAGGGCTTCTTTTAGATTTTGTGATGGGGCAATATGATACTTATACTCCAATTCAACTGATGCAATATGTTTCAACTATTGCGAATGGTGGTAATCGTTTAGCTCCTCATTTATTGAAAGAGGTTCATGCTTCCACTGATGGTGAAGAATTAGGTGAATTAATTTATACGTATGGAACTAATCTTTTGAATACAGTTACAACTGAAGCAGCTTATTTAAATCGCGTAAAAGAAGGTTTTCATGCCGTTATGACTAAAAGTTATGGGTTAGGAAAAAATTATATTGATGCTAAATATGATCCCTCTGGGAAAACAGGAACTTCGCAAAGTTTTACTGATACTGATGGTGATCATGTTATTGATACTCCAACTGTTTCTACTGCTTTCATTGGTTATGCACCAACTACAAGTCCTAAAATGGCTATAACAGTAACTAGCCCCGATTCTTCTTGGGAAAACCCTAATAATAGTTATGCTACTTTGGTAACAAGAAGGATTAGTTCAAGGGCTTCTTCAGCTTATTTTAATTTGTATCCGTTAGAATAATTTTTGATTTTAAGAATAAGGTATTATAAGAGGTGTTTCTATGGTTAAATATAAAAAAATTTTAGAAGCTTTCTTAGTAATAGCCTTGGTTCTTTTTTCTTTTTATTATACAGATAAAGTAGTTTCTATCTTAGAAGAAAATGATCCTATTATGAAAAAGATCAATGAAGAAAAAGGACTTTTTGAAGAAGCATCTATTAATGCTACAATCGAAGATAATAAATTAATTCCTGGTTATAATGGACTTACTGTTGATACAAGAGCTAGTTTTAAAAAAATGAAAAACTATGGTAGTTATAACGCTAGTCTTCTTGTCTTTCAAGAGGTAGAACCAACAATCTCTAGTATCGATTATTATGATAAATATATTATTAGTGGTAATGGTTTTTCTACAAGTGTCTCTTTAGTCTTTGCTCTAGATAGTGCTACTTACTTAGAGAAGGTGTTAAACATATTAACTGATACTAATACAGTTGGCACTTTCTTTTTAGATGGTACCATCATTGATAATAATAAAGATTTAATTAAAGGGTTTGCTAGTACTAATCATGAATTAGAGGTTTTAAGTTATAATAATGGTTATAATGAAGAATTATTTAAAAAGTCTTTAGATAATATCAAAATTCTCACTTTAAAAGATGGCAAATACTGTTATGCTTCATATGATAACAAAGAGGTTCTGGATTTATGTAATAAATTAAATTTGCATACTATAATACCAACTTTAAAGTTGGAAAATAATATCTATACTAGTCTTAAAGGTAATTTAAGGAGCGGCAGTATTATTAGTATTAAAGTTACTGAAAATAATTTAAAAGAACTGCCTGTTGTTGTAAATTATATAAAGCAACGAGGTTTTACTTTAGTTACTTTAGATCAACTATTAAATGAAGCAAGAAATGAAAAATAGTTTGACAAATACTTATTTTGTAGTAAAATAAATTTAGAAATACGAATTAGGCGAGGACATGATAAAAGAATCCTTTTAGTGCTAGAGACTTAACGGTTGGTGAAAGTTAAGAAAAGTTCTTTTGTTACTACCTTGGCAAGTAGAATTATGAAAAGTAATTCCGGTATAAAACCGTTATCTAAATTAAGGTAAAAGAGGATGGTACCGTGTTATAAAGCACTCCTACAAAAGTAGGAGTTTTTATTTTGGAGGATTTTTATGGGAAAAAAGAAAAAATATGCAGTCAGCTTAAAAGATTGCGAAAATATTCATGATTTTATGAAAAACAGATTAAATATAAGAAGCCATCATCGTAAACGAACGCGTTTTCATCATAATGATATGCCTATTTATTTAGAAGAACGAGGGATAATGCCGCCTGATAAGGTTGATTATGACTGTATTTCTCAAAATATGGATAATGATCGTTTTATTCTAGTAAAAGATGATTACAATAATATTCGTTATTATCGTAACCCTTTAGCTTTAGATAAAAAAAGGCTTTTAAGAGAATTACAAAGTGCCAAAGATAAATTAGAACAACGTCGTATTGAGGTTTTAAAAAGTATTGATGATGGTTATGGTTATGATCCTATCACTGGTGAGGTTCGGCCTCTTAGTGATATTGCTCTAGAAGATTATCTTTATTCTTTTGAGCCAACAGAGAAGCTAAATAGACAAAAAGTTAAAAGCAAAATTAGAAATTATGGAGGTCGATAAGATGATAAATATAAAAGAAGATAAAAGGTTGATGCCTTTAAATCACTCGTGTGCGCATTTATTAGCAGAAGCAGTAAAAAAAATCTATCCTAATGCGAAATTTTGGGTAGGACCAGTTATAGAAGATGGTTTTTACTATGATATTGATTTAGGAGATAATACTCTTACAGATGATGATTTACCAAAAATAGAAAAAGAAATGAAAAAAATTGCTAAAGGTGGTAAAAAGATTATTCGTCATGAATTAACTAGAGAAGAAGCTTTAGATCTGTTTAAGGATGACCCCTATAAAATAGATTTAATTAATAATATGGCAAGTGATGAGGTTATTTCTTGCTATACACAAGGAGACTTTACTGATCTTTGTCGTGGCCCTCATGTTGATAGTACAAAAGAATTAAAACATTTTAAATTACTTAAAGTAAGTGGAGCTTATTTTAAAGGTGACTCTAAAAATAAAATGCTTCAACGTATCTATGGTGTTTGCTATGACAATGAAGAAGATTTAAATAAACATTTAGCATTATTGGAAGAAGCAAAATTACGTGATCATCGAAAATTAGGCAAAGATTTAGGAATCTTTATGTTTGCTGATTTAGTAGGTAAAGGTTTACCTATGTGGTTACCTAATGGTTTTATTTTAAGAAGAACCTTGGTTGACTATATTACAGATAAGGAGATAAAACTAGGCTATAAACATGTTATGACACCGTCTCTTGGAAATGTGGAACTTTATAAAACATCAGGACATTGGGATCACTATAAAGAAGATATGTTTCCAGAGATGAAACTAGATGATGAATCATACGTTTTAAGACCAATGAATTGTCCTCATCATATGATGATGTTTAAAAATAAGCTTCATTCTTATCGGGATTTGCCAGTTAGAATTGCTGAGGTTGCTAATGATTTTCGTTATGAAGCTAGTGGAGCCTTATGTGGTATTGAAAGAACGAGAGCTTTTACCCAAAATGATTCACATATCTTTTGTACTAATGAACAAATTAAAGATGAATTTAAAGGTGTAATTGAATTAATTCTTGATGTATATAAAGATTTTGGTTTTAAAGATTATAGTTTTCGTCTTTCGTTAAGAGATAAAAATGATAAAGAAAAATATTTTGGTAATGATGAATTGTGGGAAAAGAGTGAACAAGAATTAAGAGAGGTTTTAGAAGAGTTTGGAGCTCCTTACTATGAAGCAGAAGGAGAAGCGGCTTTTTATGGGCCTAAACTAGATGTTCAAGTTAAAAGCGCGCTTGGTCATGATGTAACTTTATCAACTATTCAATTAGATTATCAATTACCAGAAAGATTTGAACTAACTTATATAGATAAAGATGGTTCTAAAGTGCGTCCTGTTGTTATTCATCGTGCTATCCTTGGATCTCTTGATCGCTTTATTGCGTTCTTGCTTGAAGAAACAAAAGGTAATTTACCACTTTGGTTAAGTCCCGTTGGGGTAATAGTTATTCCTGTTTCAAGTGAATATCAAAATGATTATGCTACTTATGTTTATGAACAATTAAAAGAAAATGGTATTAGAGTAGAACTAGATAATCGTAATGAAAAACTTGGTTATCGGTTAAGAGAAGCTCAGACTAGAAAAATTAACTATATCTTGATTCTTGGTGATAAAGAAAAAACTGATAATACTATCAGTTATAGACATCACGGGGAACAGGAGACAACAACAGTTAGTTTAGAAGAGTTTATTAAATTAATAAAAGAAGAAATAATTGCCAAAAAAAGATAGTTAAACCTATAAGAAAAATTTAGGCCCATAACTATCTTTTTCTATTTTATAGCTATTATTAATATCATTATTGATATTATTTGGATTTTGATTATAACTAGTAGACTCTTCTTGAGTTTCATCTTTTTCATTTATGGCTCCTGCTATTTTAAAAAGCGTTCTTGCATTATTTAAAAGAGGTCGTACCTGATAGACAATAGGAATCGCTTGATTTATAATACCTAAAGTTTTTTGAGTATTAGATAAGATATTACTCCAGTTGAAACGGTGTTTGGGAAAGCCATATCCTATGTTATTATAATATTGATTATACATATTATCACCTTTACTTTAATATATGTTTATTTTTAGTTATTGTGATTTTAAAACAATAATGTTATAATAAATTAAGAGAATAGGTGATGGATATGGAGATAGTTTTTAAACCTTTTATTTTAATTTATCATTTAGTACATTATATTCTTCTTAGTCCTAAACGGATTCTAAATTATGCTTATAGTGGAGTTTTAGCTATTATTGATAAAATTAGTCGTGGTAAAGTAACCAAACGAAGAGAGGCTAAACAAGCTGAGTATGCTGCAATTGAAGAAGTACAACGCTTGATGAGCGAACAAGTTATTAATTCACGGACGAAAATTAATATTAATAACGAACCTTTACAATATTTTCGATATAAAGCTCGTGGTAATAATGGAAAAATATTTAATGGAACTTTTGAAGGACCAAGTAAAGAAGAGGTTACTAGTTTCTTAAAAAATGAAGGTTATGAAGTTCTTGAGGTTACAAAACGTAAATTTTATGATATTGATGTTAATATTGGCGGTAAATTTACGGCAGCAGATCTTTCTTTCTCTCTTACCCAATTATCTACTTATTTAAAAGCTGGTATTCCTTTAATTGATTCTGTTAGAATTCTTGAAAAACAAAGTGAAAAAGCTGAGCAACGGAAGGTTTATCAAAAAGTTGTATATGAGTTATTAAAAGGTGAAAATTTATCAACTGCGATGGCAAAACAAAATAATAAATTTCCTAATTTATTAGTTAATATGATTAAAACTGCGGAACTTACAGGAGATTTAACCTCTGTTTTGGATGATATGGCTGAATATTATACGTCAAAGGAAGAAACAAGAAAACAAATGATATCAGCGATGACATACCCTATCATTGTTTTGTGTATTGCTATTGGGGTTATTATCTTTATTTTAATTAGTATTGTTCCTAAATTTGTAGAAATGTATGAAGATAATGATGCTGAAATTCCTGCCATTACTACTTTTGTTATGAATGCCAGTGATTTTATTGTCAATAATTATTTAATCGTTATTATAGTTGTTGTGCTTTTAGTAGGAATATTTATTTACTTATATAAAAAAGTTCGTGGCTTTCGGAAAAATGTTCAATTAATTATTATGCATGTACCTGTTTTTAGTAAAATAGTTATTTATAATGAGGTTTATAATTTTACGAAAACTTTTGCTTCACTTTTAAATCATGGTGTTTTTATTACTGATAGTATGGAGGTATTATCAAAAATTACTAATAATGAAATTTATAAGGAATTAATTGCTAAAACAATTATTAATCTTAATAAAGGTGTAAATATTTCTGAATCATTTAAAGGTAGCTGGGCTTTTCCTGTTGCTGCTTATGAAATGATTGTAACTGGGGAGAAGACTGGACAATTAGGTTTGATGATGGAAAAAGTTGCTAATTATTATCAAGTTTTACATAAGACTTTAGTTAAACAAATGCAAAGTTTTATTGAACCATTAATGATTGCTTTCTTAGCTTTGATAGTTGGAACAATACTTTTATCGATTGTTGTGCCAATGTTTGATATTTATGGAAAAATTCAATAGGTGATGATAATGAATGTATTTTATTTGCTTTTTTTCTTTATAATAGGGCTATTTTTTGGCTCTTTCTTTTGTTGTGTTGGACTAAGATTAGCTAAAGGAATTTCTTTTGTTAAAGGTCACAGTAAATGTGATTGTTGTCAACATGAATTAAAAGCTAAAGATTTAGTCCCTGTTTTTTCTTATTTGTATCTAAGGGGGAAATGCCGTTATTGTCATAAGAAAATAAGTTCTTTAAGCATTTTTATTGAGCTTTTTACTGCTTTGCTTTTTGCTCTTAGTTATTATAGTTTTGGTTTTTCTCTTGATTTAGTTTTAGCTTTGCTCCTAGTAAGTATGGCTATGATTATCTTTAGTAGTGATTTAACTTATTTAATTATTCCTGATGAGGTTATTATTTTTTTTAGTATTACTCTTGTTATTGTTCAATTTCTAAGATTAGGTTTTGGTGAAGGGTTATTAGCTTTAGTAAGTGGGATTGTTTTCTTTTTATTTATGTTTTTCCTTATGAAACTAGGTAATCACTTATTTAAAAAAGAATCTTTAGGTGGGGGAGATGTTAAATTAGCCTTCATAATTGGTCTTGTTCTTGATCCTTTTTTGTGCCTTGTAACAATCTTTTTAGCTAGTTTAATCGCTTTACCAATATCATTATATTTACTTTTTAAAAATAAAGAGCATGTAATTCCTTTTGGACCTTTTATTTTAATTGGTTTTTTCATTATTTTCTTCAGCAAAGTTACGACTAGTGAGATTTTTACTTTTTTTTCAAGCGCTTATTTGATATAATATGCTTATTTGAAAGTAAAAAGCAAGTTTTGGGTTAATATCATAATAGATAGAAGGTGTAATCATGAAAGTATGCGTTTATACATTAGGGTGTAAAGTTAATACCTATGAAAGTGAATATATATTATTAAAATTAACAGAAGCAGGTTATGAGATAGGTGAGGTTGATGAAATATGTGATATCTATATTATTAATACTTGTACTGTGACTAATACTGCTGATATAAAAAGTAGAAAGATTATTAAAAGATTTAGACGACTTAATCCTAAGGCTTGCCTTGTTGCTTTAGGTTGTTTTGTAGAGGATCATCCTGATGAAGATTTAGACATTGATATTTATATAGGTAATAAGGATAAAAGTAAAATTGTTGAGCTTTTAGATCAATATTTTGTTAATAAGGAACCTATAAGAAGAGTAGGACTTGCTAAAGATAAATTTGAAGATATGTTTATTACTGATTTTAAAAATAGATGTCGGGCTTTTGTAAAAATTCAAGATGGTTGTGAAAACTTTTGTAGTTATTGTGTTATCCCTTACGTGAGAGGTAAATGTCGTTCTAAAGAATTAAAGACAGTTATAAAAGAAATAGAAACTTTAGTATCTAAAGGTTTTAAAGAAATAGTCTTAACTGGTATTCATACTGGTAATTATGGGGTCGATCTTAATACTAACTTTGCCACCTTATTAAGAGAAATAGTAAAGATAAAAGGGTTAGAAAGACTAAGAATTTCCAGTATTGAAATAAGAGAATTAACTCCCGAGGTTTTAGATGTTATAAAAAATAACAAAGTTATCGTTAATCACTTACATGTTCCTTTACAAGCGGGTAGTGATAAGATTCTTAACCTGATGAATAGAAAATATGACCTAGCTTATTTTGAAAATAAGTTAGAGGAAATAAGAACGATAAGACCTGATATTTCTCTTACGACAGATATAATTGTCGGTTTCCCAGGAGAGACTGATCAAGATTTCAGAGAAACAATAGAAACTGCTAAAAAATTTAGATTTAGTAAAATTCATGTTTTTCCTTATTCAGAGCGTAAAAAAACAAAGGCCATGGAGTTAGATGGTCATCTTGATAACTCTATAAAAAAAGCACGTGCTAGAGAATTGCTTTTAGTTTCAAAAGAATTAGAGTTATGTTATGCTAAAAAATTCTTAAATCAAAACCTTGAGGTCTTATTTGAAGAGATAAAAGATGGTATTAGTATTGGTCATGCCAGCAACTATCTAAAAGTAAAAGTTAAAGGAGAAATAAAGCCTAATACGATATGTCTTGTAAAAGTAAAAACTTATTTAAATGATTCACTAATAGGAGAAATAATATGTCAAAGATAATAGGTAATTATAAAAAGACAATTTTTAGTAACAGTACCAACAGTTATTTAATTGGTCTATTTAAAGTTAAAGAAGCTAGTAATGACTTAGATAATCTTATAAATAAAACTATTACCATTACTGGTTATTTACCCCTATTAAATGAGATAGATACTTACTCTTTAGAAGGTAAAATTATTACTCATAAAAAATATGGTGAACAGTTCGAGGTAAGTACTTTTGAAAGAATTATGCCTAAAGAAACAGACTCTATTATTAATGTTCTAGCTAGTGATATGTTTAAAGGAATAGGAAGAAAAACTGCCGAAAAAATAGTTGAGATGTTTAAAGACAAAACCTTTGAAACAATCTTAAATAACCCTAATAATTTATTACTTGTTAAAGGTGTAAGTGAAAAGCAAGTAAGAATTATGCATGAAGCTTTAAAAAACTATCAAGGAAACTATGAGACTGTTTTAAATCTTTCTAAATTAGGTTTTACCACCAGAGACAGTCTAAAAATATATAGTCATTATAAAGATAAAAGTTTTGATATTATCAATAAAGATGTCTATAAAGCTTACTATGAAATAGATGATATTACTTATAGAATATGTGATGCAATTTTTCTAAAAAATAATAGTAATAATCAAGATATTTTAAGACTTAGAGCTAGTATTATTTATATATTAAGAGAATTAACTAATACTCTTGGTCATACCTATTTTTATCTAGAAGAAATAAACAATTACTTTCCACGTGTCTTATCATATACACCAACTGATGAAGACTTATTAGCAGCGATTAATAGTTTAATTTTAGATAGTCTTTTAGTTGTCAAAGAAAATAAGATCTATCTAAAAGAATACTATGATGCAGAAATATTCATTGCAAGACGCTTAAGACTTTTGGCTTATGAAAAAGAAGAAACTATTAAGAACTTTGAAGCTATAATTAAAGAAATTGAGTTAAAGAATAATATAACTTATAATAAGGAACAACAAGAAGCCATCTTGTTAGCGTTAGCTAATAAAACTTTAGTCATAACAGGTGGACCAGGAACAGGAAAAACAACAATTATAGAAGGAATTATTGATACTTATCAAGCTATAAATAATTACAAGACTAAAGACTTAGAAGAAAATATGGTTCTTCTAGCACCAACGGGAAGAGCGGCAAAAAGAATGAGTGAAGCAACTAATTTTAAAGCTTCAACTATTCATAGATTTTTAAAATGGAATAAAGATACTAATAAATTTCAAGTAAATGAATATAATAAAAGTAAAGCCAACTTTGTCATTATTGATGAAGCTAGTATGCTAGATACGATGTTATTTTGTAACTTATTAAAAGGTTTATCTAGTAATACCAAATTAATTATTGTAGGGGATGCTAATCAATTACCTAGTGTTGGGGCTGGTAATGTTCTAAGTGATTTAATAACTAGTGACGAATTAAAAGTAATTGCTTTAAAAAACTTGTATAGACAAGGAAAAGATTCTAATATTATTACTTTTGCTCATAATATTAAGGAAGGACTATTAGATTTAGAATTGTTTGTTAAAGGTGAAGACTTGGAATTTATTAAATGTGCTGATAATAAAGTTTTAGAAAAAATTAAAGAGGTATCTAGTAAGCTATCAAAAGATGAGGTTCAAGTTTTAGCGCCTATTTATAAGACTGTTAATGGTATTGATAATATTAATAAAGTTTTACAAGAATTATATAATAAAAAAATAGGTTCTAAAAAAGAATTGATTATAAATGATATTTCCTTTAGAGAAGGAGATAAAGTAATTCAATTATCTAATATGCCTGATGATAATGTTTTTAATGGTGATATTGGCATTATAGATAAAATTAAACTTACTCCTACTAAAGAATTATATATAGATTTTGATGGTAATTATGTAAAATATACAGCTAGTATGTTTAATAAATTTAATCATGCTTATGCTATTTCTATTCATAAGAGTCAGGGTAGTGAATTTCCGATTGTTATTATTCCTGTGGTTAAAACTTATAGCAAAATGCTTTATCGTAAGCTTATTTATACTGGAGTTACTAGAAGTAAGAAAAAATTAATTTTAATAGGAGATATTAATGCTTTAGCTTTAGCCATTAAAAATAATAGTGAACAAAAAAGAAGAACTAGCTTAGATTTTTATTTAAAAAATGGTATAATTTAATTCTTCTTAGCCATAATAGAAATAGGAGGGAAATTATGGATAAGAAAAAAATGTTAATAACAGCAGGTATTATGGCGGGTGTTGGTTATGGTACTTATAAATATTTTAAGAAAAATCCTGATAAATTAAATATGATTAAAAATAAAATGAAAAATGCTGCTAATGCTGTTAATGATTTTGAAAATAAGATGATGTGAGTCATCTTTTTTCTTGACAAAAAAAATGAGCAGGATAGAATATTAATTGAGGAGATTGTAATATGGAAATTGTGATTAGTTCTATCTGTTTAGGAAATATAAATAGAATTTTAAAGAAGGAAGAAGAATTACCTAATAAAAAGAATTTTTATATTTTAGATGTAGCAAGTATTCCGATTAAAGAGAATGCGTTATTACTAAAAGCAGGTAGTGGTTATATTGATTTTGATAATGTAAAAACAGAGGAAGAGTTAAAAAAATTATATAAAGAGATTAATGCACTTGGAGAATTTAGGGATGGCTGTGGAATTTTAAAAGATACTATTCCCTTTACCGAAAAAGAAGGGGATATTTATGTTGATCATGACACAATAAAAGATGTTAATTTTCCATTTAAAAAGAAAAAAGTTCATTTTAAGACCTTAAAAAAAGTTTCAGGAGCTTTAAGATCATGAGTGGTATTTTCTTTTTATATATAAGGAAAGTGCGTTTAAAAGTCAAAAAACTATTGACAAACTATTGTTCTACATGCTAATCTGATTACATCAGGGAGGTATCAATATGGAAGCATATAAAGCATATAAGTTTAGACTATATCCAACAGACAATCAAAAGGTATTAATTCATAAAACTTTCGG
>DVIS01000031.1 GCA_018711135.1 Candidatus Onthousia faecavium
GGTGCTCCATAACTACATCCCGTTATAAACTGATCACTCTTGTTCTGATATACCTCTTTATTTACACCTGTGAAATTTTCATTTCCTAACTTACCATATCGACTTTGTGATAAATATGCTACAACTGCCCACTCACTATTCTTCATCGCATGAGAATTCATACTTTCACTAAAACCATATCTATTTCCTGTTGCACTTACCTTCGTCGCTACAGTATGTATATTACTTACATTTATATTTCTCCAACTCGTTACATTTGGTTTTATCATCGGATCTAAGCTTGTGTTATTGCTTCCTCCATAACTAGCAGAAGGATCACTACTACTTGTTTCAAACTTTCCTACCCATATTCCACTTAACTCTTCTCCATCATAAGTAAACGCATCTGGAGTCCGATAGTTCTTTGGCGTTTCTGTTGCTATATATTTTGCATTTCCTGTATCTTTTTCATCAACACCTATAAACTTAATATCTATCTCTCCTGGCCTTGATAATGTAGGAGTTGTATCTAAATATATTCCTTTTTTACCATAATAACTGGAACCTCCATTTTCACTACCAATTGTATAACTATATCTTGGAATCCATACCCACATTGTTTCTATATCATCCATATTTATCGTTGTTCCAACTGCTGCACTTTGATATTCTGCTAACTTATCACTTTTTACTGTTACAGCATTAGCCCATATTCCCATATCATAATTATACCAATTATTATCTATATCTGTTTTTACCCAGTTATATCCATCATGTTTTACTGCTATCATATTACTATCCATTACTGGAGCATTTACCTTATCTGTTCCTTGCTCAAAATCTGCATCTGCTACTTGTTGTGACGCAAAAACTTTTAGTTGACCTAAAAACACTTTACCCATAGACTCTGTTGTCGCATTTATATTAAGCCAAACTCTAAGTTCACACTCTATCTCTTCATCAGCATTAATTATTCCATAACTCATTATATATGAATCAGATAATGTTCCTGTAAATGTTCTATCTCCCATTTTTAATTCATATCTTACATCTCTACCATCTAAAAGTTCACATGCTCCACCATCAGTGGTTTGACAATTACTTAAAGCTTCTTCATCATCTACTAATGATAACGTAAAATATAAAGGAATAGTACTATTATTTTTTAATGAAAATGTATATGGTTCTCCTTGTCTACCTTCATCATCATAAGTTGGAATTGTATTTACCAACTGTATCCCTTCATTAGTTTCATTTAAAACAAGTTCGATATCTCCTACTACTATCTGTACATCTTTTTCACCGTAAATGATTGTATTTAACCAAGCATAAGAAATACCTACTACTACAATTAAAAGTATTACACTAAGAATAATTATAACTTTCTTTTTATTATTCTTAATTGTATCCATAATTTTTGTCATTTATTTTTATCTACCTCCCTATATTACCAAATTATTCTAATCTCATTATATCATTTTTAACAAAATATGGAAGAAAAATGTCAAAATTTAATATTTATTAATTAACAGAATGTTATTTTCATATAATGCTATTCTTCTAGTATTCGTCTTCTACTAACTAGAAGAATAGTACTTCATTAGTTTTATTTACTAATACTGCTCGTAAAAAGGAAAAAACCTCTAAGATAAATATTTTTTATTACTATCGTAATAACTTAAATAATTTTTATATCATAGTCCTCATCACGAGGCGGAACGAATTGTTAGTGTTAGCACCACCGAGATTGTTAGTAGCGTTGAAGTTGAACACACCCGCATTAGTGGTATTGTTATAGCCACCGCCGCGCAAAAACTAAAGGCACAATAAGCTTTTCCCTAAGTTAATCATACTATGATTTTATTATAGAAACAAGCTATTTGACAGGTTAAAAGTTTAGTGCTAAGATATAAAACACTTTTTAAAACTTAGAAAAAGGGGAAAATATATGATAAACAAAAAAGAATTAATAAAAAATTTAGAAAAGGAAATTAATAAAGAAGAGAATCAATTAAAACATAAAAATTTATATAATATAAGAAACTACATTGTTAAAGGATTCTTAAAGACAGGTATTGCCCTAGATTATGCTTTTCCATTTATTTTAAGTAGCTTTATTACTTTTAATACTGAAAAAAATGAAGGCAACATCCCATTTATCAATAATCAAGTAATTGAAAATGCTTATGTAAAAGAGACTATAACATCTTCTGGACTAGAAAAAGAAGAGGTTTCCTATAATCACGACTTTGATGAAAGAAGTTTTCAACATTCTACTAGCTGGGAAATTAACGACAATGGACAATACGAAAGAAAAGTTACTACTTATAAGATTGATGACTCTATAGATTTATCTGATTATGAGAATCTATTTGCTATGACAAAAGAAGAAATAGATAATTCTTTTACTGTTTCTAGTATTAAAACTATTAGAAAAGATAAATTAAATGAAGAAGACAATATCTACAACAAAGATATGTTCATAATCGTTCAAAGTTATATCGATGAAAGTAATAAAAGAGCAAGAGAAGAAACAACTCGAGAAAATATTAGTGGAACAATAACTTTTCTTCTTCGTCTAACCCTTTATGGAACCACTTTTACGGGTATAAAAGAAATATTAATAAGATCTAACCTAAAAAATAAAATTAAGAAAATAGAACCATATTTTACAATTATTAATAGTAATAATGTTGAAAAAGTTACAAATGTTTATAATATTAGAAAAGAAAACCTACATTTACTAACTAATAATTACGTGATATCAGAAGAAGAAAAAGGGAAGAAAGAAATTTTAATTGAAACAACTAAAAATGATGAATTTCATAAATTTAATTCCTTAGATCTCCAAGAGTTAGTTACAGAAATTGAAAATTATTATCTTTTATATCGAAATAAACTAAATTTGCCTGATTTCGTAACCTTTGGTGTTGAAATAGAATATGAAAATTTACTAAAAACATTTGTAGATAAGTATGTGACCAAAAATTTAGAATCATGGGACTCAAAATATGATTTATCTGTAAAATTAGGTGGAGAAATATCCTCACCTATATTACACAATGATTTAGAAAGTTGGAAAGAATTAAAGCAAATTTGCGACTATTTAAAGAAGAAAAAAGCAGATACTGGAGTTAACACAGGAGGACATATTCATGTTGGTGCCCATATCTTAGGAGAAGATATAAAGAATTGGCAAACATTTATAAAAATATATATTGCCTATGAACATATTCTCTTTAGATTCTTATATGGCGATAAAATAAATGCTAGAAAAAGTTTAAACGAATATGCACCTCCAACCGCCGACTTATTATATAATAAGATAGAAAAGCTGGACAATTACAAAAGAATTACTGAGTTAACTGGATTAGAACTTGGAAATAGATTTAAAGCTTTAAACCTAAACAATGCCTACTTATATAATATTTATACCCAAGAAAGAAAAAACACTATCGAGTTTAGAAGTGGTAATTCAACCACAGATGCCATAATCTGGCAAAATAATATTAATGCTGTTTGTAGTCTTATGCTTGCACCTACAAGGAATATGATTGATAATGATTTTATAGACTACAAGCTAAAACACCGAATAGTTAGTTCAAATGAAGATTATTATCTTTACAATGAAATTCATTTACAAGATGCTTTAGAATTTGCAGATATGATCTTTGATAATAATTTGGATAAAGTATATTTCTTAAGACAATATTTTAAATCATTTGAAGATAATTATGGTATTAAAGGGGCTGTTAAAGCCAAAAAATTTACAAAATAAGGAAATAGTAGTATGAAAAAATTTTATTTAGCTTATGGAAGCAATTTAAACTTAAAACAAATGGAAGAAAGATGTAATAAAGCAATCCCTATTGGAACAACTTTACTAAATGACTATCGCCTCGCTTACAAGGGTAATGAAGATGATAATGCTTATTTAACCATTGAAAAATGTAAAAATAGTACAGTACCTCTAGGTATCTTTGCTATAACCTCTCACGATGAAAAAGCTCTAGATCAATATGAAGGATATCCTGAATTTTATTATAAAGAATATATACCAATCCAAGTAAATGGAAAAATAAAAGAAGCTATGATTTATATCATGAATAACGAATACGATTATCATTTACCATCAAATATCTATGTTACTACCTGTGAAAAAGGTTATGAGGACTTTGGATTCAACAAAAAAATACTAAATGAAGCTCTAGAATATACAAAAAAAGAAAAAGCAAAAAGAAAAACTCTTAAATTATAAAGAAGACTGTGACAAGAAAATAATCTCATCACAGTCTTTTTAATCATGGAAACAACTACCACCAATAAATTCTCTGATAATAGAGTCAGCTGGAATACTTTCACTAGGAATAGGTAAAATAAGTCTTAAAATGTTAAGTAATCTTTTCGCTTCCTCATAATAAAGTGATTCTTCATCGACAGAATAAAGTAATGGTTCCACATAGGTTTTTAATACACCAAGTTCATATATTAAAGCCGTATTAATAGTAACATCCGCTTCATCCTGATATGGGAAAATATATTTTTCTTCCCCTATTCTTACATTTCCCCAAGATGCTAAAGTTGCACTAACTGAATAACCTCTTGTTCTATTATCTCTAATAATTCTTCTTAAAAGGCGATTATCTGTTGTCGGAAAACGATTATGATTATCTATATTAAGTTCTGTCAAAGCAGATAAATATATTTTAAATTTATTTTCTGCCGGTATATCTTTAAGTACTTTAGGATTTAAAGCATGAATTCCTTCTATTAACAAAATATCATTATTATCAAGAGTCATTTTTTTAATAAACTCTTTCTTTCCAGCTTTAAAGTCATAAACAGGTGCAATAATTTCTTCACCTTTTAAAAGACTCTTTATTTGTTTAGAAAGTAAAGTATTATCAACCGCTTCAAAGCATTCATAATCTTTTTCCCCTTTATCATTTAATGGTGTTTCATCACGCTCTACAAAGTAATCATCCATACTAATCATCTTCGGATTAAGTCCAAAGCTTCTTAGATACATACATAATTTAGTAGTCGTTGTCGTTTTACCACTTGAAGAAGGTCCTGCCAAAAGAATAATCTTTTTTGTCTTTTTATGTTTAACTATCTCTTTAGCAACTCCTAAGAGTCTATTACTTTGTAATGTTTCATCTATTCTAATTAAATCTGCAATTTTCCCTTTGCTAACAACCTCATTCAAATCGGCTATAGTTTCTATTTTCATAAGTTTAGTCCAATCTCTACATTCTTTAAAAACTTTAAACATATTTTCATGATGAACATAAGGTTTAATTTGATTATTAGAATAAACTGTTGGAAATTGTAACACAAAACCATTATCATTTAAATAAGTTAACTTAAAATCTTTAAGACACCCAGTAGAAGGAGGCATTTGATGGTAAAAGTAGTTATAGTAATTACCAATTCTATAAAGTGTAATGTAAGTATTAGTATTATATTGCATTATTTTCGCCTTTGCTAAATCATTAACACTCTCAAAATATTTAATCGCTGATAATCTTTCTACACTAACTTTTGTGATTGCCATATCCATATCTACTAAATTAAGCACTTTTCTAGCAATTGATTTTAAGATAGTTTCTGTTAAAGGAAATGATGTCTCTATATAGATGCCTTTATCTAAAGAATGCATTACTTTAATATTAGCATTAAGACCAAAAATATCTTTAACAGCTACTAATAAAAGAAAAGTAAGACCTGCAATATGTGATCTGTTACCTATTTTAGAATTCAAATCATAAAAGACAATTCCACAAGGATCATTAATAACATAGCTAAGTTCCCTATATATATTATTTACACTTGCTAAAATAATAGGAAAACGATAATCTTTCTGATATTCTTTACTTAATTGTAACAATGTTATTCCACTAGGTATTTTAACCTCTTTAGAATTTATTGTAACTGTAATTTCTTCTATCACTAATATCACCCTCATATTCTATAGTTGATTATATCAAAACTACCACAACTTGTCTAATAATTTTGACGAATTTACTATGGTATAAAAGTAAGTCTAGAAGGATATAGTAGAATTAGGTGATAACATGAATCTAGTACCAATGATAGTTGATAAAGAATTAAATGGTGAAAGAAGTTATGATATCTATTCTAAGTTATTAAAAAGTAGAATTATTTTATTAAATGGTCCTATCAATGATGAAACTGCTAATGTCATTGTTGCTGAACTTTTATATTTAGACTCTCTTAATCATAATGATATATCCCTTTATATCAATTCCCCAGGTGGCTCTGTTACCTCTGGATTTGCTATATATGACACCATGAATCTAATTAAAAGTGATGTTTCTACCATCTGTATGGGTATCGCCGCTTCCATGGCTGCCTTCTTACTTTCTAGTGGCAAAAGTGGAAAACGCTATTGTCTTCCTAATAGTGAGGTTATGATCCATCAACCCTTAGGTGGTGCCGAAGGCCAAGCAACAGAAATAAAGATAGCTGCTGAACATATTTTAAAGACCAAAAAAAAGCTAAATAAAATTTTAGCTCAAAATACCAACCAAACTCTAGAAAAGATTGAACAAGATACAGAAAGAGATTATTTTCTAGATGCTAAAGAAGCAAAAGATTATGGCTTAATAGATAAAGTCCTTTAAGTATGTAACTTTAAAGCTAACTCTTTAATTTTTCTAAATCTATGATTAAGACCAGATTTAGTAATCTTTTTACCTGTCTCCAAACTAATAATTTCACTTAACTCTTTTAAAGAAGCTTCTTGATATTTCTTACGATATTCTAAAGCTTCTTTTGTTTTATCATCAAGTAACTCTACCGCTTTTGTATCTTCTAATATTTTTATATATTTCAACTGTTCTAAAGCCGTCTCTAAAACTCTATCCATATTCGCTTGTTCACAATTATTAAGACGATTTGTCTTATTTTTTTTATCTCTATACACTCTTATCTCTTCATAATATAATACCGCTTTAGTTGTCCCAATAATCTTTAAGAAATCACTAATCTTATCCGCTTCTTTAATGTAAAGCATAAACCCTTTATCGCGTGCTAAAAGTTTAATGTTAAGATCGTAATTATTTAACAGTTTTTGTACATATACTGCTTCTTTATCACTGTTTATTAAAAACTCTAAATGGTACCTTGATGTCTTAGGATCATTAATACTAGCAGAACTAAGAAATATTCCTCTTAAATATCCTTTTATTTCGTCATCTAATTCCACCAAATATTTAGGTACACTATCCTCTTTAAGACATAACGTTTTCTCTAAAAAATCAAGTCCTCGAATTATTATTAAAGCCTGTAATTTATTCTTACTAAAGTTATTATTATCAAATGTTTCTACTTTATATTTAACCTCTTCAAAGCTACTAAGTAAGTCTTTAATATAGTTTAAAATAACAGGATTTTCATTACTAATAACAAAATTTTTATCAATAACTTGATAGTTATTTCTAACAAAACCTGATAATAAAGCAATTTTAGCAGTTTCACTTATCGCTAGTGTCGTTATTTCTTCTTTAACTCTCGCTGTAAATGACATAATTACCTCATCAAATATGAAAATATTAAAGTACTAAGTTTTTGACTATGATGTTTTAGAGTATTATCTGCTACAGTAAGTAAATCAGCTTCAATAAATTCTGCGTCTAATTTTGACAAAGCTGGATAATCTATCTTAACTGGATCTTTTCTTTCTTCAGTAGCGTACCTTTCAGCCATTTCTGCATTTATTTTAGAATTAGATGCTATCACAACATCTAATTTATGACGCCCTAAATATTTATCAATAAGTTTAATATGATCACTAACTGTAAAATTATCTGTTTCCCCAGGTTGTGTTACAATATTACATATATACATAAGCGGTGCCTTTGCATTATCTAGACATTTAATAATCTCATTACATATAAGATGAGGAAATATACTTGTATAAAGACTACCCATACTAAAAATAATTAAGTCAGCATCATGAATTGCAGTCTTGACCTCATCTAATATCTTTGGTTGTTCTTTATAAAAAAGTCTCTTTACTTTTTTCTCACTTTTTGTAATAGAAGCCTCCCCTTCAACAATACTATTATCTGTCATTTCTGCCATTAAAGTTACACTCGCATCCTCTGTTAAAGGTAAAACCTGATTTTTAATATCTAGCAGCGTACATAGTTCTTTAATAGATGTTTTTAAACTGCCAGTAATATCTAAAAGAGAAATTAAAATTAAGTTACCTAAAGCATGACCATCTAAATCACTTGTAGTTTTAAAACGATATTCAAGCATTTGTTTAATTTCAGAACTTGTAGATGATAAACTACTAAGTACTTTTCTAATATCCCCAACTGCTGGAACATGAAACTCTTCTCTTAGCTTACCAGTACTTCTTCCATCATCAGATACAGTAATTACTGCTGTAATATCTAAAGGAAAATCTTTAAGCCCTTTTAGTAAATAAGATAACCCTGTACCTCCCCCAAAAACTACAATTTTTTTATTCACCACTGTTCCCCCTAACTATTTGCAAAGCACATTCTGCCGCTTCTCCCATCGCAATTACAATTTGATAAAAATCCTTTTTTATCGCATCACCAATCGCATAAATGCCTTTAATATCACTTTCAAAATGCGAATCAACTTTTACATAACCAAAATCATCTAAAATTCCTAGATCTTTTACAAATGATGCATTAGGTATTTGACCAATATAAATGAATACCCCATCAACAGTTAAAGTATCGTCACTAGTCCTTACCATAAGTTTCTCATCTTCTTTTGAAAACTCTAAGACCTCACCCTTTTTTATTGTAACTTTATTTTTTACCTCATCCTGTAAATATTTCTTAGCTTTAATCTCTCTACGGTATAGTATAGTAATATTATCAGTTAATTTATTTAAATACTTAGCAGCTTCAAAAGCTCCATCACTACCACCAACAATTAAAAGTTTTTTATTCTTATAAAGACTACCATCACAAACAGCACAATAACTAATTCCTTTAGTATTATATTTATCTTCTCCTTTTACCCCTAATTTTCTTGGCTTTCTCCCTGTTGCAATTATAATCTTTCCTACTTTATATTCATTTTTATTTGTAATAACCTTTTTATAACTACCCACATCATCTATCTTTGTTACCTCTTCATAAATAACATTAATATCTAAGTCTTGAACTTGTTTTAATATTTTTAAAGCTAAATCACTACCATCAATTTCTTCAAATCCAGGATAGTTAAGAATATGACCATTATCAACAATTTGGCCTCCCGGCATTGATTTTTCCAGAATAAATACATCTAATCCTGCTCTTTTCAAGTATATCGCTGCTGTCATTCCTGCTACACCACAACCAATTATAGCTATTCTATTATTCATTTATCTTAACCTCCTTATATAACTTAGATTTTTTAATAAAAGTCAAATAAATACCAATCATAAGCAAAACTATAGACACAAGCTGTGCTACTCTAATAGATCCTAACATTAAGCTATCCATTCTAAGCCCTTCAATAAAAAATCTTGTTCCCGAATACCACATCAAATAAATTCCTGATAGCTGCCCTACTCGTAAGTTTTTCTTTTTATATCTTATTAAAACAAGAGTAATAAAACCTAAAAAATCACAAATAGATTCATAGAAAAATGTTGGCTGATAATAATTACCATTTATATACATTCCTTCTATAATAAATTCTGGTATCCTTAAAGATTGTAATTCTTCTAATGTTGTCAAATTTCCATAGGCTTCACTATTAAAAAAGTTACCCCATCTTCCAAGCGCTTGTCCCAAGATAAGTCCTACTACTACAATATCTAAAAATTTTAAAAGATTAAATTTCTGTTTTCTCGAATGAAATAAAAGATATAAAAATCCCCCTAAAATACCTCCATGAATCGCAAGACCTCCATGCCATACATAAAATATTTCTAAAGGATTATTTAAATAATATGATAGATTAAAGATAACATAATATAATCTAGCACCTATAAAAGACCATATTATAGTATAAAAAACAACGTCTATTAATTTATCATGATCAATTTTTTCTTTTTTTAATTCTAGATAAACTACTACTAAAGCCATTAAAACTCCAAGAAAGATAAAAAGAGAGTAATAATATATTTTAAATACACCAAAGTCCAAAAAAACTCTATCCATGATTTTTAACCTTCCTAATAATAGGCTTTATCATGATACTATCTACTAGAAAATTAATTACTGAAATAAGCAAAGATATCGCTAAAGCTACCCAAAAATCTGAAAGCTGAAAATGACTGCCCAAAATCCAATCTGTAAGTTTTAAAATTAAAAGATTAATAAAAGGATAAAACAATCCTAAAGTCAAGCCTGTCACAGGAATAGTTAAACGAACTAATAATGGCTTAACTGTTTGATTTAAAATATAAATAATAAAAGAAGCTAAAATAGAAAATAATAATGGATGTTTTGGATCAATATAAAAGGATTCAAAACATAAAGAAATAAGAAAGAAAATAGCACAATAACACACAAAGTATAAAAACCATTCTAATATCCTATTTAATCTTACTTTTCCTTTAGTCGCAACAATTATTTTCATTATAGCCTCCTATAGCATCTTCTTAAGAAATAATCCTGTATAAGATTCTTTCACTTTACTAACCTCTTCTGGAGTCCCAGTAGTAACTAAATTACCACCCTCGTCTCCTCCTTCTGGACCTAAATCAATAATATAGTCTGCACACTTTATAACATCTAAATTATGCTCTATAACTACTACTGTGTCTTTATTATCTACTATTTTTTGTAAAATTGCAAGTAGCTTCTTAATATCCGCAGAATGTAATCCTGTTGTTGGTTCATCTAAAACATATAAAGTTTTCCCTGTCGCTTTTTTCTGTAACTCTTTAGCAAGTTTAACTCTCTCTGCCTCTCCTCCTGACAAAGTTGGAGCACTTTGTCCTAATTTTATATAGCCAAGCCCCACATCTTCAAGAACTTGTAATTTATTCTTAATCTTAGGAACATTACTAAAGAATTCTAAAGCTTCACTAACTCGCATATCTAACACGTCAGCAATATTCTTCTCTTTATAGTAAATGTTTAAAGTCTCCTGATTATACCTTGTTCCATGACAAACCTCACATGGTACATAAACATCTGGTAAAAAATGCATTTCTATTTTTTTAACTCCGTCCCCTCGACAAGCTTCGCATCTTCCTCCTTTTACATTGAAAGAAAATCTATTCTTCTCAAAGCCATACATTTTTGCTTCTTTGGTATTCGTAAACAACTCTCTAATATCATCAAATACTCCCGTATAAGTAGCAGGATTACTCCTAGGTGTTCTACCAATTGGACTTTGAGAAATATCTACTAGTTTATCAATATTTTCAAGTCCAAGAATCTTATCATGTTTACCAGCTTTTTCTTTAGCTTTATATAATTTATTAGAAACTGCTTTAACTAATATCTCATTAATTAAACTACTCTTTCCACTACCACTTACTCCTGTTACACAAGTAAATGTGCCAAGTGGAATTTTAACATCAATATTTTTAAGATTATTCTCTCTAGCTCCTTTAATAGTAATAAATTTACCTGTACCTTTTCTTCTTTTTTTTGGTACCTCAATACACTCTTTTCCGCTTAAGTAACGTCCCGTTATACTTTTATCATTAGCTTTTACTTCTAGAGGTGTTCCACAAGCAACTATTTCCCCACCTTTATCACCTGCTAAAGGTCCTACATCAACTAAAAAATCAGCTGCTAACATTGTATCTGTATCATGTTCAACAACAATTAATGTATTACCTAAATCTCTCATTTCTAGTAAAGAATTTATTAATCGATTATTATCTCGCTGATGAAGACCAATACTAGGTTCATCTAAAACGTATAATACTCCCGTTAATCTTGAACCAATCTGTGTCGCTAATCTAATTCTTTGTGCTTCTCCACCAGATAAAGTACCTGCACTACGTGCTAGTGTTAAATAAGAAAGCCCTACGTTATTTAAGAAAGTAAGACGTGATTTAATCTCTCTTAAAATAAGGTCAGCAATTTGCATTTTTTCTTCACTTAAAGTTAAAGAATCAAAGAAAGTAATTAACTCTTTAACACTCATACAAGTTACTTCATATATATTTTTAGAAGCAATTTTAACCGCTAACACATTATCACTAAGTCTAGCTCCTTTACATGTTTCACAAGTATGTTCAACCATAAAATTCTCAAGCCATTCTCTAATCCAAGTACTAGACGTTTCCATATACCGTCTTTCTAAGTTATTTATAATACCTTCATAGTAATCAGTTTGGTTAGTCACATTACCACTTTTAGAAGTATATTTAAAGTTTATTAATTCATCACTACCATAAAGAATAAGTTCTTTTTCTCGTTCTGTTAACTTCTTAAATGGCTTCGTAAGAGAAATCTTATAATGTTTACACATACATTCTAAACGTTTAAAATAAATATTATCAGTATCATCTCCTAAAGTTTTAATCGCTCCTTCTTTTAAACTAAGATCTTTATTAGGGATAACTAAATCAGGATCAATTCTAAGCTTTACTCCTAAACCTTTACAATCAGGACAAGCTCCATAAGGGGCATTAAAGCTAAATAACCTAGGCTCTAACTCCGGTAAAGAAAAGTCACAATAGGGACAAGCAAAATCTTCAGAAAAGACAACCTCTTTATCCCCCATAAAATCAACAACTACTTTACCTTTACTTAATTTTGTCGCCACTTCTAAAGATTCAAATAATCTACTTCTAATATTTTCTTTTAAGACAATTCTATCAACAACAACATCAATATTAGACTTTTTATTTTTCTCAAGTTCAATATTCTCTGTCAAATCACGCATTTCTCCATTTACTCTAACTCTTACGAAACCTTTTTTAGCAAGATCTTCAAATAAATCTTTATGAGTTCCTTTTTCACCATGAACAACTGGAGCCATAATTATAATACGTGTACCTTCTTCACGTTCTAATATCTTGTTGGTAATCTCTTCAATACTTTGACTTGTAATAGGTATATTATGATTAGGACAATAAGGAACACCAACTCTAGCAAATAAAAGACGCAAATAATCATAAATTTCTGTTACGGTCCCTACTGTACTACGAGGATTTTTACTCGTTGTTTTTTGATCGATACTAATCGCCGGTGATAACCCCTCTATAGAATCAACATCAGGTTTTTCTGTTCCCCCTAAAAACTGTCTTGCATAAGCTGACAAACTCTCTACATATCTTCTTTGTCCTTCTGCATAAATTGTGTCAAAAGCAAGTGAACTTTTACCACTACCACTCACTCCTGTCATAACAGTAAGTTTATTTTTAGGTATTTCAATACTAACATTTTTTAAATTATTTTCCCTAGCTCCTTTAACAATAATTTTATCCATAATCTCACTTCCTTAAAACAGTTATTAGTATACCAGAACAAATAAAACAAAACAAGTTATCTTTTCTACCAAATTCTTCTTTTCTAAGCAAATAAATCATAGCACTTTGAACAAATGTTTGTCAATGCTTTTTTGATTTCTATACGCACTTTCCTTATAAATAAAAAAAAGACATACTGTCTTCTAACGATGCCCTAATACTAAAACTAGTAAAGGTATTAATAAACTAACGGAAATAATAACAAAAGCTAACAAGTAGTTAGTTGCAAATGCTGCGATACTATTATCTTCTTTAAAATTATCTTTAACCTCATCACTATACTTACCAGTCCTTTTAACAAGACTATTACCCCTTCCTGACCCATTAGAACTATTTTTCTTAGCCACATCATCCTGTAATTCTTTTTCTAATTTTTGTATTTCTTGTTCATTCTTTGCCTTTAAATAATCATTAAGATAAAGATGCGCACCATTAACTAATATTCTACGGTAATAATTTACAAGATTGTTAGGAATAAAGATTTCAAACTGTGAAAAGTTACTTTTAATATAATCACTATTTAAATTTTCGGGTTCAACCCCCATATATAAAGCAAGTTGTAATGTTGCTGCTGCATAAATATTGTTATTTATATTAGTCGCAATATTATCCTCTAATTCTGCTAGATAATTATAATTAATTATTTTATCACCATTATTTTTCTCAACTACCTCAATAGCTCTTGTATTAAAACTCCTAATATAATAACCATTATTATGAATATTATGCATACTATAATCCATGGCCATAAACAATTTCGTACAATCATCATCGCTATGATGATATTGATACCAATCTTGTAATTTCATAGCTACCACCTAGTATAATTAAATCTTATAATTTAAAATTTTACAAGGGGGGCTCGAGATTTCTATCTAGGTTTAAACTCCAATATTTTTTGTTTAGCTCGCGTTGTCTTTGCCATATCTAACCACTCTTTATTAGGCCCACAAGAATTATTATCAGCAATTACTATTACTCTATCTTTATTTTTTAAGTTATAATCTAATGGAACTTCAACACCATTTACAACCGCTTTATCAAGATAATTACCAAAATCATCTCCAAGATAGTAAGCAAAATCTATCGGAGTTGCCCCTTTTGGAAATTCAATAAATTCTCCATTTTTATTATAAACATACACTTTATCAGTAAATATTTCTGTCTTTACTTGGTTAATAAACTCATCATTTCTTTTAAAGTAATCACTAATATCTCTAATTGAATCACAAAATTGACATCTTTTTCTAATCTCATCTTGAACAAATCTAAAAGGCCTATCTTGATTTAAATGTAAATAAGCAGGCAAGCCATAAGTATCTACTAAGTTCATTTCCCTAGTTCTAATTTGTCCTTGTACCAAAGTACCATCAAACAAAGTAGAAACAGTATGTAACGACTGATAAAAATTAGTCTTAGGTGTCGCGATATAATCTTTAAAACGTCCTAAAAGCGGTTTATATTCTTTATGCAATATTCCTAAAGTCTTATAACAATCTAAATAATCATCGGTAACAATCTTTAAAGCCAATAAATCATATATTGCCGATAATTCTTTATATTTTAATAATTTTTTATAAGTACTATATACACTCTTAATTCTAATATTACACTGTGCCGTTATATTATTATCCTTTAATTTAGCTTTAATATTATCAGTCATATCACTCAAAACATCTTTTTTCTCAATCTCAAGTTTCCCTATTTTTTCTTTGAGGCTACTATAAAGAAAAGGAGAAATAACCTTAAATGAATGATCCTCTAATTTGTTTTTTAACTGATACATTCCTGTATAAGCAGCTAGAGGCACATAAATTTCCATTGTTTCAATTGCATTCTCCTTCTGCTTAAAAATTTTTTTAAATCCTATCGTTTCCATATTATGCAATCTATCTGCACACTTAATCATTACAACCCTAATATCATCAGTTATTGCATGTAAAATCTTTGAAGTATTTGCTTCTTCTTTCTCTTTTCTACTAGAAAAATTCATTCCTCTAAACTTACTAACTCCTTCAACCAAATTTGCTACTGTATCGTTGAATAGAGAAGCTATTTCATCTTTTGTAATTATTGTATCCTCAAGTGTATCATGTAATAGTCCCGCACAAATAACATCTTTATCAGCATACATATCCGAAAGATAATACGCCACATGCAAAGGATGAATTATATAGGGTTCACCGCTTTCTCGAAACTGTCCATCATGTAATGAAGCAGCCAATTTGTAAGCTTTTTCTATCTCTTCAACACCAGTTATACTATGTTTCTTAACATTTAAAATTAAATCATTTATTGTCATACTCTCACCTCCAATAGACAAAAAAACAGCCTTATTATTAGACTGTTCTTCCCCTTTTTCTCATTAATAATACCATAATACCACCACCAATGTTAAAAGAATATTAACAAACTAAATTACCTCTGTCAACCCCTTTTTATATAAATAATTCTTAAACTCTTTCACTACCCGACTTATTTTCGAGGAGCTAACTCCAAGTAATTTAGTAATTTCTTGATACCTAAAATCATTTAATCTTAACTCTAAAATAGCTCTATCTATAATATCAATGCTATAAAAATAATCTTTAATATTTTCCTCTAAATAAACAGTATCAACATATTCATAAGGATCAGCTTGCTTAACATCTTGAATTTCAAAATCAAGTTCTTGATAATGCAAAAGAGGCTGATTCTTTTTCGCTAGAAATTGTCTCATGTAATTTTTATAACAAGAATCTAAACAAGTTGAGAAAAAAGAATAAAACAAATATCCTCTATTAACATCAAATAATTTTATACTACTATTAAAACACTCATAACCTTTTATAATAAAATCTTCTAAAAGAATAGCACTATAATTATTACTTTTTAAATAAGCATAATATTTTTTTGCTTTATTAATAATTACGGGTTTATACTTTTCTAGCATAATCTTATATGCAATTTCATCATTATCTTCAATTAAATATAACAGTTCATAATCATTATATACCATAGATCCTACTTTCTATGGCGAACTACCTCATAAATCATTATTCCTGCCGCTACAGAAGCATTTAAACTATCTAGTTTATTAGACATCGGAATAGTAATTAATTCATCACATGATTTTTTTACTAACTGCCCTATTCCTTTCTCTTCATTACCAATAATAAGACCTACTTTAGACGCATAATCAACTAAGCTATAATCTTTTCCATCTAAACTACTACCATAAATAAAGAAACCTTCATCTTGTAATCTTTTAATAGTATTCACAATATTGGTAACTAAAACTATATCAATATCAAAAAGAGTTCCTACACTAGTTTTAACGACTGTCGAATTAACAAGCACTTGTCTATCTTTAGGAATAATAATTGTTTTAACCCCTGCTGCTACAGCTGTCCTAATTATTGCCCCTAAATTATGCGGATCAACAATATGATCTAATATCAAAATGAAATTATTATCTGTAGTTAAAACATCATCTAGTGTTTTATACTGGTATTCCGCCATATCAAAAATTATACCTTGATGAACTCCATTTGCCAATTTGTCAAGATCGTGTTTTTCCTTCAAAATAAGCTTAGATTTTGCAAATTCCCCTAGGAGATTTTGATTTTTCAGATAAAAATTCCGGTCAAAATAAATTTTTCGTACTTTTTCACTTATTTTTTTATCACTAAGTATTCGTTCCGCTACATTTCTCCCATAAACTAACATTTTAAACCTCCACTATTATCTCTATTAATTTATTTATTTTCTCTTCTTGACCAGTCAATTTAAAATAACCAATAACCGCTTCAAGTCCTGTCGCTTTCTTATAAGTAATGATATCACAACCTTTAGGAGCATTATGACTTTTAGCATTTCGCGCCCTTTTAATTAACGATATTTCTTCTTCATTAAAAAATTTCCTTTCCAAAAGAACAGATAAAAAATAAGCTTGTCTTTTCGCACTTACATAGTTAATCGCAACTTGCTGTAATAAGTTCACTTTATTAATTCCTTTACTAAGTAAATAAAGTCTTATTTTCTCTTCATAAACAGCATCCCCAAGATAAGCTAAAACAAGTGAATTTATACCTCTTATATCCATATAACCACCGAACACAATATATTTTGTTTTGATCCTTGTCGTTACCTCCAAGGTTTCCTACTTCATAGATAAGGTAACCCCTATTCTCCATAGGCTTAAATTCCGATAGTCACTACCGTACTTTTTTTGTCCTTTCTTTATTTTAATCATGAGCGTTATCCAATCTTTATAGTGTAACCTTAAATCTTAAAACATAATATTTACGCCCACTATCAAACTCTTTTATATATTACACAAAGAGGAAAATTTTTAACCCCATTCTATAGTCTAAACTTATATGCTTTATACACTTTTATAATGACACCTCTTTGATGTAACCAATTTATCATATAGAACAACAGTTTGTCAATAGCATTTTGAAATTTAAACACACTTTCCTTATAATAAAAAAGATTAGAAATCTAATCTCTATCATTTCCCATTACTACTAAGACAAGTCTTAATAGTTCAAGTAATGTTGTAATAAGTCCTGCTACATAAGTAAAAGCTGCTGCTCTTAACACACTACTAGCTCCGCTTCTTTCTTCACTATTAACAATTTTTAAATCAGTTAAAAACCGTTTACCTCGTTTTGAAGCATCAAACTCTACTGGTAAGGTAATAAGTTGAAATAAAACGATTATAATCAACAACCAAATTCCAACCCAAGCTAAATCAATGGCATTAAAAATTAACCCAATTAAAACAGCCATATAACCAAACTTACTACTAAAATTAACAAATGGTACTAAAAATGATCTAAATCTCAAAAAGAAATAACTTTCTTTATCCTGAACTGCATGACCACATTCATGAGCAGCGACAGATACACTAGCTATACTTGTACCATTATAAATATCCGTTGAAAGTCTAACCACTTTAGCTTTAGGATCATAATGATCACTCAGTACTCCTTTTGTCTCTACAACATAAACTTTTTCAAGTCCATTTTTCTTTAATATCTCTCTTGCTGCTTCAGCACCTGTAATTCCACTTTTAACCTCTACTTTTTTATATTTACTATATTTTGTTCTAAGATATATATCTGCTCCTAAAGAAATTATAAATGCTATTATTGTTAAGCTATAACCAACATAAATATAATTAAATCCCATTTAATCCCTCCTATATTCGTTTATAAATAGTTCCTTCTCTACCGTCTATTAACTGTATACCTTGACTAAGTAACAACTCTCTAATTCTATCAGCTTCAACATAATTTTTATTTTTTTTCGCAATATTCCTCTCTTCAATAAGTTTTAACACCTCATCACCTAATTCTATTATATCATCTTTTAGTAAATCTAGTCCTAAAACTTTATCAAATTCTTCTACTAAAAATCGTTTACTATAATCATTTAAAGAGCTTTTAAGCACCTCATAAAGAACAGTTAAAGCTAAAGCCGTATTCATATCATCTCCTAAAGCCTCTTTAAATTTATCAAGGTATTGCTCTACCTCCTTTTGAATATCTCCTTCTGTTTTCAAAGCTAAAGTTCTATTTTTTAATTTCAAATATGTCCGTTCTGCTTGATCTAAGGCCTCATAAGTAAAAAGTAAAGGTTTACGATAATGAGACTCTAGACACATATAGCGATAGCTTAAAGGATTATAACCTTTATCTTCTAAGGTTTTAACAGTCAAAACATCTCCTTTAGACTTACTCATCTTTCCTCTTTGATCATTTAAATGTTCTCCATGAACCCAATAATTACACCATTTATGTCCAAGATAAGCCTCACTTTGTGCAATTTCATTAGTATGATGTGGAAAAATATTATCAACTCCACCACAATGAATATCTAAGTATTCACCTAAATTTTTAATAGCAATTGCAGAACACTCTATATGCCAACCAGGATATCCTAAACCAAAAGGACTTTCCCATTTTAACTCCTGATCATCAAATTTTGATTTTGTAAACCACAAAACAAAGTCTGCCTGATTTTTCTTATTAGGATCAGCTTCTACCCCAGCTCTTACTCCTACTACCATTTCATCAATTTTATGATTTGTAAGAACATAATAATCTTTTAATTTAGATACGTCAAAATAAACATTTCCTCCAGCTTGATAAGCATAATTATCAGCAAGTAACTTTTCAATCATTTTTATATAATAATCTATATTTTCTGTTGCAGGACTAACAATACTAGGCCAAGTAATATTGAGTTTGCTTGCATCTTTTTTAAATTCTTCTGTATAGAATTTAGCAATATCTAAAACTGTTTTATGTTCTCTCCTGGCACTTTTAAGCATTTTATCTTCCCCGCTATCAGAGTCACTTGATAAATGTCCAACATCAGTAATATTCATTGCTCTTTTAACTTTATATCCTAATAAAGTAAGTGTCTTCTCTAATATATCTTCCATTATATAAGTTCTTAAATTACCAATATGAGCATAATGATAAACAGTAGGCCCACAAGTATACATCTTAATCTCATTTTTATCTATTGGTACAAACTCTTCAACTTTTCTTGTAAGAGTATTATATAGCTTCATCAAATCACTCCCTATATAATTTTATTATAAAATTTATTACCATACGTCTGCATTTCATTATTAATATTTGTAGCACATTTATCATCACAAATTTGTGTAATAAATCCATCTCTAACTAAAAATGCCTTTCCATAAACCATGATATATTCGTCAGTTTCTAATATATGTGAACCATCACATAATGCATAGATTGATCTTCTTTTTGATTCTTCCAACAAATGATTTCTTTGATATATTTGCATTTCATTAAATCCATTTGTATCCAGAATAAAATGTGGTTCGATATTAATATTGCTTAGCCCAAGCCCCTCAAAGTAAATAGGTTCAGATTCTTCTCCATTTTCTGGACTATTATAAACAGATTCAGCCATATTTATGGAACCAGCACTTTGACCAATAATAATACCTTCAAAATTTTTCAATAAATCTTTTAAATGTATTTGCTTGAAAAACTCATTTTCTATATAAGTATCTCCACCACTTAAAAAAATTACATTTGCTTTTTTAATATATTCTTCAACATTATTTTTTGTCCTATTATCTAAAATTAGGTATTCAGAAAAAGTTATGCCAGATAACTTTAATCCTTCAAAAATTAAATACGAATAGCTATCAATTTTTTCACTATCATCTGGACTAGCAGCTATGTATAATATTGCATTGTTAGCATCAATTAGTTGTTTAATCTGGTCTATAATGTCATTAGTATTATCTATCTCATTAGGTATTTTTTTACCATCAATTTTATGATAATGTTTAGTATTACTTGTAAAAAATAATTTTTTCATAATTATCAACTCCAATTTCAAAAAATATTACTTATTTCTTAATGAAATAGGTATTCAAAATAATAGCCCTTTTCACATATTTATTTATCAATATTATATCTTATTATTGTGTCTTTTTCTATAACATAATTATTTTAATACACGCCAATAACCATTTTTATAAGCCCCTTCGCGTTTTAAATAACCCTTATCCTTTAATGAACGTATAATTTTATTAATATATACCCTACTATAATTAGTTAAATTCATTAAGGTTTCAATGTTATAACTATTATTAATTTTAATTAGTAATAAGATTTTGGTTTCCGCTTCATTTAAATCAGAATAATTATCTGCAGTTTTCTCGTCATTTAATAATTCTTTATTAAGTGGTATAGTTACAATAATAGTATGTTCACTTATATAAAAAGCCTCTTTTCCATAATTTTTAACAATTAAAGGAATACCATGACCAGTTTGATCAATATAATCTAAATCACAAAAAATCTTTAAAAGTTTTTTATTAACAGGTTTTGATACTCCTGCAAAAAAATCTTCCCTTGTTAATGCTGACAGTAATCCTCCATTAGAAACAATTTCAATTCTATCATCATAAATATAAACAGCAGGAGGAATTTCTTCAGACCATTTAGTATGAACGCAAGCATTAAGCCACGCTTCTCTAAAAGAACTAAAATCAAAATATTTTTCCTCTATTCTTTTGATACCACCAACTTTTACTTTAGTTTCATTAATGCTTTCCATATATTCCAAAACATTATTAACAGAAAGTAACAAACACTTACCACCATAATCAGTTCTTTTTAACATTACTGATTTATCAACACCTGCAAATGTAACAACCTTAATAGATAAATCATTAGAATCTGCTAGCAACTCCGCCATTAAATTATATTTATTATCACCCGTTTTTAACCCTAAATTATCTTCAAATTTATCATTATTTATTTTAACGTTATTTGAAATATATAAAGTTTTTAACATTTTAAATGTCAAATCTTGATTAGAGGCTACTTTTTTAATAATATAATCAGGTTCACCATCTTTGTTTATTAATGCTTTAAGCATCTCTGGGGATAACTGTTTATCTTCATCAAATGACCTACTATAATATTTACCAAAAGCAGAATACGGAACATTGTCTCCCTTAGCATAAACTTTAATGATCTTTTTATCTTCAATTAATTCTAATGATATATGAGGAATAATTTGAGGTTTTATTCCTTCAGAAATTTTTCTTGAAACATCTCTTAATGTATTTTCATTTAAATCCTTCTGACCAATCACATCACCATTATTTTTTACTCCAAAATATACTGTACCTTCATTATGTTTATTAAGCATAGCAGATAATGATATAACACCATCAATAAGTTCGCTGGTACTTTTTTTAAATTCCATTTTTTCAGATTCAATTCCTAAATTCATCTTTCTTTCCTCCACTTTATTGTATACTTTATTGTATACTTTATTATATACTTTATTGTATACTTTATCAATATTTTGATTAAAATTTACAAAAATAATTATCCACAAAAATAATACCCAACTAAATAAACCTCAAGACTTTAATCTTGAGGTACACTGTAATTAATAACATTGGAAATAGGAATAATATAATTACTTTCATCTAATTTCGTCAAAATATCATAAAAACAAATTATTCCACCAGTTCCAATTTCTTTTTTAGTTTTATCTAACTTACTAAAATTCTTAATCATTTCTTTTTTAGGAATAGCAGTTTTCTTTATTTCTAAGGGATACAACTTATTATTTTTATAAAATATTAAATCAATTTCATTTTTTTCTTTATCACGATAATAATAAAGATTAGGAGTAATTCCTCTTGCATTATAGGCTTTAATGATTTCACTTACAATGAATGTTTCTAAATAATGTCCTGAATTAGAACTAAGTTGTAACTCTCTTGCACTAGTATATCCAGATAGATAAGCAGAAAGACCAGTATCCATAAATACAATTTTAGGTAAATGAGTTATTCTTTTAAGTTCGCTATTCATATAAGGTTCAAGTAAATAAACTAGTCCAGAGGTAACTAATATACTCATCCACCTAACAGCAGTAGGAACACTAATTAAAGCATCAGTTGCAAGGGCAGTATAATTAAGTTGTTCACCCGTCCTAGAAGCAACACTTATGATAAATTTTCTGAAACTAAGTTCGTTTCCTATTTCAGTTAATTCTCTAACATCACGAGAAATATAAGTATCAACATAACTACTAAAATAAATATCTCGGGACATTTCCTTTTCCATATAAAGCGTAGGCATACCACCTTTATATATGATTTCATATAGTTTATTAACATCAATCTTAGGCATAGTTTTCATTTCATTTAATTTAGCAGGATCAAACAATTCTTTTCTGTTATTTTCAACAATCTCTGAATACATAAGACTATTTAAATTAATAATACCAACCCTACCTGCTAAAGATTCACCAACATTTTTCATTAAATGAAACTGTTGTGACCCTGTTAACCAATACATTCCATTTTTATTTTCTTTATCAACATTTATTTTTATATATGAAAACAAATTAGGTGCATATTGTACCTCGTCAATAAGTAAAGGGGCAGGATGTTCTTCTAAAAACAATTTAGGATCATTTTTTGCTTGTTCTCGAAAAACCTCATCGTCCAAAGTTATATATTCCATATTATCAGGCTTAATACTTAATAACAAAGTAGTTTTTCCTACTTGTCTTGGACCTGTAACTAATAACACTTTAAAAGTCTTACTTATTCTTTCTACTATTGCTGTCGCCTCTCTAGCATACATAAATATCACAGCCTTTCACTATTATAATACCTTTAAATGTTACAAAAGTCAATACGAAGATATTAAAATAGTCAGCGAATATATATTAAAACGGTCAACAGCGTTATGTTAAATTAGTCATACTACAATTTCTTTTTTACCATTAAACCAAGCATCAACAATTAACGATGTTACAACCTCATCAATAACTTTATCCACTCTTCTTGCTCCAAACTTTTCATATTGGCTATTCTCTATAACTTTATCCACAATTTCTTTGGAAAAGTTCACCGCAATATCTTTCTCTTTAAAGGCCTCTTTTAAAATGTTTAATTTGTTTTCCACAATTTTGTGGATAAAATTTTCTGTCATCTTGTTAAAGTAATATATTTTTTCAATTCTATTAAGAAATTCTACTCCTAAAAATTCCTCTAACTCACTATTTTTTTCTAGTCCATTCCCCATAAAGCCAAGTTGTTCTTTATGCATACCTAAATTAGTAGTCATAAACAAAAATATATTATCAAATCTAACTTTCCGTCCTTTTGAATCTGTCAAGAATCCTTCATCCATAACTTGTAAAAAAAGCTTTAACACTACACTACTAGCTTTTTCTATTTCATCAAGTAATAATACTGCATGTGGATGCATTCTAATATTATCTAAAACTGTAAAATGATCATCAAATCCTACATAACCTGGTGGAGAACCAATAATCTTACTAACAGAATGCTCTTCTTTATATTCACTCATATCAAGTCTAATAAAATTAGCCTCTCCATAAAGTAGTTTTGCAAACTCTTTAACTAATAAAGTCTTACCCACTCCTGTTTTTCCACAGAAAAGAAATGAATGCACTTTTAAACTAGTATCAAAACCTAACTGCACTTTTTTAACCCTACTACAAAGATCTTTAATAATCTCTTCTTGACCAACTATCTCTTTATTCAAAACATTACAAAGATTATTAATCTCTTTTCTACTCCCCTTATTTATCTCATAAACAGGTATTTTTGTCTTTAAATGTATAACCTCAGCAATCATCTCTTTTGTTATTTTCCGTGGTTTCTTATGCGCTATAATCTTAAGTTCTAAATCATTCTTTTTACTAATTAGTTTCTTTTCGTCTTCTCGATACTTAGAAGCCATATCAAAATCCTGTTTCATTATTGCTTCTTTCTTATTAGTATTTAACTCTTTCAATTGCATATTAATTTTTGAAAGAGTACTATCATCTTTTCCTTCAAGCAATGACACTCTTGTCGCTACCTCATCTAGTATATCTATCGCTTTATCAGGTTGATAATATTCATAGATATATTTATTACTTAAATCAACGATTAGTTCAATCATTTCTTCACTAATACTCACAAAGTGATAAGCTTCATATAAAGGTTTAAGTTTATTTAAAATCTCAATCGTTTTCTCCCTACTTGGTTCATTAACCATAATTAATTGAAATCTTCTATTCAATGCTTTATCTTTTTCAATAAAATTATGATATTCTAAAATTGTTGTCGCTCCTATTAGTTGAATCTTCCCTCTGGCTAAAGCTGGTTTAATAATATTAGACGCATCAATTGCTCCTTCAGCTCCTCCAGCACCCACAATCGTATGTATTTCATCAATAAAGATAATTATGTCCTCATTTTCTTCTAATTCTTTAAGTATCTTTGAAATTCTCTCCTCAAACTCTCCACGATATTTTGTCCCCGCTACCAAACCAGCCATCGGTACTGATAATATTGTTTTTCCCTTTAAGGCTTTAGGTACTGTATCAAGTGTAATTCTTCTTGCTAACTCTTCAACAATCGCTGTTTTTCCAACTCCAGCTTCACCTATTAATAAAGGATTATTTTTTCCTCTCCGGCAAAGAATTTCAATTAACTGCTCTAATTCTTCATCCCTACCAATAACAGGATCAATTTCATTGTTTAAAGCTTTTTTATTTAAGTCTACTGCAAACTCTTCAACCATTAGTTTCTTATGCAATAGTTTCTTAGAACTCTTACTATCCTTGACTAAATTTGTATATAACTCATCAACATCGATATTAAGGCCAATCAAAAGTCTAATTGCAACGCCTTCTCCTTCTTCAAGTATAGCTAGAAAAAGTTCTGTAACACTAACTTCTATTTCCCCTTTCTCTTTACTATTTAAAATCGCTGTTTCAATAACCCTTTTTAACAAAGGTGTATACAAAAACCAATTGTTACCTTTTTTACCTATCCCAACAATTCTAATTAATTCTTCTTTAAAAATTTCGTAAGTTATATTGTAACTTGCTAATCTTTTTGTAATATCTATTTTTTTCATTGAAAGTATTGCTAAAAATAAATGTTCACTTCCTACATAAGGGTGTTTTAATTGATTCATCTCCCTTTTAGCTAATACTAAGGCTTTCTGTGCTTCTTCACTAAATCTTGAAAACATCTTTTCTCCTCCTCAATTCTATTTTAAGGTTTTAAAAGAATAATTATCAAGAAATAGTCATCCCAAAAAAATGACAAAAAAAGCCCTATTTCTAAGGCTTCGCTTTTTTAAACAATTAGTAGTAGAATTGTAAAGATAATAAAAGCTACTACTAATAATGCTACTAATAACTTCCAAATATATTTAAACCAATCTTTATAAGATGCACCTGTATAAGCAAGAGTTAACATAAGTGGAATACTAGTAGGAGCAACAAGTGTTACAATACCATATAAGGCTTGGAAAATAACTGCTATCATTTGATAATAATTAGTATCAGTTACAACGCTAACAAAATAAGGTAAAACACTATAAAAAGCATATACTGGATCACCATTAAAGATACTAGATAATACTATTACTAAACCAGTAGTAAAAATATTAAATCCCTTAGATAATCCTAAAATAACTTTATAAATAACTAATTGATAAGGATCGTATGTTGTAAGTACTAAAACTGTATATATTAATATAACAATTGTAGCAGGTAATAAAGCTTTTTTAACACCTTTACCAAAAGCATTAATAATCTCATCCCATTTAATCTTATAAACAAATTTAATAATAATCACTGCTAATATCATTATTGTAATTAATTCTAATAATGACCAATAACCAAATGGACTAACCGCTCCCAAAATCTTACCAAAAATAGGGAATCCAAATAGTTCAAATTCTGTTACAGCAGTATAAACATCTGTAAATAAGTCGATACCAAAAGAATTTGACCAAGTAATAAATCCTAAAACCATTACTAAGAATATTAAGTCTAAAATAATAACTAAAGGCCATATTCTTTTCTTTGCTTTTCCTTTAACAGGTTCAGGAATAAATTCATCTTTTTCAATTTCTTTCTTAAGACTATCTTTTTTGCTAAACTTAACAACACTTAAAGCAAGTAAAATAATTCCAATAACTAATAAAATTACTTTTGCCCAAATTAAATCTGTAAGTTCAACTGATAGATATTCTTGTAAAACTTGGGTAGTGTTATAAGCAAATGTGGTTCCCATTAAACCTACAGCTACACTACCAGCTGTAACAGCCACAGTAGCAACACGACTATATCCCATCATTAATAACAAAGAAATAACAAATGGGAAAAACATTAATAAAGCTAACTGCAAACCTGCAAAAGATGTTAATATCGCAAATAAAGAAATAATTACAATAACGAAAATTGTCTCTTTACCTTTAAACTTTTTACAGATAGAATCTAACATAGCTCGATAGGCTCCTGTTTTAAATAAAACACCATAGAATCCACCAACTACTAACACAAATAATGCAACATATCCAAAATAACCTAGAACCGTTGATTGATAAGATAAAATATCAAATAAACCAACTTGATATCTACCAATTTCAGTATATTCCATTTGATAAGTAGCACAAGGTATAATCCATGTCAATAGAGCACAAATTAGCAACGTTATGATTGCAACTTTCAACACTTTATGCTTTTTCATATCATTCTCTCCTTCCATCTATAATTATACGAACAAATCCTTTGTTTTACAAGCTTTTAACGTTTTTTTTGATGAAATTTTTGTGAAGAATTTATCGCTCTAAAAAAAGCCGAAAAAAGATTATAAGCATTCTTATCAATTGACAATAAAGATTCAGGATGCCATTGTACTCCAATTATAAAAGTTTTACTTTTTAACTCAACTCCTTCTATAAATCCATCCTCACTTAAAGCTGTAATATAACAAGACGGCATATCAGGAACATGATAATTATGTCTCGAATTAACCAATATTTTTTCTTGTCCCAATATCTTAAACAATTTACTGTCTTCAGCAATATTAACATAATGACAATATTGTTTATCTGGTTGATAATGTTTTATTTGCGACTTATTTAACACTGTATTATCAATTCTTCTATCATCATTTATTAGTACTTTACTTAATATTTGCATACCTAAACAAATACCTAATAAAGGTTTATCTTCTTTTATCGCATATTTAATAACTAATTCATCAAGATGAGTAAATAACTCTCCACCAGGTACAATAAAACCATCACATAGTTTTAATAATCTAGTTAAATCTCTCTCTTCTAATTTACTATAAGTATATTCTAATTCTACTTTATCTTCTAACGGTAAAATTAATACTGGAATCCCTCCCATTTTAATAACCGCTTTTCTTATACTTTCAACACAACCACTATTTCCATCAGAACATACTCTACTAACTATTCCAATAAACGGTTTCAAAATATCACCTCTAAATATTTTATGTTAGAAAAAGAAAATAGACATAAAATATGTCTATTTATCTAAAGGTTTCATTGTTGGAAATAAAATAACATCTCTAATAGATTCTGATTCTGTAAATAACATCACTAATCTATCTATTCCATAACCTACACCACCAGCAGGAGGCATTCCATATTCTAAAGCTTCAATGAAATCCATATCTATATCATTCGCTTCATCATTACCTAAATCTTTTTCTTTTAATTGCTCCTCAAATCTTTCTAACTGATCATCTGGATCATTAAGTTCTGTATAAGCATTAGCAAACTCTCTACCGCCTATAAATAATTCAAAACGATCAACAAACCTTGGATCATCCTTATTTTTCTTTGTAAGTGGTGAAATTTCAACCGGATGACCATATAAGAATGTTGGTTGAATTAACGTTTCTTCTACATATTTTTCAAAGAAAAGATTAATGATATGGCCTACTGTTCTTTCATGTTCTGCTACTTCAATTTTATGTTCAGCCGCAAGTTCTAATGCTTCTTCCACTGTCATTTCCTTCTTAAAGTCAATACCCGTAACCTCTTTAATAGCATCTACCATACTAATTCTTTTCCAAGGCCCAGCTAAATTAATATCATAACCATACCAATGATAATCTAACTTCCCAATAACATTATTAGCAATATTTAAGAAAAGTTTTTCTGTTATGTCCATCATTCCCTCTAAATCAGAATAAACCTGATATAGCTCCATCAAAGTAAATTCTGGATTGTGTTTTGGATCCATTCCTTCATTTCTAAACACTCTACCAATCTCGTATACTGCTTCCATGCCACCTACTAATAATCTTTTTAATGGCAATTCTAAAGCTATTCTTAGATACATATCTAAATCTTGACTATTGTGATGAGTAATAAAAGGTTTAGCAGAAGCCCCTGTTAATAGCGTTGATAAAACAGGAGTTTCTACCTCAACAAATCCTAAATTATCCAAAAAACTTTGAATAGAACGAATAATCTTAGGCCTTAAAAAAGCAACTCTCTTAGATTCATCATTCATAATTAAATCAACATAACGTCTTCTATATCTTTCTTCTATATCCGTTAAACCGTGGAATTTCTCAGGAAGAGGTCTTAACGCTTTAACAAGAGGAGTATACTCTAAACATTTAACTGTAATCTCCCCCGTTTTTGTTTTCATTACTTTACCATAAATACCAACAATATCACCTATATCTGCTGTCTTGAAAATATTATACATATCTTCACCAACATCATTAATAGATATATATACTTGAATAGGACCAGTCTTATCTTTAATAGATATAAAGGAAGCTTTTCCCATTTTTCTAATAAACATAATTCTTCCCGCTATTTTAACCGTATAAGATGCCGCTTCTAGCTCATCATGAGATGTATCTTTATATTTTCCCTTGATTTGAGCTGCATATGCATCCCTATCATAACGTTGACCAAACGGATCATATCCAAGTTCTCTTAAATTTTTAGCTTTTTCTCTTCTAACTAATTCTTGTTCACTTAGCTTTCGTTCTGACATAAAATATCCTCCTTCACCACATCAGTTCTGACAACAATTGTCTTAACTAATTTATCATGCAAACCTTGACCATTTTTTGATAATGCTATCATTAAAAGACTAATGATAAGAATAGTATATTGAATAATACTTAAAAGACTATTAACACTTAAATACAAATCTTTACTTAAAAGCATAACTAAAGCCACTAAAATAATATTAACTAAAATACTATTATTAACCATCGCTCTAATAAGTAAATCATTCATTGACAAATCTTTATCTGTTATTTTTGTAATTTTAATTTTCATAATTTTCTTACCAAAGGTCTGTCCACTATTATAACATGGATAGACAACATAATAAAGTAAACTTATAACAATTGCTACTATTGATGAAATCGCTGTATATTTAGATATATCATATTCTATATCAACTATTTGATTAACATATTCTTCAATTGTTGAGTTACCACCAACATAATCTTCTAATATTTGATTTTGTTCATCATATAATTTTCTTGTAGAATCACTAACAGGAATAAATGCTGTAACAATTGTTGTTATTAAGGTAAGAATAACCAAATCAAGCAAGAAAGCAAGTAATCTCTGACTAAATAGTGCTTTAACCTCAGTATCTTTTTCTTTAACTTTCTTTTCATCTTTTAATTTATCATATATACTTTTCTTCATTCAAGGCCTCCTTAAATTCATCTAATATATGTAGTATATCACAAAGTTTAGTCATACCACAAATTTTCTTTTTTATCTCACTACTACCTCTAACCCCCTTTAAATACCAACCAACATGGCTTCTAATTTCTAATACTGCCCGTTTCTCATCTTTTAAAGAGGTTAACATTTTTAAATGTTTAATACACATATTAACTTTATCTATATCACTAGGAAGACTATAAGACTTACCATCTAAATATAATACAGTATTTCTAATAAGCCAAGGATTACCTAAAGCTCCTCTTCCTATCATAACAGCATCACAACCAGTATACTCTAACATCTCTTTAGCTTTCTCTGGACTCGTAACATCTCCATTACCAATTACTGGAATTTTAACATTATTTTTGACATCACGAATAACATTCCAATCAGCATTACCACTATAACCTTGACTCCTAGTCCTTCCATGTACACATATAGCTTTAGCCCCTGCTTCTTCACACACTTTAGCTATTTCAACCGCATTAATATGATCATTATCCCAACCACTACGTATTTTAACTGTCACTGGACATTTAACCGCTTTAACAACGGAACTGACAATTATTTTAACTTTAAGAGGATCTTTAAGCAAGGCACTACCTGCTTGGGCCCTAACTGCCACCTTAGGAACAGGACACCCCATATTAATATCAATTATATCAGGTTTCATGTTTTTTTCTATATACTTAGCAGCCCCAACAAAACTGTCAACATCACTACCAAATATCTGTTGAACAATAGGTCGTTCCATCTCCTCCATATAAAGCATATCTATAGTTTTTTTATTGTCATAACATATTGCTTTATCACTAACCATCTCTGCATAAATAAGCCCACAACCCATTTCTTTAATTATTTTTCGGTAAGCACTATTACAAATCCCCGCCATTGGTGCTAACACCACTTGATTAGCTATTTCTACATTTCCTATTCTCCATCTCATAAAAATCTACGTCCTTAATCATTATCTTGACTAGCTCGATATAAAGTTAGAACTTTTGCCCGTCCTTTTATATCACTATTTATACTATTAACTATTTCTAAATTAAGAAATGAAGCCGATATTTGTTCTATATAATCAATTTCAAACAATTGAAATGGTATCTCCCTAGCTAATCTTTCATCTTGATTAAAAACATTAAATTTACCTTGTTCTAAATAATGTAAAGCCGCTAAATCTGCAGGCAAAGATAGCATATGTCCAAGCTTATAGTAATCTTGATTGTTAACAATGAAAGAACTACTATCTTCTGTTATAAGAAAATCATATGTAGTTTTTTCTCCTCCATCCTTAAAAGTTCTTCTAATAATATTCATATGGTTACCATTAAGATAATCTTCACATATCTTTTGCTTTTTCTCACGTTCAAAAAGACATTCCTGATGCTCTTTATATAAATCTATATAATATTCATAATTACCTAACAGTATCTCTTTATTAGCTAATAAATTACCATTCAGTATATCAGCAATTAACTTTTTATCTGTAGTCTCTAAAGTATATAAATCTGGTTTAATTAAAGATAATTGTTCCTCTTTATATTCCATAACTCTATTCTTATAAGCACGCAATTCATATACAAGCAATTGTTTTTTATTAGCATTCAATTCATATAACTCCATTATTTTTTTCCTACTTTCCCATTTTCTTTCAACAAATCTCTAATCTCTTCAAGTAATAATACTTGTTCATCTTTTTTCTTTTCTTCCTTTTTATGTTCTATTCCTAACCTTTTATCCGCTTTATCTCTAATTTTCGTCACTACTTTAACCATAACAAAAATGCAAATAGCAATGATCAAAAAATCAACTATACTTTGAATAAAAGCACCATACATAATAGAAGCATCACCTATTTTAATAGATAAACCACTAAAATCAAGTCCTCCTAAAATAACACCAAGTAAAGGCATAAATATATCATCAACTAAACTACTTACTATTTTAGAAAAAGCTCCTCCAATAATAACACCAACAGCCATATCCAAAACAGCTCCACGACTAATAAATTTTCTAAATTCACTTATTTCCTTTTTCATCACTACTACCTCCAAAACTTTTTCCACAAATTTTGTGGAAAATCACTTTTAAAATACCACACGAACTAAATTATAGTCAATGCCAAATTAAATATTTACAAAAACTCGTATATAGAAAAAAGAACTATTTTTCAAGTTCTTTTAAAAGCTCAGCTTTACTCATCTTAGTATAGCCTCTTATTCCTTTTTCTTTAGCAATTTCTCTTAACTTAGTCAAACTCATCTTTTCATAACTAGTTTCTTCATCTTCATTAGGCATTTTACCATTCTCTACTAAATAATCAATTTGCTCTTTAGTTAATGTTTCATACTCTAACAAAGTATTAGCAAGTAAATCTAATAACTTTCTATTATCTTTAATAATCTTTGTTGCATCTTGATAACATTTATCTATAATCTTACGCATCTCTTGATCAATTTCATGAGCTACTTCATTAGAAAAATTACGTATTTTATTATAATCACGTCCTAAGAATGAGCTACCTTCTCTTTGCTCTAATTGCATTGGTCCCAAATCACTCATACCATATTCAGTAACCATACTTCTGGCAATCTTCGTTGCTTTTTCAAAATCATTTTCTGCACCAGTTGTAACCTCACCAAAAACAATTTCTTCACTAACTCTTCCTGCTAACAAACCTGTAATTTCTTCTAATAAATCTGTTTTAGTCCTGCATATCTTTTCCTCACTAGGTATCATCATATTATAACCTCCAGCAGAACCACGAGGAATAATTGTAACCTTCTGGACATCATTAGCACCTTTCAATTTAATACCAACAACTGCATGACCAGATTCATGATAAGCAACTAATTTACGATCACTTTCACTTCTTTTAGCACTAGTCTTAGCAGGTCCCATTAATACTCTATCACTGGCTTCATCAATCTCACTCATCGTAATAGCATCTTTATTTCTCCTTACTGCAAGTAAAGCCGCTTCATTTAATAAGTTTTCAAGATCAGCTCCAGAATATCCTGGTGTTCTCTTAGCAATAGCTGCTATATTAACTGAAGAAGCTAAAACTTTATTACGAGCATGAACTTTAAGTATCTCTTCACGACCTTTAACATCAGGCAAATTAACCGTGACTTGTCTATCAAAACGTCCAGGACGAAGAAGTGCAGGATCCAACACATCAGGTCTATTAGTTGCTGCAATAATAATTATTCCCTCATTCTCTCCAAAGCCATCCATTTCTGTAAGTAATTGGTTTAAAGTTTGCTCTCTTTCATCATGTCCTCCTCCTATACCAGTACCACGTTGTCTACCAACTGCATCTATTTCATCTATAAAGATAAGACATGGTGCTGTTCTTTTAGCTTGTTGAAACATATCACGTACTCTACTTGCTCCAACACCAACAAATAATTCTACAAAATCAGATCCACTAATATAGTAGAAAGGAACATTGGCTTCTCCAGCTACTGCTCTAGCAAGTAAAGTCTTACCTGTTCCTGGAGGACCATATAATAGAACTCCTTTAGGAATTCTAGCTCCTAATTTCTGAAATTTCTTTGGATTCTTTAAGAAATCAATTAACTCTTTAACCTCTTCTTTTTCTTCATTAAGTCCTGCTACATCTTTAAATGTTACTTTATTTTTATCACTTGAAAGTTTAGCTTTACTTTTACCAAAATCAAAGGAATTTTTTCCTCCTCCCATTTGTTTACTTAAAAACCAAAAAGCCACAAAAGCAAGAAGAACAATTGGTAAAATATTAACTAAAACAAGTAATAAAGTACTTGATTCTGGATCAGTATTAGTTGTAAAAGAAAAGTCCCCAGTCTCACTAGCTTCCACTAATTGTTTCATTACTTGATCAGATAATGGAATTCTTACAAAGAAACTCTCATTCTCATCATAACCATCTAATTTACCTGTAACTTCATATACTTTCGCTCTTTCTCTAGGTGTTACCTCAATCTCCTCAACTTTGTTATTATTTAAATTAAAAATAAACTCGTCATAAGTCAATACATTTATTTTATTATTTGCAATACTAACAAAGTAAATTACTCCAAGCATCACTAACAATAGAAAGACATATGGAAGTAAACCTTTTCTAACATTTTTTCTATTTACATTCATATAATTTCTCCTCTCATTACTCATATTCAAGTATTATATCATAAAATTCTTCATTAGTCTTATCAAATTTAGATTTTTTTAATCCTGGAAGAAAAACAACCTTTCCCGCACTATCAACTACTACTGGCCACAAATCTCTATCTCTAATTGGAATCTTTTTATCGATAAAGATATCTTTAATTTTTTTCTTTCCTCCGCCTTTAATTATCATCATATCCCCAAATTTTCTCGTTCTAACAATTAAAGGCAAACTTAACTCTTTACTAGATAGTTTAATAATGTTGTTACTGTTCCCTACAACTCTATCTACCATTTTAAGAGTATGACTATTTGGTAAAAGAACCTCATTACTAATTTCTATTTCATAACTGCTAATAACCCCAGGATTACGTTCAATTTGTAATCTATTATAACTCTTAGTAACAACCACATCATTAGGTAAATTAACTTTACTATTACTTTTTTGACTTAATATTAATTTCATAAGTAAAGAAATATGTTTATCATTAATTAGAATTAAATCATCTTGATAGAAATTAGAAACAAATTTTTCTAAGATTATATCCTGCAAAAACGAATCAATCTGAAGAAATTTATCAATCAACAAAGTGTTATCAACTATAACCTGTTCCAAACATTTATCAGCTTCTTTTTCTATATATAAATCTGCCCTATATAAAAGATTACTAAACTTTAAAAACTTTTGATGAACATTCTTATCTTCATTTTTTAAAAAAGGTAACACAACTTTTCTATATCTATTTCTAGTATAAACACTACTACTATTACTACTATCAATCACATATTTAATATTGTATTTATGACAATAGTCTTCTAATTGCTCCTTAGTTAAACCAATAAATGGTCGATAAATACTATAGTCATCTAATTTAACTAACTTTTGAAAACCACTATATCCTTTTAGAGTAGATCCTCTAGTTAATCTCATCAAAATAGTTTCCATCAAATCATCACCATGATGTGCTGTTAACAAATACTTTGCTTGATATTTTTTTACGATCTGTTCAAAAAACTGATATCGAATATTCCTTGCTTCATTATGAAAATTATCATCACCATATCTTTCTATTTTCATATATTCAAAGATAACATTATTAGCTTTACAAAAAGCTTCTAATTCCTCTTTTTCTCTTTCACTAGCTTTTCTTTTTCCATGATTAACATGGGCACAAATGATATTAATACTTATTTTTTTCCTAAGTTCTAATAAAGTCTTAAATAAAGCCATCGAATCAGGTCCATAAGAACAACCTAATACTACAAAATCCCCATCTTCAAGTTTTACATCTTTATATAATAAATCAATATCCATATACATCCCTCATCTAATTATGATAATATCTAAAATTAAAATAAGCAAGAATAACTTAGTGATTATATCTTAACACATAATTTAAAAGTTCTAAAGCCCTCTTGAAGAAAAAATACCTAATCATCATCAGGTATTTTCAAAATATATTCCCCATCTTTAGAATAAAAATACTTTTCTCTAGCATATCTAGCAATATAATCTTCATCTTGTAATTTATCAACGTCAGCAGCTAATTCCTCTTCTTTATCTTTTAAATCTGCTAATTCTTTTTTCAACTCATTTCTTTCTTGATATTTATTATATATCTCTGTCCAATATTTAAAAATCGTAAAGGTAGTAAAAATAATAACTAAAAAAGAACTACATAATAATAAAAAAGGACCTAATTTCTTCTTCGTTTTTTTCTTTTTAGTCATTTTTGCACCCACCTTCCTAACATATATTATAGTACGTATCAACACCTAAGTACAATAATATCAAGGAAAAATATCACTTTTTGACACTTTTAGGCAGTGTATTATTTTTATTTTATTTTTCTGTATCTTTATCTTTCTTTTTCTTTTTCTTCTTTTTAATAGGTGGCACTTTAATAAGATTCCGTAACTTTTTACTATGACAAAAAGTTAAAAAGAAACCTAGCACTATTAAAATATAGAAATAAGGATGAATAATTCCCCCATTTATCTTCTTTATAAAAAGAAAATAGATTAAAACCAAATCGAAGATAAAAATAAGATTAAAGAAAATTTTCTTTATATTCGCTAACTTAAATAACATATTATAATTTAAATTATAGACTCCACCCAAGAAAAGACCAAAGAAAAAAGAGAAAAGCATACTAATAATTTGTTCTTTTAAACCCATTATTTAAAAAGCCTATTAAAAACACTATTAGTTCCTTTTTCTTTTTTTTGATCTTCATCTATATAAGAAAAGCCTTTAATCAGTCCTTTTATAGAAATATTACCTGCTAATGTATCAAGTTTAACTAATTCTAAATCTTCTCCTTTAACTGCTAAAAACCCCATTACTGTTTCTAATAAAAACTCTTCATTATCAAAATTCTCTATCTTTTTTACACCAGTAATAAGTAAATTCTTTCTCTCTGTAATAGTAATACTATGATTATAATTATTAATAATTGCTTCTTTTGTTTCCATATCATCTCACCTAGTAAATGATATGCTTAAAAAAAAGAAATATGAAAAAAAAGAAACTCTCTAAGCTTCTTTCTCTTCATCTTTAATATTGTTATAAGCTTCAATAATTTTATCTTGAAACATTGCTCTAACCTCTGGATTAATAGGATGAGCAATATCACGGTATCCACCAGCTTGAGTTTTTCTACTAGGCATAGCAATAAATAAACCGTTGTCTCCTTCAATAATTCTAATGTCATGAACAGCAAAACTATCATCAATTAAAACTGATGCAATTCCTTTCATGCGACTTCCTTCTTTTTCAATTTTGCGTACATTTACAGATGTAATTTTCATTTACTGACTCCTCCTTTTAAAGTACTAAGACTTTATACTTTAATAATATAATAACTAAAAGACTTTTGCAAGATTTTTTAACAAGTTTCTAAATATAAACGTATATTTTTGTCTCAATTGATTATTTCCAAACTAGATGTCACTAAATCACTATAAGAAAAAGACTTAATATTATTAGAAGTATTATCAACATTGATTAATTTAACTACAAAAATAGCAGGATAAGTCTCAATAATCGTTCCATCAAACTCTAAAATTTGATTTCTACTGCCATTAAATTTAAAATGTAGTATTTCTCCCTCTTTTAACTTTACATCCTCTCTAACTTTATCTATATTCATCTTGGATACCCCACATACATTACTCCAGGTGTAATTATTCCCCCTATTCCTTTACTACCATAATGAGTCTTCTCTATAACAGAAATTAAATCTATTTCTTTATTTTTAGGAGAAAGTGCTACTGTACTGGCAATAATTGCAGGATCAAGAGCATGGATATTAATTCTTTTGGGACTAGATGCAAAATTAGCCCCTGCCTTAATTAAATCTTCATAAAATGATTGACAGGCTCCAGCAATAATAATAAGTTTATCTTGATTTCGTTCATATTCCCGAGCTTTAGATACTGCTTTAACAAAATTTAAAGAGTTTTGATAATTATTAATATCATTTTTATCTTTATTCTTTTTAAAAGAATCATGCCCAGTTACAACCAAAATATCAGGCTTATACTCATTTAAACAATTAAGAATTTCACTTTCAAACTTCCCCTCTTCTAAATTTACCCCATAAGCTTCCAAATGCATTTCTTTATAAAAATCAATACAACGTCTTAAATAATCTTTATCACCATCAATATGTAATATTTTACCAGGTAAATAAAAATATTCACTCCGATCTAGTTTCAACATATCTTTAATTTTAAGTGCATCATTACGATCATCACTATTATCTTCTTTTTCAGGAACTAAAACTAAATCATCTAAATAACTATCAGCATATAATCTAACATCATTACCTTTTAAATAAGCGATATCATCTGTAATATCAACTATTATAAATAAAATGTCATTACCATATGATTTTCTTGTTACATAATCACCAATTTTAAACATCATATCACCAATAAAGTATATGTTTAAGGATTTAAAAAAAGACTAACATAGATTGTTAGCCAAATCAACATAAATAGTATAATCAAGCTCTTCAGCTCTTACAGTTAAGTCATAATTATATTTCTTTAAAACCTCTTCTACTTTTCCTAAATCATACTTTTTAAGATTATTTCTTAGCATTTTTCTTTTAAACTGAAAACTATCATGTACAAGCTGTAAAAAGAACTCTCTATTCTTAAGTTCTAACATATCTTTTTTCCTTTTAAAGGATACCACGACACTATCTACATTTGGTCTAGGAGTAAACTGATTTCTATCAACAATAAATTCTTTTTTTATATCAAAAAAATAATTAAGTATGACAGTAAGTGCCCCATATTCTTTTGTTGATGTCTTACTTGAAAAACGTTCTCCTACCTCTTTTTGTACCATCATAACAATTTTTGTGAATAGTAAATTAGAAGAAATTAACTTAAATAGAATAGGCGTTGTAATATAGTAAGGAACATTACTGATAAAATATAAATTACGATAACTATAGTTTTCAAGATCTGTTTTAAGATTAGCTTTAAGAAAATCGTTAAATATAATATTTATATTATTATAATCACTAACTCTAGATAATAATATATCTTTCAAACTTTGATCTATTTCATATGCCAATATTGTACTATCTTTATATAAATCTGCAAGAGCAATAGTTAAATTACCACTCCCAGGCCCAACCTCAATAATTAAGGAATTACTTAAAACCTCTCCACACAAAGCTATTTTTTTTATTATTTCTTTATTTTGAAGAAAATTTTGACCATATTTTTTTTTAAATCTAAATTCATCCATCAAACCACTCATTTCTTAATAACTAAAGTATAATATGTAATTTTTACAATTGTCAATAAAAGAGCCTAAGCTCTTTCAAGTTTCTTAGACTCTTTATTATTTTTTTCTTTCTCTTTAAACATAAATAGTATATCAGCAATTGCTAAACCATAAAGCATAATCTTAATATAAGCTACAAAGTTATCAAAATAATTAAAATCAACTCCATAACCATATTTTCCATTCAAAACCATGTTAGTATCAAAAATTGCTCTATAGCAAACAAAAATAATAGTTCCTAACACTAAACAACAAGTTAAATTATAAAATAAATTTTTTGTAATTCCAGTCTGTTTAAACAACATATTAATAATAAATATAATCAAAAGTACAACAAAAGGAATCAACTCTGGTAAAACACTAACTATACTTTTCTCTAAACGCATATTCATTCTTACAAAAATAAATAGTGTCAAACCAAAAGCTGCTATAAAAAGAAGAAATTTAAGCCCATAAAATAATATATTAAATATTTTCTTCATCTTAACCTCCTATTACAATATCCTTATACCAATTAGATATTTCTACAATAAGGTCTAAAGTATATTGGTAATTATTCATTGTATCAACATAACTATCTTCAACTATATCAAAAAAATTTATTTTATTAACATTTGTACTAAAATAATAATGATCTGAGTTTTCTAAATTGTTTTGAACATAATTAGTTGAATTCAATAAATTATTAATACTTAATTTAACATATGGCTCTATAACATTAAAATTAGGTAAAGTACTAACAGTATCTGTACTAAACATTGAATTTATTTGCATCGCTACACAATCATTTAAAACAATATTTCTAAAATCTCTAGTAAAATTATAAGTATCTTGAATGTCAATTGTATCTAAATCAAAATATCTCATCATCTCATCACTTTCAAGTATCTCTAAACATGCTTCCATACGCAACTTTGCATTATTCAAACCATAAATATTTATAGATCCTGTGTAACTATCTTGATCATAAACAGCAATATTATTACGAATCATATTTATTTTATTTTCTACACTAACCTTACTAGTATCATTATAAGCACTTACATCAGCTGTATCAGCTAACTCATCCATATGATAAAAATTTAAGAAAAGTAAGAAAAAAGAAAATCCAAAAATAAGTCCGGTAATCGTATAAGCAAACATACTAGCATACTCTAATAAAATCTTTTTCATTCTTCTTCCTCCATCTGTATTTTAATTTCAAAATGATAATATTTATTCTGCCATTCTGTATTTTGGGCATCCTCTGCGACATAAATTCGCAATTGATAATTATTAACTTGTGAAGGAGCAATACTTCTAGTATCTAAAATATTATTTTTAATTTCATCTAAATCTCCACTCTTAATAACTTTACCATTCAATGACAACTGATATCTTAACTGATTTCTTGATAATAGTTCTTTACTACTATAAGTTGCATCATCACTAATAATACTATCTTCTAGCAAGACATTATATACACTATCATTATCACTAAAATTAGTAACTTTAAATTCATAAGGTTTCAAACTTAAAGCTGTATTATCATCTATTGGAATTAAACCACTTTCATCTAAAACATTATTTGTATTACTTATCTCTATATTTATTAAACTTGAATTATTGATTGATCCTTCACCATAAAAGAATCGATACCATAATATAGAGGTAGTAAAAATAAAGACAAACAAGGCAACCCCAGCTAAAACCAATAAAATAAACTTTTTCATTTTTTAAATCTCCCTTCTTTCTTTTGCGGCCCAGAAACTAACTTTTTACTTTTTTCTATCTTCTTATCATTTTTTTTCTTTTTTTCACCTCTATCATTGTTTTTTAAAGTCTTAAACAATTTATATATATCATAACCAATAATCGCTATAGCAGGAACAATAATAATCGCTACCCAACCAAGTATTGTACTCAAATAATATTGAATATATCCAATCTTTGGAATTCTAAACATTACCTTACCATATATATCGTCAAAATTAATTCGCGATGAATCCTGAGTATTATTATTATCCCCTTTTGTTGTATATAAATAATCTCCCGTACTAGTTCTTTCTATATCAACAATTCTATGTGTAACTGTAATACCAGAATATCTATAATCCGTAGAATTAAAAGTAATAATATCCCCTTTTTGTAATTCATCAGGACTATCTACTCTTTTTGTTACTACAACATCTAACACATTAATCGAAGGTACCATACTAGGACTAACAATTGTATAAGCTGACAGTAATTGTCTTTTACCATTGCCAGCTTTAATATTATGCCTACTATCTATAAAATTAATTACAAACGCCAAAAACACTATAACCATTATTAAACAGATAGAATACATCAAAACTGTCGTTATAAAATGGAAAATCTTTCTCGTTGTTAATAACCAATTTTTCTTAGAAGTTTTCTCCATAAAGCTTTCACCCTCTTATTATTCTTATCTAAACACAAGAAAAAGAATTAGTATTAATCTTCAGCCAAATCAACTTGTGCTTTAATTGACACTCTAACACTAAAACTTTTTGGTATCTCATTTATTATTGTATCTTCGTCTACCCACATTCTTAATCTATAATTAATAATAGAACTTTCATCTAAACTTGCACTATCAAGTAACATTGTACCTGCCAAAGTTCCCAACTCAGTACTTTTCATAAGAGGAGTAAAATTTTTTGGAGCCATTACCTCTTCATAAGAATCATCAACTTTCTTTTCTAAATACAACTTAACATCATCATTATTCAGTGTAGAAGAAACATCTTTTTCTGCTGCAATCTCATACTTAGTAACTACATCACCTGTAATAGAAGCCTCTACCGTAAAATCGAAATATTGATCCTCATTAGTTAATGTCTTACCAACCTCATCTGTTACAGGATAAGCATCAGTAATATTAATTCCATTTGTATCCTCAGTATAATTTAAATAGATATTTCCTGTACTTATAGTATTAACACTATCCTTTTTCTTTGTATAAGTAACAGTTGCAAAAGAAACCCCAACCACCATAATTATAAATAACAAAAAGCAAATTATAATAATAAATAACTTATTATTAGACTCTTTTTTTATGCTTTCACTTTCATAGTTTTGATTCTCCATATCAACACTCCCTCATATCTTAAAATAATTGTACCACACTAACTTTTTTAGGTAAAGAAAAAAGTGCAGAACAAATGCTGCACCGCGTTAATTTTAAACAACAACGCCACCATAAACATTTACTCTTAATTTATAAGTTCTACTATCTCCTGGTAAAGAATAATTATCATCAATCCACATTCTTAAACGATATTGTCTTGTTTCTGTTTTATTAAAATTACTATTTAACAATACATATTGACCATTAGGAGCATCACTTATATTATCAGTAAGTGCTAGTAAAGATACATTAGTAGGCGCTAAAACTTGAGTCTCTATACCACTAGTTATATCTGTCAAATAAACTTTAACAGCATTATCTGGTAAAGTACTACTAGTATCTTTCATAGCAGTAATTAAATAATTAATCATAACATTAGAATTTTCATTAATTTTAGCACTGACAGAAAAATCAAAATATTGTCGTTCTTCACTTAAATTTCTTCCTACCTCATCACTCATAGGAACAGCATCAACCAAATTAATACCATTATTATTTTCGCTATAACTCATCATAATAGTACCAGTAGTAACTGTATTTATTTTTTCTCCTACTTTTGAATAGAATATTGCTGCATAACTTACTCCAACTACAGCAATTATCAAAATAATGATGAAAACAATTACTAATATTATCTTAGTGTTATCTTTATTCTTACTCATTTTTATCCTCCTAATCTAAAAGAAAACTGTTAATAATAAAATAATTATTGAGCTGCTGCTGCTCCATAAACATTTACTCTTAATTTATAAGTACCACCGGAACTACCGTCAGAATAATTTTCATCCACCCACATTCTTAAACGATAACTATTTGTTATAGAACTAGTAAAAGTACCTCTTGTCAAAACATATTGATTACTAGGAGCTTTAGAAAGTTCAGAACTTGTGGTTTTCTCTAATTTAGACATAAGAGTTGGTGCTAAAACTGCCTCTTCTATATTATTATTAACTTTAGTTAAATATACTTTCACCGCAGAATCAGAAGCTGTACTACCATCATTAACCGCTGTAATAGCATAATTAATTGTTGTATTTCCTGTCCCTACAATTTCTGCTTCCACTGTAAAATCAAATGTGTTATTATTTCCAGTCAAAGCCATACCTGTTGCATCATTTATTGGCAAAGCATTCATTAAATTAATACCATTTTGAGGCTCGTTATAACTCATATTAATAACCCCCGTTGTTATAGTATTATTTTTAGAGCCAGTTTTACTATACTGAAAAGCTGCAAATGAAACACCAAAAACAACTAAAACTAGAACCACAAGACCAACAAGAGATAAAACAATCCCTTTAGATTTATTATTCTCCATCAAAGATAACCTCCTCATTAGTATAATGATAACACAAAAGAAGAAAGAAATACAACATTTTTAAAACAAAAAGAAAAAGTGTCAGAGATTAGACACTTTCTTAATTCAGTTTATCTGTTACTTAAAATTATTGAGCATCAGCTTGACCATAAACGCGTACTCTTAACTTGTAAGTTTCACTAGTTGTAGGTGCAGTAGCGCTTCCATCAATCCACATTCTTAAACGATAACTATCAGAGTTACTAGCGCCAGAATAAGTACCATTAGCTAATACATAGTCATCAGCTGTGTTAGGTGCACCAGTAGTAGCAGAAACTGTGTTTGAAGCTGGTAAAGTATTTAAAACAGCTGGACTATCTGATGTATTACCAGTAGCAGTATCATCAGTATCAGTTAAATAAACTTTAACAGTAGAATCAGTAATAAAAGTATTACTATTATTACTATCTTCTGGAGCTGCAATTATTGCATAATTAATTGTAGCATTACCAGTTACACTAGCTGTAACAGTAAAATCAAAAACATTATCTTCACCAGTTAAAGCCTTACCTTCTGTATCACTCATAGGTAAAGCATCAGTCAAATTAATACCATTAGTATCCTCTGTATAACTCATTGTAATTGAACCAGTAGTAATGGTATTAACTTGAGTTCCTGTATCAGTATAACTGAATGCTGCAAATGATACTCCCACTACAGCTACAACTAAAATTGCTACACCAAGCACTGATAATAAAACTTGTTTAGAATTATTATCTTTCATCTTGTATCTAACCTCCTTCTATGATAACTATAGCACACCTCCAACTTTAAACGCAACCCATTTTTTAAAATTTTACATATAATTTTTACCAACCATATCTAATTAACTCAAATTTGACATTATCACTTGTAGCAAAACCTTCTAAATTGCTTTGTGTAGCAAAAAGCAAATCAAAATGATTTCCCGTAACTGCTCCGCCTCGATCCATAACAATTGCAAGTATTGGTTCCTCATAGATATTAATACCACTAATTCTTACAATACTTCCACACGGTATTGATCTATCCGCCGCTACCACTCTAACCTTTCCATAAACTTGATCATCAAAATAAATATTCCCATTTTTAAAATTTTGTCTTGGTGGACACGCACTATATCCACTACATCCCACACAATCAGGTCCATAAGCCGTTATTTTCCCCATAAATGCCACAGGGCTGCTACTAGCTAAACTCATCGCTTCGCTAAAACTAGCATAAACAGGAATCTCCTTAAATTTTTTCGCTTCCATAATAGAATTATACTTATTAACAATATGAACTGCTTGTAATGATTTAACACTATTTATATTAGAAGTAACCGCTACAGTTTTCGTATTTCCAGAAACTACAACAAAAGCTAAACAAAATACGAAACCAATAACAATAAAATAATGAACAAATCTTTTTCCCACACTAACTACCTTCTTTAAAAAAGATAATATCATTACTTATTACTAAAGTCAAATAAATGCCTTGCATTATAATTAGTAATTTTTTCCACCTCACTTATAGAACAATCTTTTATCGAAGCAATATATGAAGCAATAATTGGAATATTTTTAGATGAATTTTGTTTTCCCCTATATGGTTCTGGACTTAAATAAGGACTATCAGTTTCTAACACAATACTTGTTAAAGGTAATAATTTAACTATCTCTTTTAATTTTGAATTTTTAAACGTAACAACTCCACCTATTCCTAAATAAAACCCCATTTTTATATAAATCTCTGCTGTTTCTAAACTCCCACTAAAACAATGAATTATTCCCTTAACTTTATATTTCTTTAAAGTTTCTATAGTATCCAATGTTGCATCACGTGAATGTATAACCACTGGTAAATCAAATTCTAATGCTATCTTTAATTGTTCTTCAAATAACCATAACTGCTGTTCTTTATTATCTTTAGAATAATGATAATCTAAACCAATTTCTCCTATTCCTACAACTTTCTTCTCTTTTAAAGACCTCTTAAGATATTCCAAATCATCTTTTGTAACCTCATTAGCATACTCTGGATGAAAACCTAAGGTCACATACATAATATCATATTTATCTTTAAGCTTTAAAACCTCTTTAATATCCTTTAACGAGCATCCTGATACAACTATTTCAGAAATTAAAGCTTCTTCATCTTCTTTTATAACTAAATCTATATCATGATAATCATCTTTACTTAAATGACAATGTGTATCTATCATACTTTTTCACTTCTTTCACAAACAAAGTATAACAAAAAAAAGAGTTTTCTAAAACCCTTATCTCTTATTAATCAGGATAAAAACATGAAATAAATTATAAATAGCAGTAGACGCCTTTTTCCAAAAGGATTTACTGCTATTTTTTTATTAAAAATTTAGATTTTAGACTAGCAACAAATAACACATTATATCTACTAATCCCTTTTCAAAATTATATGATAGTATTTTTCTTATTCTTCTTAAACTTATATTATTATAAAATGGTTTAACTTTGGTTAGTATACCTAGACAAAGTTTCTTAACTAATTCTAAATTCATCAACGCCTTCTTGTTTACTGTAGTATTATCATCTTGTTTAAAAGTAAAATCTAAATGCCAATGTAACTTATTTTCTACTGACCAATGATTTCTTATGGCTTTAGAAAATAATTCTATATTAAGAAATAAGCTTGATATATAATATCTGCATTCTACTTTTGTTTCTTTCCCATTATCTATTGTCTTTTTCACTAGGCCTATACTATTTAGCTTTTTCCATTTCTTTCTATCAAAATACCACTTAACATCTTCTGTTTGATAATATTCGTAATGAATAGTATTTTCTCCTCTTTTTTCTTTATAATCTAAATAAGAGGATTTTGTTTGTCCTGCTTTTATCATTTCTAACTTTTTCTCATCAAAATATAAAACTAAATCATTATAAAAATTACCCTGATTACCTTTTATTGGAACTACATAATCTCCTTTTAAATTAACTACTGCTTCTACATTTGCTGTTTGCGTATTTAAAGCATCCCAGGTAATAACATTATCCTTTACATTAAATCTCTTTAATAATTCTGGTATTGCCGTTATTTCATTTGTTTTATCATCTATTTGTTCACTTGCTAAACAAATCCCATATTTATTTGAATATGCATTTAAAACATTTAATGGTTTTACTTTATCACTGTAATTTGTTTCATTTCTACTGCTTTCTCTATTAACTCTTCCATCTAAATTTATAATATCATTATTTGTAGAAGATATAGAGAATGTTAATAAAAATTCAGTAAATATCTTTTCTAATTCTTTAGAATCTATTATAGAAAAAACTCTTTCATATGTCTTAGTACATGGTATACCTCCTGTCATTAATAAAAACTCTCTTAACCATTTATAATGATTTTCTACAAAATCATGTACATCTTCCCAATCGTTTGCATTAAATAAAACCGCTAGAATTGTACAAATAATAATATCCCATATTTTAAATTTTGTTTTTTCTTGATTCTACTATCTGTTAATGTTTTCAAGTTATCTTTTAACCTTTTCATGGCTGCTTTATCTATATCTTCTATTTTTGCAATACCTAATTGTTTCTTTATGTAATTAATTTCTCTAATATTTAATTCAAATCTTTTTTTACTTGGTTTAGCCATTTTTCATCCCTCTTTATATATAAGAGTACCATAAATTAACTCAAAATCAAATTTCTAATAAAAAAACAGTAACATTTCCTTTTATTTAAAGGCTTATTCTACTGTTTTAATCTTTTTTCATGTTTTTATCCTGCTTATTAATAGACTTTTTATGACGACAATGCCATATTCTTATTAAATAAACAGTAAAAATAAGAAAATAACCAATATCAATTATCTCCTGTTTAACTATAACCATCATAAATAATATTACATACAGCAAGTAAAATACTACGGTATCCATTTCTACTTTAAATTTATTCATCACAATATCCTTTCTTTACTCCTCGTACTACTTGCCACTACTGTTTAAAGTATAGCATAAAAAAATGAACTACCAAGAGAAATAGTTCATTTTCATTTTTATTTTACATTTTCTTTACAAGTTATGCTCTGTCAAGAACTGTTCTTTATTTATTCGTTCAAATAACATTTCAGGCTCATTTAATTGATATTTATTAGTTTCAAGATACTTGCCATCTTTACGAGCAGTATTTAATTGTCTAAATATCTCTTCACTAGTATTATGAATAGCAAAATCAAAACTAACCGCACAAACTCTAATCGCTTCTAACAAGTTATAGATTACTGTTTCTAGTCTCTCTTTGTTATTTTCGTCTTTCGCTAAAATCCAAGGCGTTGTCTCATCAATATATTTATTACTAGCTCTTAAAACCTCAAATATAGCTTCAAGACTATTAGCAATTTCTAAATTATCCATTAAGGCTTCTATTTTTTCATCTAAAGCATTTATTTTCTCAATAAAGTCATAATCTATATCTTCATATACTCTCTTATTTTCTATTTTACCATCAAAATACTTATTACCCATACTAATCGTCCTTTGAACAAGATTACCAAGCGTATTAGCTAAATCATTATTAATGGTCTCAATAACCAATTCATAACTAATATTACCATCATTAGCATAAGGTATTTGTCTTAATAAGTAATAACGTATCGCATCAACACCAAATAAATTAACTAATTGATCAGCATATATTACATTACCTTTACTTTTACTCATTTTATCGTTATTAGTTAATAACCATGGATGACCAAATATCTTCTTTGGTAATGGTAAGTCAAGAGCCATTAAAATTATAGGCCAATATATTGTATGAAAACGTAAAATATCTTTACCAATCAAATGCAAATCACAAGGCCATAACTCTTTAAATTTTTGACTTGACCCATCAGGATCATAACCAATAAACGTAATATAGTTAGTTAAAGCATCAATCCAAACATAAATAACATGTTTAGGATCAAAAGTTACCGGAATACTCCATTTAAATGAGGTTCTTGTCACACACAAATCCTGTAAACCAGTTTTAAGAAAATTATTAATCATTTCATTTTTTCTAGATACAGGTTGAATAAAATCAGGATGTTCCTCTATATATTTTAAAAGTCTATCTTGATACTTACTCATTCTAAAGAAATAAGCTTCTTCTTTTTGCTTCTCAACTGCTCTTCCACAATCAGGACATTTTCCATCTACAAGTTGACTATCGGTAAAATAAGCTTCACATGGCATACAATACCATCCCTCATAATAGTCTTTATAGATATCTCCTTGTTCATACAATTTATTAAAGATTTTCTGAACTATTTCTTCATGATGTTTATCTGTCGTTCTTACAAATGCATCATAACTAGTATCCATTAAATCCCAAGTGTTTTTTATTTCTTTAGCTACTTTATCTACAAACTCTTGTGGTTCAATCCCCGCTTCTTTTGCTTTAGTTTCAATTTTTAAACCATGTTCATCTGTTCCTGTTTGAAAGTAAACATCATATCCTTTATTTCTCTTATATCTAGCAATCGCATCTGCTAAAACAACCTCATAAGTATTTCCAATATGTGGTTTTGCTGATGTATATGTTATCGCCGTCGTAATATAATATTTTGTCATTTCTAATTCCTCCTTAACAAAACAAAAAATTATTGCAAACAAAGGACGAGTATTCCCGCGGTACCACCTTTTTTCACAATAATTTTGTGCCCTTTATTAATTAACGCTTAATAACGTCCATATTTACATATCAATATGAAAGTTCAAGAGCCATAATTTATAATTATCATCGCTTCATTTCCACCAACTAGAAGTCTCTCCAACTAAATAACTATAAACCTCTCCATCAAAACTTTTAATAACCAAATTTTACCATGATTATAATTATTCTTCAAGATATTTTCCTAAAAAACTAGCAATTATCTGTACTAAATGTTCATCTTCCTCTGTAAAAATTCTTGCATCATCTATTATCATCAAAACTAAACCTAACGCTTCCCCATCTGCTAAAATAGGACTAACAATATAATTATAATTCAGATTATCTGTTGTGTTTGTATCTAAAAGTTCTTTAATAGTTCCACTACTTTTTAACATACTATCATTAGCAAACAAATACTCCTCAATTTCATTAGAAATATTAAATCCTAAGAAATTCTTTTTTAGTTCTCCACTTCCAGCAATAAACTTATCTCTATCGGTCACAAAGATACTTTTTTTAATAGTCCTATAAATAGTATCTAGAAGATCTTGAGAGATATTTGAAAGATCTGCACTAGTAGAAAATTTTTTTAACGTAATAGCTTCTTTATCAACAAAAAATTCTAACGACTCTCCATCCCTAATTCTAAGAGTTTTTCTAATCTCTTTAGGAATAACTATTCTTCCTAAATCATCAATCCTTCTTACTACACCTGTTGTTTTCATTATACGCTCCTTCCTTTTCAGTAGTTATTGTTCCAATATCTGCCCATTTTATACCATCTAAATAAAACTATCTATTGATATTATAAACATAAGAAGGAACTTTTTTCTTTGGTAATTATTACCAATTGAAAAATAAAGAAAACTCATCTAATCAAATAGATGAGAATTTTCTGTCGTAAATATAAATCTATCAAGATATTCTTTTAAACTATTAAGTAAAATTGTATCTTTAACTATTAGTTTCATTTCTAATAATTCTAAAAATTGTTTAACATAAGTTACTTGCAAGAACCTTATCATTTCTTTTTTATATTTAGGTTCAATTTCACTATTTATATTATCAATCTTACTAACCAATTCTTTATTTATTAAGTCCAAAACTAACTCTTTACTTTCTTTTTTTATTTCTTTATCGAACTTAACTAACTCTTTTTTTAACTCTTTTACTAAATTAAGTGATTTATCATCTTCAATTTTTTCTATATGTTTAGAAACAAACTTTTTTCTTTTATCACCTATTTTTATAAATTTTTCTTTAAGTTTATCTTTATAATTAGATAACAACTGATTTAAAACATCTGTCTTAAGAATTAAATTATTAGCTTTTGCCACACTTAAAAATCTACTCTTAATAATATCCATCGCTTCCAACGGAGGATCAATAATACCAGTTATTACATCATCCTCTATTAATGAATTCGTATTATTATTAACTAATTCACCACTAGCTGAAATAAAGATTCTTTTATGCTCATTTAACATATCTTGTTCTGTCATTTTTTATCCTCCAACTCTATAGTAAGAATAACAGTAACTAAATCTTTAGTCAAGTCACTATTTTTTCATACTAGATAATAATGCTACTAAATAGTAAATAGGATGTTTGTCAAGTTTAACGATATCTAATATGATAGTTAAATCATTAAGATTACTCTTAAATCTAAACATTGGTGTGATATTATAAGCATCTACAAATAATTCTTCTGTATTTAATAGTTTTGTTATTTCTCTATCAAAGTAAAGTTCAATAGAGTTCTTAGTCTCTCTTACTTTTGTAACTTTTACCTCTTTAACTAATTTCTCAAACCATTCTTCATACATATAAATAATAAGACTATCATCAAGCCGCCCAAACCTATCTTCTAAATCACTCTTAACCTCTTCTAATTTCTCCTTACTATCAATTTCATTAATCATACGATGAATTAATATTTTCAAATCATTATCACTAACATAATCGTCACTAATATGAGTAGATACATTTAATAAAGTATTATTACCTGTATCTTCATCATCTTCTTGTTCCCTAACATTTCCTTTCAAATAATTAACCTCTTCATCAAGCATCTTTAAATACATATCTATTCCTACACTATCAATAAAACCAGCTTGCTTACTACCTAAAATATCTCCAGCTCCTCTTATTGATAAATCACGTGTTGCAATAGAAAAACCACTACCTAATTCTGTAAATTCCTTAATAACATTAAGTCTTTTAACAGCTGTTTCTGTTAAAACTTTTCGATCATTATACATTAAATAACAATACGCTATTTTATTACTTCTTCCAACTCTTCCTCTTATTTGATATAACTGACTAAGGCCAAAATGATCAGCATCAATTATAATCAATGTATTTACATTTGGTATATCTATACCTGTTTCAATAATTGTTGTACACACTAAGACATCCGCTTCATGATTAATAAACGATTGCATTACATCTTCTATCTGCGTTTTATCCATCTGTCCATGGGCGTAAGTTATTTTTGCAAGAGGTACCAAATCTTCCAGAAAAGCTACCTCTTTTTCTATTTCCATTACATTATTAAAGAGAAGAAACACTTGACCATTTCTCGATATTTCTTTTAAAATTGCTTCTTTGACTAACTGCTTATTATAAGCAATAACATAAGTCTGAATTGGATATCTTTGAGCAGGTGGTGTTTGAATCAAAGAAAGACTTCTAAGTCCCACAATAGACATCTGTAATGTCCTAGGAATAGGCGTCGCTGTCAAAGTTAAAACATCAATATTATTTTTATACTGTTTTATTTTTTCCTTATGTCTAACCCCAAATCTTTGCTCTTCATCAATAATTAATAATCCCAAATCCTTAGGTTTAATATCATCACTTAAAATTCTATGCGTCCCAATAACCAAATCAATCGTACCATTTTTTAATTCTTCTAAGATCCTTCTTTGTTCTTTAGGACTTGTAAATCGATTTAATAACCCAATATTAACTGGAAAATTTTTAAATCGTTCTAAAGCATTTTTATAATGTTGACTAGCCAAAATAGTAGTAGGACATAAAAATAATACTTGTTTACCCGCTAAAACCGCTTTAAATACAGCTCTAAAAGCAACCTCAGTCTTACCAAAACCAACATCACCTACTAACAATCTATCCATTGGGCTTTCTTTTTCCATATCTTCTTTTATTTGTTTAGCAGCAAGCAATTGATCATTAGTCGCTTTGTATGGAAAAGCATTCTCAAACTCCCTTTGCATCTCATTATCTTTAGGAAAAGCAAACCCCTTTCTTCGTTCTCTTTCCGCCTGTACTCTAAGTAAGTCACTAGCCATATCCTGAACTTTACTCCGAACTCTACTCTTTACCTTTTCCCATTCTTTCCCCCCAAGCTTATAAATAGTAGGTCTAACCCCTTCTTTACCTGTATATTTATAAAGCAAATCAATCTTTTCTACTGGTATATATAACTTATCATTCCCTTGATATAATACCTCTAAATAATCTTTTAAGACCCCTTGCTGACTTAAAGTCTTAAGCCCATTATATATACCAATACCATGTACTTGATGCACAACATAATCTCCAACCTCTAATTTATTTAAGTCAGTAATCTTTGAACTATATTTAAATTTTGTCTTATATCTTTTAGATGTCTCTTGACTTTTAAATAACTCTCTCGCCGTCAAAAAGACGATATTTTTATAAACAAAGCCTTTACTCATTTCAAATTCAACTAAATTAAGTTGTTTTTCATAAATATTATCCAAAGAACTATCTACTAATGGTAAATTAATTTTTCTTCTAAAACTATTTAATTGATAACTTTTCAAACAGACAATAACTGTATAATTTTTATATAACATTTCTCTAATATATTTAACAATACTATCTATATCATCATTAAATAAAGGTGGGGTTATACTATTATAATTAATAACTTTTAAATAATTATCAAGATTATCAACACTAAGATAATTAATGATTTTACTACTATCAAGTTCTTCAAACGAAAACATATATTTACCTTTAAAATCTATATCTTTGTCTGTCTGATACTCTAGTATATCTTCACATATATTTTTATAATTAACTAACAAAGAACTTTTATCTTTATATATAGTCACTAAATTATTTAAATAATTACCAATATTACCCACATTTGTATAAAAAGGTAAATATTTACTTTTACGTTCGTCTAAAGGAATATCTTTATCTAAAGAAAATACCTCTGTATAAGGATAAACATTAACAGAATTTATCCCCGCTAAAGACTTTTGATTATTAGGATCAAAATATCTAATTGATTCGATAAAATCTCCAAAGAATTCTATTCTAATTGGATAATCTTCTCCCACTAAAAAAACATCAATAACAAACCCTCTTACTCCAATTTCACCTGTCTTTGTAACTAAACTAGTTCTCTCATATCCTAAATTAATTAATTTACCAACCAACTCTTTAGGCGCAATTTCCATATCTTTTTTTAATTGTATTCTTGCCTTTAAAAACTCTTCTTTAAAAGGCAAAAAGCGTAAATACCCCATTAAATTAGTAATTACAACACTCTTATCTTTCCCACTAATCTCTTTTAAAGTCTCTAATCTATTAACCATTAAATCTGGACTTATTGCCATCGCTTCACTAGTCAAAAAATCATCCATAGGAAACAAATAAACATTATCTGTATAATTACTAATACTATGATACAAATTATTAGCTTCTACTAAACTAGATGTAACAATTAAAACACTATTATTATTTTCTAACAACTTATTTACATAAATGGAAAAAAGCTCTTCTGTCATCCCGGTAAGAGCTACATTCTCTGTATAAATTTTATCAAACATATTAGCAAATAAATTCATTTAACTTACCCCTATCAATGTCTATTATATTTACTCATTAAAGTCTGAAAATCCAAAACAAAATAATCATCTAGAACTTTATTGAGTATTAAAAACTCTTCTTCTAATATCTCTTTTTCCTGTTTAGAAAATCCTGAAAGTACATAATCTATAATATTATCAGTATTATTAGAAATACCAACTCTAAGTCGTTTAAATTCATCTGTATTTAAATAAGAAATAATACTTTTTAAGCCATTATGTCCTCCACTACTACCTTTAGGACGCAATCTAAATTTACCTAATTCTAAATCTAAATCATCACTAACAATTAAAATATCCTTAGGAGCAATCTTGTAAAAATTGACAAACTTACTAACTGCTATCCCAGAATTATTCATATAAGTTAAAGGTTTAACAAAAATAACTTTTTCACTATGAATATTAGTCTCTAAATATAAAGCCTCAAACTTTTCTTTATATTTCTCTTTAATACCCCTATTATCTAAATAATTATCTATAACCATAAATCCCATATTATGCCTTGTATTTTCATACTTTTTTGTAGGATTACCAAGCCCAACAATTAATTTCACCCAATCACCTCTTTGAAATCAATAATCTAAATACATTCTATTTAAGTCAAAAATTATTTCCCGGGAAATAATTATCTATTATTATCAAGATATTCTTTATAAACAATAGACTTAGGAATACCTCTTTCTTTAGCTACTAACTTAATCGCTTCATTTTTTGTATTACCATCTTCTATATAGAAATTAACATGATCAACGATACTCATACTATTAAAATTAAATTCTAATTTAGCACCTTCTACTACTATAACAAACTCTCCTTTTAATTCAAATTTGCTATCTAAAATTTCATTAATACTACCTCTAATCGCTTCTTCATATTTTTTAGAAATTTCTCTAGCTAAACAAATTTTTCTATCGCCAAATATTTCTTTAATATTTAAAAGGGTAGCTAAAATACGATGTGGTGCTTCATAAAAAATAATTGTAAAAGGATAATTCTTTAAATTCGTTAACTCCTTTTTCCGTCTAGTCTCTTTTGCATTAAGAAAACCATAAAATAGAAAAGGTAAAGGTGATAATGTTGACATTGTAAGAGCAGGAACAAAAGCTGTAGGACCAGGCAAACTAATAATTTCATAACCCTTAGATACTATATAACTCGTTATTCTATATCCAGGATCACTAATTAAAGGTGTACCTTGATCAGTAACTAAACCTACATTAAAGCCCCCAACTAAATAAGATAAAACTCTATCTTTCATTTTCTCTTCGTTAAATTCATGACAACTAACTAATTTATTTTTAATATTGTATTTATCTAATAGCTTTTTCGTTTCTCTTGTATCTTCACAAAGAATTATATCAACAGTTTCTAGTACTTTTAAAGCTCTTATTGTAATATCATCTAAATTACCAAGTGGTGTTGGTATCAAATATAAACTAGGTCTATCTCTATCCATCACAATCTTCCTTTCCTACCATTAACGGAGCCATTACTTTTAATCCCTGCTCTTTCCCATTTTTACGAGCTTCAAGTAAAAATAATTTAGCTGGCTTCTCCATATCATGATATATAAACTGTACTCTTTTAATCGCTAAACCATATTGTTTAAGCAAATCCCTTATCTCAAAAAATCTTTCAACTCTTTGAATTAAAAAAAGTCCTCCTCCATTTTTTAAAATCTTATTAGCATTACTAACTACATCTTCCATAGTTAACGATAAATCATGGCGAGCAATTTTTTTAGCATTTTTAGAACTTACCTGACTTTCATTTTCTAACGTAAAATATGGAGGATTACAAACGACAATATCAACGCTATTTATCTCAAAGTATTCCCTTACATTTTGAACATAATCATTAATTAATGTTATTTTTTCCTCCAAGTTATTCTCTTTAATAGAATTTAATGCTAAAGAATATGCTTTTTTATCACATTCTATACCTACTATTTTAAGATTATAATCACTCATTAACAAAGGAATTATTCCTAAACCGCACCCAAATTCTACTAAAGTTTTATCTTTAACAAGAACTCTTATAAATTTTACTAATGATAAATTATCAGTCGTAACTTTAAAATATTCATCATCATAATAAAAAGTAATATCTTTACCATTGTAAGTATAAACTGTTTTCTTATTATTCATTAACCTTTAACTCCACTACACCCTTATTTTTTGTTTCCACTTTATAAGTCTTATTAAATACATTTACCTCAATAACTTTACCTAACCCTTCAGAGGTTTCAACTAAATTACCAATATTAGGCAAATTCTTTTTTAATTCTGTATAAACATCATCTTCATAATTTAAACAACATAAAAGTCTACCACATAAACCATTTATCTTACTGGGATTAAGAGCTAAAAACTGATTCTTAGCCATATTTATTGATACACTAGCAAATTCAGTCAAAAACTGATTACAACACAAAAATAATCCACAAGGCCCAAGCCCTCCCACTTTTCTAGCTCTGTCTCTAACTCCAATTTGTCTTAATTCTATTCTCGTTTTATATTTCTGTGCCAATACTTTAGCAAGTTCTCTAAAATCAACTCTACTATCAGCCACATAAGATATAAACAATTGCTTTCTATCTAACGTATAAAAAGAACTAATAAAACGCATTTCAAGGCCTAAATTATTAGCTTTATCTTGAGCATAAAGAAGTACATCGCCACTTTCAGTGAGATTTCTCTTATTTTGCTCCAAATCCCGTGCCGTTGCTACTCTTACAAAAGTAGTATTATATAAAGGATCATTCTCTTCTAAAACATCTATAACTGTCGCTAATTTATATAACGAATTATCAGCAACAATTACTTTTGTGCCAATCTTCATAGTTAACGAACAAGCAACTTTATCATAGTTATTAAACAATTCACTATCATAACTTATTTTTAATATTTGCAATATCTACACCTCCATCAAAGAAAGCAACAATTGATCAATCCATAATTTCATATTAACATTATAATTCAACTTATTCAAGCTTTCTTCAAAAACAGCTATAATTGAAACAAGTTCTTCCAAACTATTTTCCTTTTTCAATTTAGAATTGCTACTTATATTAAGCAAATTAGTATAATATAATAAAGCTTTTTTTACACTCTCAACCGTCCTCTCTTTATCCTTAAAAATTTCCTTAATATAGATATTAAAGTTTAATAGCAAATCATTTTCTTTTCTTTTAGCAATATCATCAAAGAAAGCAAGCATATCTTCGCTAAAAGCAACCTGTAAGTTACTTTCAAATTGTAAACTAATAATCTGACACCTCGACCTAATTGTATCTAAAACATTATATTGGTTATTAGTAACTAAAATAGCAATTATATCCTCATTAGGCTCTTCCAAAAATTTTAAAATTGTGTTCGCGGCACTAGCATTCATTTTAGAAGTACTATAAACAACATATACTTGTTTGGTACCATAAACAGATTTATTAGCAAAAAGCTCTTTTATATTAAGCAATTGTTCTTTTTTTATTTGATTATTTACAGGTTCAATCTCCACATAGTCAGGATATTCATTTTTCTCCACCAGATATAATATTTTCTCTAAAGGCAAAGTAACCTTTTCATCATAAGTACCTTCATATATTTTTTTAACCAAAAAAAGAATGTAATCTCTAACTACATTTTTATCATTATTATTTGTTTCAACTAAATAAGCATGTGACAAACTATTATGCAAAAAAATATTTGTTACTTGCTTATAATAATTAGGTTGTCTATTCTTTACTGCTAAATCCATTATTTTCTCCTAAAATTAATTTAATATTATTCTATCCAGTCTAAAAGACGAGTACTTTAAGTAAAACTAAAACAAAAAGCATTGGAAATCCTAAAACACTAACTGCACCTATTGTAATATAGTTAATTGGTATAACCAAATTAAATCTAGTTGCAATCAAGTTATAACCATATAAAACAAATGCACTTATTATAATTCTTTTTACTATTTGCCATATTCTTTTCATATTAGTATCAACACCCAGTAAATAATATGCTTATAGTTAAAAAATTAGACTATCTCTTTACGATCTTCTAAAGCCCTTTCTAAAGTTAAAGTATCTATATATTCCATATCAGCACCAATCGGAACACCACTAGCAAGTCTCGATACTATTACATCTAACCCCTCTAGAATTTTTTTAATATATAAAGCTGTTATTTCACCTTCCACACTTGGTTTAAATGCTAAAATAACCTCTTTTATTTTTTTATTTTTAATTCGATCTAACAATTTATCAAGACCAATATCTTCTGGATTAACATCATCTAACGGAGAAATTAGACCATTAATAACATGGTAAAGCCCTTTATATGTCCCTAATCTCTCAAAAAGAAAAACAATCTTTGAATCTTCAACCACACAAATTGTCTCTTTATCTCTTTGTGTTGATTCACAAATAGAACATTTATCTTTATCTGTAAGTGTGTTACAAATTTCACAAGGATGAATATTATCTTTAACTGCTTGTAAGTTTTCTTCTAACATAGCAAACTTTTCTTCATCAAAACCTAAAACAGAAAAAGCCATTCTTTCTGCTGTTTTTTCACCTATTCCAGGAAAATTTTGAAAACTTTCAATGAGATTTTTTAGACTATCTGGATACATTAAAACAATCCAGGCATAGAACTAAAACGTCCCATTTTATCTTCAGTTATTTTATCAACTTGTTTCATTGCTTCGTTAGTTGCAATTAAAATCATATCTTGAAGCATTTCCAAATCTTCACTAGAAAAGTTTTCATCACCATCTATTTTTACATCTAGAAGTTCTTTTTTACCATTTACTTTAACTGTTACTAAGCCATTAGTACTACTGAACTCCATCTTATCAATTTCATCTTTAGCTTTCATCATATCACTTTGTAACTTTTGAGCTTGTTTCATCATTGCTTGTATATTCATATTTTCCCTCCTATTCAATCTCAACAATATCTCCAAATAATTCAACTACCTCATTAAGTGAATCATCTAACTCATCACTTAAAATTTTATCACTACTACTAAAAATATTCAAGCTTGGTTCTTCTTGATATTCAAAGTGTTTACCCTCATTTAATAATTTAATATATTCCTTCTTTAATTGCTCCCATTTTTCGTTAGTAATAACTGCAATATGTTTATTTGCATTAGTTATTTTATTATAAAAATTCTCTAATTTATCAAGATGATCTTTTAATTTTTCTATCAATCCTTCATAATCATAACTAATTACCAAATTATCAGAACTTGAAGCCCTTACCTTTGCATCTAAAAGTTCACATGCTAAATATCCATTTTCCTGATCAAAAGTATAATCATCAAGTAACTTATAATTATTTATCTCTTTAACTAATTCTTCCTTTACTGCTTCTATCATTGTGTTTTTAGTTCTAATTTCCATCAAATTAGAAAACTGTTCTAACGAAACATTTTGTTTTTTTCTACTCATAACAGATTCTATATTATCTTCTTTGTTCTTAATATTTGATGTAGTTTCTTCTCTAGCTACTTTAATTTCGCCTAATTTTTTTTCATTTATTTTTGTCCCACTTTCGCTTTTCTGAACATTAAGTTCAACAGTCTTATTAGTATTCTTTAAATCATTCATATAACTAAGCAAGGTTATTTCAACAGATATCCTTACATCATCAGCTCTCTTTACAGAAACTAACCGATCATTCAATATATTTAAGAACTCTACCATAGTATTTGCAGAAAACTCTAAAGCTTGATCAGAAATATAATAAGCAAACAATTCATCTTTTATATTCAACATTAACTGTTTAAGAATTTGAATCAAGTTTTTTCCCTCTAAATAATAAGTCTCTATTAATTCTAAAACTTTAGATATATTAGTAGAAAAAATATAACTTTCAAATTCCTTAATTTTTTGAGTAGTTATCTGTCCATTTATATTATAAAAATCCTCTACAGTTATTTTCTCTAAATTATAAGCATATAACTTATCTAACAAACTAATGGCATCCCTCAAACATCCATCAGATGATTCAGCAATTTTTTCAAGCACCTCATCATCAATATTAATATTCTCAGCAGCAACTATTGTTTTTAAACGCATTACAATATTATCATTTGTAATTTTCTTAAAATTGTACCACTGACATCTAGATATAATAGTTAACGGAATTTTTTCAGGATCAGTTGTCGCCAGAATAAAAATAACATGACTAGGTGGTTCCTCAATTGTTTTCAATAAAGCATTAAAAGCCCCAATAGATAACATATGAACCTCATCTATTATATAAACTTTATATTTAAGTTCAGTAGGCAAAATATTAACTTTATTTCTTAATTCTCGGATTTCATCAACACCATTATTAGAAGCCGCATCAATTTCAATAATATCCATACACTCATTAGAAAATGAGTAATTACAGTTTTTACATTTTCCACAAGCCAACCCATCAAAGGGTTCAAGACAATTAACCGCTCTTGCGAAAATCTTTGCAATTGTAGTTTTTCCTGTACCACGAGGGCCAGAAAAAAGATAAGCATGACTTATATGACTATATTTAACAGCATTTTTTAATGTTTCAACAATTATATCCTGTCCTACTACATCTTTAAAATTCAAAGGTCTATATTTTCTATATAAAGCCTGATACATACCATCACCCCAATCAATATATAGTATACATGAGCGGAAGAAAATTATCTATCTAAAACATTTGTTTCAGAGCGCTGTTTTTTGAAAAAAAATGTTATAAAATTAATATTATCAAAATCATAATTCATTTTGATGTTTTCCACAGGCTTGTTCGCATCTATATTAGTAAATATTTCTTTAACAATTTTCTTATTTTCACAACTAGTTGAATCAAATAAATAGTAAACATGATCTATCCTTGCTTGCTTAATAGCACTAGCACACATTGGACAAGGTTCAAGAGTTACATACATATCACAACCATTTAAACGCCAGTTTTGTAATTTTTTACTAGCCTTTATTATAGCATTAATTTCTGCATGTTCTATAACACAACATCTTTCTTCTTTTCGATTGTATGCCTTAGAAATAATCTTATCATTTTTAACTATAACTGCTCCTACCGGAACCTCATTATTTTTATATGCTTTATAAGCCTCTTTTATAGCAGATTTCATATAATCATCTTTCATAAAACTATTCCTCCTAAAACAAAAAAAGTGCACATAAATTAAATTTGTTAAGGCTGCTATGTTTCCATTCTGACCTGGTTCCAAACTAATTTATTGCACAAAAAAATTATAGTACTTTTTCATTGTTTTTACAAGTACATATTAATAAATTTAATCAAAAAACGCAAAAATTATTTCCCGGGAAATAATTTTCTAGAAATTTTGCCAATAAAACTGGAATTTTATCGATACTTTTTGACATTGGATGATGAATAAAATGTTTCACGTGAAACATAACAATAATATATTTTCATACATTGCATTTTTCACAACGCCAACATCTTTCTTTACTAATTTTATAGTAATTCCTTTATATTGTACTTTGATTTTTTCTCCTAATACCTTTAAGATAAAGCGTTAGAAAGTTTTTATATACTCAATGTGTTTAAAGCTAAATTATAGTACTTTTTCATTTTTTTACAAGAACATATTAATAAATTCAATCAAAAAACGCAAAAATTATTTCCCGGGAAATAATTTTCTGGAAATTTTGCCAGCAAAAGTGGGATTTTATCGATACTTCTTGACATTGGATGATGAATAAAGTGTTTCACGTGAAACATAACAATAATAATATTATATTTTCGTAGTATTGTATTTTTCACAAGGCCACATTTTTCTCTACATTCCATACATAGTTTTTTTAAAATAAATAGTATATTTAATTAAAATTTAATAAAAAAATAAATGTGTTAAAAGTAATCTTAATTAATAAATTATTTCCCGGGAAATAATTTATTAACAAAAAAAACATTTTTTAATTGATTCATATAAAATTAAAATAACTAAATCTCTTTTGTATTTTTACCAATTAATAATTTAATTTATATTATATTCAGTAAAAAAAAGTATCTTTAAATAAATAAACTTATTTTTAAATATTATAGATTTTATAGAAAAATACGCACATCCCTTACTTAACCACCATATGCTGTATTTACTTAATATACATAAAAATATCACTTGTATATTATTTGTAAAAGAAATTATACAACATCTATTTTTTATATTACAGGAATTATAGTTTCACGTGAAACATTTTCTACAATTTACATCATATTAGTAAACAAATTCACTATAAAATACCGCCAAAATAATTAATATTTTAATACAAACTCAACATAAGCTATTCAATTTGATTTAAGAAAAACAATAAACAATATAAAAAGGAGAATTATTTCCCGGGAAATAATTCTCTCTATTACAAAACTAACTTAAATATTATCAACTGGCTTAAAACTCATATTTGTGTAATTTGTTTTTATATAAGACATAAATCACAAATATAATAATAAAATGACTAATAAAAATAATATTATATTAAGCAATATGATACTATATATAGTTTTTTTCTTAAATAATTTATTTTTAAAAAAAACTATATAATCCACAGCATAGCTGGCGTCAAGAATATTGATATTTTTCCAATTATTATGAAATTTTTGCTCTCAAATTATTTCCCGGGAAATAATTTGAGAGCAAAATATAAAAAGAAGAACCTATTCAGTAGGCTCTTCCTCATTAATATTACCTTCTTTATCCACAATAGTAACAGTTGATACTTTCTGGTCGTCTTTTAAATGAATTAGTCTTACACCTTGTGTAGCACGTTTTAAAGTGGAAATTTGCTCTAAAGGCATTCTCATAATTATACCACTATCAGTAATTATCATAACATCCTTCAATTCTTCAGCATCTCTATCTATACAATTTAAAGATATCATATTACCATTCTTTTCAGTTAAATTCAAAGCTTTTACACCCTTACTACCACGATGTGTTAAACGATATTCATTAATATCCGTCTTCTTACCATAACCATTTTCAGTAACAATAAGAATATTCTGATCATCATTAACAACATTAGCACCGACTACCATACTGCCATCTAATTCCATGCCTTTAACACCAGAACTGCCTCTACCCATAGCTCTTATCTCAGATTCAACAAAGCGTACCATTCTACCATTACTAGCACCGATTGTAATCTCATTCTCACCAGTGGTTTTATCCACAGCAATTAACTCGTCGTTATCTTTAAGTATAATCGCTATTTTCCCACTCTTCCTAATATTATCAAATTCCTTAATTTCTGTACGTTTTACTAAACCATTTTTAGTAACAAATAATAGATATTTATAGTTTTCCACAGCTGATTCAAGGCAAACTATCGAACTAATGTTTTCTCCGTTTTCTAAAGACAATAAATTAACCACTGGCAACCCTTTAGATTGACGATTATATTCAGGTATCTCATACCCTTTCAACCTATAAACCTTACCTTTATTTGAGAAAAATAAGATATAATCATGTGATTTCATTGAAATTAAATGTTTTACAAAATCTTCCTCATTTGTACTCATTCCCTTAATTCCTACTCCACCACGATTCTGAACTTTATAAGTATCTGCTTTCATTCGTTTTATATAACCGTTATTAGTTAAAGTAACAATGATATCCTCTACCGGTATTAATGACTCATCTTCAATATACTCTATCGCTGTCATATCGATATTAGTACGTCTCTCATCACCATATTTAGCTTTAATTTCTAGCAATTCATCTTTAATAACACCTAATATCTTCTCATCACTACCTAAAATAGATTTTAACTCAGCAATTAATTTAAGTAATTCATCCAATTCATTTTCTATTTTTTCTCTTTCTAAGCCCGTTAAACGTCTTAATCTCATTTCCAAAATAGCATTTGCTTGAATTTCACTTAGACCAAATTTACTCATTAAACCACTTCTAGCCTCATCATCAGATTTAGAACCTCTGATTAACTTAATTACTTCATCAATATGATCTAAAGCTATCTTCAAACCTTCTAAAATATGAACTCTTTTCTCTGCATTATCCAAATCAAATTTTGTTCTTCTAATTATTATCTCTCTTTGAAAATCTATATACTTTGCAATTATATCTTTAAGTCCCAATGTTTTAGGAACACCTTGATCTAGCATCAAGAAAATAATTCCATATGTTGTTTGAAACTGTGTATGCTTATACAATTTATTTAAAACAACCTGCGCATTAGCATCTTTCTTTAAGGTAATAGTAATTTTAATACCATCCTTTAAATCAGAATGATAATCAGAAATACCTTCAATTGTCTTATTATGAACTAACTCTGCAACCTTATTTTTTAATTCCAATGTATTAACACCATAAGGCACCTCATCAATTACAATACATTGTCTACCATGACTTTCCTCAATTTGGGCCTTACTCCTAATAGTAACAGTACCTCGACCTGTCTCATAAGCTTTTCTAATTCCACTATTACCTAAAATAGAAGCTCCTGTTGGAAAATCTGGTCCTTTAATATATTTCATCAACCCAGCAACATCAATATCAGGATTATCTATATAAGCAACACATCCATCTATGACCTCACCTAAATTATGCGGAGGAATATTTGTTGCCATTCCAACTGCAATACCAGTTGTCCCATTAACTAAAATATTAGGAAATCTAGATGGTAAAACCTCAGGTTCTTTCGTTGTTTCATCAAAATTTGGAACAAAATTTACTGTATTTTTATTTATATTGCGCAATAATTCCAAAGATATCTTTGAAAGTCTAGACTCAGTATAACGCATGGCTGCTGCTCCATAACCTTCAATATTACCAAAATTACCATGGCCATCAATTAACATATAACGATATGAAAAATCTTGTGCCATTCTAACCATCGCTTCATAAATAGAAGAATCTCCATGAGGATGGTAATTACCCATAACCTCACCTACTGTTTTTGCACTTTTCTTATGAGGTTTATCAGGAGTATAACCAGATTCATACATCGAATAAAGTATTCTTCTATGAACTGGTTTTAAACCATCTCGTAAATCAGGTAAAGCTCGAGCAACAATAACACTCATCGAATACTCTAAAAAAGAATCTTTTACCTCTTTTACTATATTATTCTGTTCTAATCTATCCATGTCTACCTCCTAAATATCCAAATTACCAACATAAGTTGCATTATTTTCAATAAATTCACGTCTAGGAGCAACCTCTTCCCCCATAAGTTGTGAAAACACCTCATCAGCTGCAACTGCATCATCTATTGTAATTTGTCTTAAAACTCTCTTATTTATATCCATAGTTGTTTCATTAAGCTCTTCTGCATCCATTTCTCCCAACCCTTTCATTCTAGCAATTTCATATTTTGTATTAGGAGCTAAAGTCTTTAGATATTCATCACGTTCTTGTTCATTTAAAACATACTTAATAGTCTTTCCATGTTTAATAACAAAAAGTGGTGGCTGTGCAGCATAAACATGTCCTGCTTCTACAATTGGCTTAAAGAAACGATAAAATAATGTTAATAATAATACTCTTATATGTGAACCATCAACATCTGCATCTGTCATTATTATTATCTTATTATAACGAAGCTTTGCTAAATCAAACTCTTCTCCAATTCCTGTACCAAATGCTGTAATAATTGTCCTAATCTCTTCATTAGACAAAGCTCGATCAAGACGCGCTTTCTCAACATTCAAAATTTTTCCTCGAAGTGGTAATATTGCTTGTGTCATACTATCTCTACCTTTAATTGCAGAACCACCAGCCGAATCTCCCTCGACTAAAAATATCTCACTAACAGACGCATCTTTGCTTTTACAATCAGATAATTTACCATAAAAGTTTGTAATATCTAAATCCCCTTTACGTCTTGTTATCTCTCTTGCTTTTTTAGCTGCAACACGAGCTCTTGAAGCTACAATTGCTTTTTCTACAATAATTTTTGCTTCATCAGGATGCTCTAACAAGAATCGCTCAAAAGCTTCTGAAAAAATCTTATCAGCAATTCCTCTAACCTCGCTATTTCCAAGTTTTGTCTTTGTTTGTCCCTCAAACTGTGGATTAGGATGTTTTATAGAAATAATCATCGTTAAGCCTTCCTTAACATCATCACCAGTTAAAGGAGAATCCTTATCTTTCAAATAATTATTTGCTAATGCATACTTATTAAGAACCCTTGTTAAAGCTCTTCTAACTCCCTCCTCATGAGTTCCACCTTCGGGAGTCGTAATATTATTAACAAAGGAATAAATACTAGAGTTATATGACTCATTATATTGTAAAGCTACCTCTAACGAAATATCGTCCATAACTCCTGTTACATCTATAATTGTATTATGAATCGCTGTTTTACTCTTATTAAGCATCTCTACATACTCTCTAATTCCACCCTCATAACAAAAAGTATCTTTCTTAGGTTCTTCCCTATCATCATATAAAGTTATTCTTAAACCTCTATTCAAAAAAGCAAGTTCTCTAAGACGTGTTTTCAATACATCATAATCATAAACTGTTGTCTCTGTAAATATTTGATCATCTGGTTTAAAAGTAACTGTTGTTCCAGTTCTCTTAACATCACAACTATCGATTACCTTAAGATCCTCAACTGGATGTCCCCCAGTTTGATATCTTTGATAATAAACCTTACCATTCTTATATACTTTAACCTCTAACCAATCACTTAAAGCATTAACAACACTGGCACCAACTCCATGAAGGCCACCAGATACTTTGTATCCTCCTCCACCAAATTTACCACCAGCATGTAATACTGTATAAACAGTTTCAACTGTACTCTTTCCAGTCTTTGGATGAATATCTACAGGTATACCTCTACCATCATCTTTTACTGTAATACTATTATCTTTATTAATTGTTACCTCAATATGTGTACAATATCCTGCTAAAGCTTCATCTATCGCATTATCTACTATTTCCCATACTAAATGATGAAGACCCTTTGAACTAGTAGAACCAATATACATACCTGGTCTTTTTCTAACCGCTTCAAGTCCTTCTAACACTTGAATTGCTGATGAATCATAAGAATTATTAACTTTATCTTCCATTTTCTAACTCCTTTCAATAATACCATTTTCCACTTTAAAAACAACTGCATCTTTTATAATAGTTTTAGAAATATTCTTTAAATCTGTAGTTGTAATAATACTTTGAATATCTTTATTTATATACCTTAATACTTTATTTCTTTTAGTAATATCTAACTCACTAAAAATATCATCTAAAAGCAAAACTGGCTGCGTCCCACTATACTCTTCAAATATAGGAATAGATGCTAATTTATAAGCTAAAACTACACATTTCTGTTGTCCCAAAGAAGCAAAATTTTTCATATCAACTTTATTTAGATAAAAAGAAAAATCATCTCTATGAGGCCCATATAAAGTCATTCCAGCCTGCAATTCTCGTCGATAATTACTTTTATAGATATTTATAAGGTTACTACGCAAATCATCGTCAGAATAGCTTTCTATAGGCAAATTAGGCCTATATTCAATATCAACCATACTGGTATCATCTGCAATATAATTATATATATCTCCTATATACTTGTTAATTTTATTTATATAGTCATATCTAATTTTATATATAATTATCGCTTTATCGATTAATTTATCTGTTAAAATATCTAAATAAGTCTTATCAGCAATACTATTAGTATATAATATCTTCAGATATTCATTGCGCGTTTTTAAAATTTTATTATATTCATTATAAGTAACTAAATATGTAAAAGATAACTGGGAAAGAGAAATATTAAGCAAGTTTCTTCTTATACTAGGTGATCCTTTAATAATTTCTAAATCAAAAGGCGAAAAAATAACTAAATTTAAATTAGATAAATAATCTGCATATTTTCTAATTCTTTTATTATTAACATAAATATCTTTCTCTTTAGGTAAAAATTCAATCTTTAAATCTTTAACTTGTCCATTATTACTTATTCTAGCTTCAATTTTGGCTTTTTGTTTATTAAACTTAATTAAATCACTTTCTAAAACATTACGAAATGATTTAGTAAGTCCTAATATTGAAATTGCTTCCAAAATATTAGTTTTACCACTACCATTGTCACCGATAAAAATATTCATTTTCGCCCCTAAGGTAACCATAAATTTATTATAATTACGAAAATTATTAAATTTTAAAGACCTAATTATCATAATTAATTAAAAAAACACCCATATAATCACCTACACCCTATTTTAGTACTCCTATACACGCAAGAATATTATACCATAAATACGCCTTAAAAAACAGAAAAAAAGCAAGTTTTTTGCTTTTATTCGCCGCGACGATTTCGAATAATAGATTCTAGTCTACTAGCTCTCATAACTTGATTATTAAAAGAGTTATAAGATACACCTACAATAATACTTTTTTCATTTTTAAATTCAATTCTTGTCTTATCATGTCCTACTTTATAGTAATCTTTAATATTTTTTAAAGATATCCAAACACAATTATCATCTTCTGGTGAATTTGTAGGAAAAAATATTATATACCTACTATCTTCTATTACAACTGGTAACTTATATTTACTATTTAAAATATTCCTGGATCCTTCTTTTCTTCCTGGATAAGAGCTTCCAAAATACTTACAACTATAATCTACGATTTCTAAAGGCTTTTGCGTCACATCGAATTGATAATCATCTTCAATAACAATAGAATTCCACATATCATTTGGTATAATAGCCAAAGTTTCATCATTAATTTCATATTCTTTCATAAATTTCCCCCTAAAAGCTTTACTGCTTTGCTACCAGTCTACTATATAATATTGTCGAATAAGGGAGTTTTTTGTCAGAAAAATTAAAAAAAAGAGGATTTTTTTCCCAAAATTCTCTTTTTAGTAAGTTCTAATAGGTAAAACTAATTGTGTTAAACTGTCATCTTCATCACTTTTCAACAGAATAGGTTTAATCTCTCCTACAAAATATAATTCAACTGTTTCTTTATTAAATGATCTCAAAGCATCCATCATATATTTAGAACTAAATGAAACTTTAACATCAATATCTTGATCCTTAGTAATAACCATTTTCTCTTCTACTCTACCAATTTCTGCACTAGATGATTTCATAATCAAATTATTACCGTCAGTTTCTAAAGTAACAATATTTTTATCTTTATCACTTGTTAAAATACTAACTCTATCAACAACATCATAGAACTCATTAATATTAAAATGAATTTTTACTAAATGTTCCTTAGGTAACAAATTAGATGTATTTGGATATGTACCATTAATTAATCTAGATTGAAATAAAATATTCTGATATTTAAATAAAATTTTATTATTGAAAATATGGATTTCCACAATATCTGTGGAATCATCAATAATTTTCGTAAATTCCACTAAATTTCTACTTGGAATAACAATATTTTGATTTTCTTTACTTATTTTATCTAACTTTATTACTTTTCTAGACAAACGATAAGAATCTGTTGCATTACATTCTAAAATATCTCCTATTAAGTTAAAGTTTATACCATTTAAAATTGCTTTATTTTCATCAATACTAGTAGCAAAAGCTGTTTGATTAACTATTTCTTTTAATAATGATGCAGAAAGTTCAATATGATTTTTACTTTCTCCTAAATCAATATTAGGATATTCACTTTCACTTATACCATTTAAATTAAATTCACTTTTTTCTGTATAAACTAATATTTTTAATTCATCTACTACCTCAATATTAATATATTTATCAGGTAATTTTCTTACAATATCTAAAATATATTTTCCTTGAATAATAATACTACCCTCTTCTTTAACAGTAATAATATCCTCGTTATCACAATCTATAAAAGTTTGAATTGTAATATCATTATCACTAGCTGTAAGAGTTAATCTTTTTTTTGTAAGATTAAATTTTATTCCTGCTAGAACAGGTATAACATTTTTACTAGATATAGCTTTTGAAACTTTATTTAAAGCTTCCATTAATATTTCTTTTTTGATTGTAAATTTCATTATATATTCCTTCTTTCTTATTATATATTTATATTAACAACGTGAATTATGTGGAAAACTAAAAAATTCCTTTATATTATACCATATTTTTTTAATTTTAGCTGTGGAAAAAAAGTGAAAAACTAATTTTTATCCACAACCTAAGGTTTTAAGTCATTTTCAAGTTTTTTAATAATTCCCGCTAAATCACTATTGTTTTTTATTTCTTGTTCTATTTTCTCAACAGAATGCATCACTGTTGAATGATCTTTACCTCCAAACTCTGTCCCTATCTTTGGAAATGATTCACTTGTAAGTTTTCTACACAAATACATTGCTATTTGTCTAGGAAAAGCAATATTACTACTTCTTTTTTTAGATCTAATATCTTCTACAGATATTTGAAAGTATTCTGCTACAATTTTCTGAATTCTTGTAATATCATTTTTCTCACTTAAGCCTTTACTAATAAAGTCTTTTAAAGCCTCAATCGCGAGATTTACATCAATCCTAGCCCCTCCCATTATTGTGGAATAAGCTACTAACCTTGTTATTGATCCTTCTAGTTGTCTAACATCACTCCCAATATTTGAAGCAATATACTCTATTACCTCCTCAGGAATATCCGTTTCAAAATTACCAGCAATAATTTTTTTCCTTAATATCTCTTTTCTTAGTTCAAAATCAGGTGGATAAATATTAACCGTTAATCCCCAACAAAATCTTGTTCTAAGACGTTCCTCTAATAACTTTAAATCGTTAGGAGATCTATCTGAGGAAATAATAATTTGCTTAGAGTCATTATATAAATTAGTAAAAGTATGGAAAAACTCTTGTTGCGTTTGGGTAGCCCCCCCTAAGAATTGAATATCATCAATGATAAGTACATCTATATTTCGATATTTATTCTTAAAAAAGTCTATATAACTAAAATTAGTACCCTTCTCGTCTTTCTTATTTATACCTACAAAATCATCTCTAAACTGATCACTTGTAACATATAATACTCGCCGATTAGAGTTATCAACAATATAATTGCCTATCGCATGCATTAAATGTGTCTTTCCTAATCCACTATTACCATATATAAATAAGGGATTGTACATCTTCCCAGGATTTTCCGCTACTGACAAAGCCGCCGCCTGTGCAAATTTATTTGAATCTCCTACAATAAAATTTTCAAAATTATATTTTGGGTTTAAATTTGATTTTGTCTTAAAATTCTTAGGTATTCCCTCCTCTACTGCTTTTTCTTCCTCTTTTTTTTGCTCTATTTTTATTTGCACCTCATCTGGCAATAAAAAAGCAAGTTCAAAGTTTGTTCCTGTAACTTTATTCAGTGCCTCTCTTATTAGTTCAAAATAATTATCTGATAAATGTTTTTTATGAATAGACATAGGTACTTCAATATATGCTGTACCATCTTTAAGTTCAAGTAAATTAACATCACTAAACCAAGTATCAAAGGCTAAGGATGAAAGCTCATCTTTTATTTCTTTCAAGCAATTTTGCCACAAAATTTCGACATTCATCCTAACACCTCCCACCTGATTTCATAAATTCAACAATATAATACTCTAAATTTGTGGAAAAGGAAATAGTAAAAATGAAATTTTAAAGTTTCCACAATTTATCCACAATTTTGTCCACAACAAAAAACGACATATATCAACAAAAAGTCAAGTTTTCCACATTTTCCACAATTTTAAAATTCACAAGTTAATAAAACTTATCCACACCATGTGAAAACTGTGGATAATAAAAAAAAATGAACATGACATCTTATACCAAAGCATAGTTTTTTATCATAATAATCAAAAAGATAATAATAAAGGAAAAGGCCGCCATCGTTAAAATGGTGCACATCTTAATTAAAACGGGAACTTCGAATTTTATTTAATGAGGTGTAAAAACACCTTGACAAACCATTAATCTTCTTATTATAATAATGTAGATTTTAAGTCTGGAGGTGTTAAAATGAAAAGAACATATCAACCTAATAAAAGAAAAAGAGCTAAAAAGCATGGTTTCTTTGCTCGTAAAAATGGAGAAGGTAAAATTTTAAATAGTCGTCGTAAGAAAGGACGTAAAGAATTAGTATAATAAATTCCACTGTTTTTGCAGTGGTTTTTTGTACATCGCAAATCAATTATCAACATGAATAGGGGAGTTATTATAGGAAGTGATCCATCTTGAATAAAAAATATATAATAAAAGAAGCGAAAGAATTTGATCGTTTAATAAAAAAAGGATATTGTATTAAAAACTACAATTTTTTAATTTTCTATGAAGAAAACAAGTTTCCTTATAATAAATATGGTATTTCCGTTCCAAAAAAAATAGGTAAAGCTCATATAAGAAATAAACTAAAAAGAAAAATACGTGCCATCCTAAGGAATTATAAAAAGTCATTTTCAAAAAACTATAACTGTATTATAATTATAAGAAATAGCTGTTTAACATTAACTTATCAAGAGTTATCTAACAGTTTAGAAAAATTATTAACTAAAATTAAGTAAGGAGAAGACGATGAAAAAAATAAAATCAAAATTTAAAATATTTATTATAATAATGTTGCTATTTGGAGTAACTGGTTGCCAAACAACATTAGTAGATGAAGAAAATAAGGCTGTCAAAAATCCTGAGACAGGACAAGCTTTAACCGAAAACATCTTATGTCAACCAACTGAAGAAAAAACTAGAAAACTATATGAAGAAAATGGAGTAGACTTAGACAAATTACCGAAATGTACGGAATTTACTCCAACCTCAACTGAATATGATGGTCTTTGGACAGGAATCTTTGTTAAACCATTAGCTTTTCTTATTTTAACACTAGGAAAATATATTGGTAGTTTTGCTCTAAGTATCATCATAATTACTATTATAATAAGGTTAATCCTTTATCCATTCACTAGAAAAATGGCTCTTCAAAGTGAAATGATGCAAAAAGCTACTCCTGAATTAGAACGAATCAGAAAGAAATATGAAGGAAAGACAGATCAAGAATCAATGCTAAGACAAAATCAAGAAATGATGATGATTTATAAAAAATATAATTTTAATCCTCTAACCAGCTGCCTTGTTTCCTTTATTCAATTTCCATTATTATTAGCATTCTTAGAAGCCATAAATAGAGTACCAGCCATTTTTGAGGAAAATTTCCTAGGTATTCAACTAGGTACAACCCCAATGATAGGATTTTCTACCTCAACTTTCTATGTTTATATCATTTTAATTATAATTATTGGCCTTTCTACCATTTTCACTTTTAAAACAACTAGTATGGGTTCAGGAAGTGATCCATCTATGAAAATGATGCCTATTGTTATGAGTGTTATCATTATTATTACAGCCTTCTTTATGCCATCAGCTTTAGGTATCTATTGGTCAGTAGGAAATATTTTCGCAATTGTTCAAAATATAATTGTTAAGAAAGGATTTACAAAGCATGATAGAAAAGCATAATTATACAGGGAAAACTTATGATGAAGCATTAAATAAAGCTAAAATAGCTCTCCAAGAATTAGAAAATAACTTGATCATTAATGTTAAAGAAGAAAAGAAAAGTCTTCTAAGTAAAAAAGTAGAAATTGAGGTTATAGAAAAAAGAGCCATTAAAGATTTAATTAAAAGACTAATAAAAGATTTACTAAAAAATATTGGCTTTGATGTTGAAATAGAAATTACTGTAAATAACAACGTTCCTACCTATCGTCTTTATTCTGATAATGATGCTTTACTAATTGGCAAAGATGGCAGAAATCTTAAAGCATTAACGACTATTATTAATCAAATCATAATTAAAGAAATAGGGACAAATTATAAATTTATAATTGATGTAAGTGATTATAAAAAAAGAAATGATCAACATATCGAAACTTTAGCTAAGAAATTAGCTAAAGAGGTAAAGAATACTGGTATTGAAGTTAAAATGGATAGAATGAACTCATATCAGAGAAGACTAGTTCATAATATCCTTTCTAACAATAAATATGTCTATACAGAAAGTATAGGAGAGGAACCTAATCGTTATGTCGTTATTAAACCAAGGGATAAATAATATTCCTTTTTTTGTCAATTTCTGCCAAGTTACTTTAAATAAAAGCATATAAACTTTACAATAACATGAAAATAAAATATAATAAACAAACTGTAGAGAAAGGAAGGGTGAATTAATGTTAGGAAAAGAAGACATAATAAAAGAAAGAGATGAGTTATCATTTTTAAAAGATATACTAGCTTACGAGGAGACTAAATTAAAATGTAGCCTTGATGAGCTTTCTAAATATAGCGAGGTTCAAAACTATATTTCATTATTAAAAAATATTAGAAGTTATCAAAAACAGGGAGTATATAAAGATCCCATTAAAGCTACTTATGAAGACAATTTAGATTTCTTAGTAGACTTTTATAAAGAGGTTAAACTTTATAAAGAAACGGCTAAAACTTTAACAGATTATCAAAATTATAGTAAAAAACTAGAGACTTTTACCTCAACTGAAGAAGGTATAATTTATAATGGTAAATCTGAAAAACCATGTAAAACTTATTCTATCTATGATTTATTAAATCACTTAATGACTTTAAAACAATCAAATTTTCAAACAACTCCGGAAGAATTGTCTAAATATAGAGATATTGTAGCAAGAAATATTACATCTAAAAAACATTATCAAGATGATGAAATAACAGAGACATTTCTAGGTACAAAAATATATCAAAACCCTGAAAATTATGCTGTTGAAGATATAGAAACCGGATTAGCTAAATTTCAAACAGGTAGTTCGACTTATAAATTTGAAAATGGTATAATAAGTTTAGTATCTTTCAATGATTCTTTTATAAAGTCCAAGAGTTTAAGTCAAAGAGAAGAACATGCTTTTTATAGTGAAGAAGCATATGTTCTTTTAAAAATAGATAAGGATACGAAAATTAAGAAAATAGGAGTAAAGAAACATGAATGATACCATTGTTGCTATATCAACCAAATTAGGAGAAGGGGCTATTTCTATTATTAGAGTTAGTGGACCTGAATCTATCAATATTGTAAATAAACTATTTAAAGGAAAAGACTTAACTAAAGTAACTAGTCATACCATAAACTATGGTTTTATTAATGATGGTATTAAAGATATTGATGAGGTTCTAGTATCTATTATGAGGGCTCCTAAAACTTTTACTAGAGAAGATATTGTTGAGGTAAATTGTCATGGTGGTATTGCTCCAACTCTAAAAATATTAGAACTCATAAATCAAGCTGGCGCCCGTCTTGCTGAGCCTGGAGAATTTACTAAACGTGCATTTTTAAATGGCCGAATTGATTTAACTCAGGCCGAAGCAGTTATGGATATAATTCAAAGTAAAACAGATGCCAATCGTTCTTTAGCTCTATCTTCTTTAGAAGGAAACTTAAAAAACTACATCACAACTTTTCGTGATAAATTAAAATACTTATTAGCAAATATTGAAGTTAATATTGACTATCCAGAGTATTATGATATTGAAGAAATAACTCTAGAAGACATAAAAAAGACAATTACTGACTTAAAAGTGGATCTTCAAGACTTAATAACGAGATCAGTTGAACGATTAATTGTAAAAAATGGTATTAAAACAATTATTATTGGACGTCCTAATGTAGGTAAAAGTAGTATTCTAAATACTTTCTTAAAAGAAGATAAAGCTATCGTAACCAATATTGAAGGGACTACTAGAGATCTTGTTGAAGGAGAAATAATCTTTGATGGAATAGAACTATCCCTAATTGATACTGCGGGAATTAGAGAAACTGATAATATTGTTGAAAAAATAGGGGTAGAGAAAAGTCTTTCTCTAATAGATAATGCTGATTTAATCATTGTCGTATTAAATAGTAGTGAAGAGTTAACAGATAATGATAAATTTATCTTAGATAAAGTAAAAGATAGAAATCCAATCATTGTTCTAAATAAAAATGACTTAAAAGCTAAACTCCACAAAGAAGATTTTACTTTTGATCATATTGTCAGCACTAATACTAATTCTTTTACAGGGATAGATAGTTTAAAACAAGAAATAAAAAAAATGTTTAATTTAGATGAAATTAAAGAGCAAGACTATACTTATCTAGCTAATAATCGACAACTTCTTTTAGCTAAACAAGCCAAAAAAAATCTAGAAGAAGCTGAGAAAAGTTTATTAGCAGATACCCCTGTTGATATAATTGAAATTGACTTAAGAGCAGTCTTTGATACTTTAGGAGAAATAACAGGTGAAAACTATAGTGATGAATTATTAGATGAACTATTTAAAGACTTTTGTGTAGGAAAATAAAGGAAAGAGGTGTTAAAATGGAACCAGAAATTATTGTCGTAGGTGGTGGCCATGCTGGTGTAGAAGCCGCTTTAGCAAGTGCACGAATTGGTCACATAACTCTTCTTGTTACAGGAAATATCTCTAATATTGCCGACATGCCTTGTAATCCATCAATTGGCGGACCTGCTAAAGGTATTGTTGTAAGAGAAATAGATGCCCTAGGTGGTGAAATGGCCAAAAATACTGATAAAAGCTCTTTACAAATGAAAATGCTTAATACCAAAAAAGGACCAGCTGTCTGGGCTTTAAGAGCTCAAGCTGATAAAGAATTATACAAAAAAGAAATGCTTGTTACGCTAATGCAAGAAGAAAATCTTACTATAAAAGAAGCCTTAGTAAAAGAACTATTAATAGAAGATAAAAAAGCGGTAGGAGTTTTATTAGAAGATGGTACTAAAATTAAAAGTAAAGCTGTAATTTTAACAACAGGAACCTATCTAAAAGGAACTATCCTAGTAGGAAGTAATAAAGAAGAGGGTGGACCTCATGGTGAAAAAGCCAGTAACTATTTAAGTCCTTTCTTAAAAAGTATTGGCTTTAAGATTTTACGTTTAAAAACAGGAACTCCTCCTCGTCTTGCCAAAGATAGTATTAACTTTTCCAAAGCAGAGTTAGAAAAGGGGAGTGATGAAGATTTAGCTTTCTCCTACGATAACGAAGGAGCCTTAGCTTATAAATATCAAATTCCTTGCCATCTAATCTATACAAATGAAAAAACTCATCAAATAATTAAAGAGCATCTAACAGAATCAAGTATGTATGGTGGTTATGTTGAAGGAGTAGGTCCTCGTTATTGTCCTTCTATCGAAGATAAAGTCGTTCGTTTTGCTGATAAACCACGTCATCAACTATTCTTAGAACCAGAAAGCCTATCCTATGATGATATCTATCTTCAAGGTTTTTCAACTAGTATGCCTCATTATGTTCAAGAGCAAATGGTTCACTCTTTAGAAGGATTAGAACATGCAAAAATATTAAAATATGCCTATGCAATTGAGTATGATGCGATTGATCCTAAACAAATTAAACCGTCTTTAGAAACAAAAATTATTGAAAATCTTTATACTGCTGGACAAATAAATGGTACTAGTGGTTATGAAGAAGCAGCCGGTCAAGGCCTTATGGCTGGAATTAATGCTTCTTTAAAATTAGAAAACAAAGAACCCTTAATCTTAAAGAGAAACGAATCATATATTGGTGTTTTAATTGATGACTTAGTAACGAAAGGTGTAACAGATCCTTACCGTCTTTTAACCTCTCGTGCTGAATATCGTCTTCTTCTTCGTGATGACAACGCTGATTTAAGACTCCGTGAATATGGTCATCAAGTAGGCCTTATCAAAGAAGACACCTATCAAAAGTTCTTACAGAAAAAAGAAGATATTAATGAACTTACAAAATTGTTAAGAGAAACAAAAATAACTCCTAAAGAACAAATCAACCAAGCTTTAATGTCTATCCCTACCTCACCAATAAAAGATAGTATCACTTTATACGATTTATTAAAAAGACCAGAAATAAAAATAGATGATCTTAATAAATTTATAACTTTAGATTATGATAAAAATGTTAAAAAAGAGGTAGAAATAAATATTTCTTATGAAGGTTATATAGTTAAGGCCGAAAAAGAAGCTTTAAAAATGTTAGATTTAGAAAATAAAAAGATAGCTATAGATATAGATTATGATGACATACCTAATATTGCTAGTGAAGCGAAAGAAAAATTAAAAGAAATTAGACCATTAACCTTAGGTCAGGCCAGTCGTATTAGTGGAGTAAATCCTGCCGATATTGCGATACTATCAGTCTATTTAAAGAAACGAGGTATCTAAAATGAATGAACAAGAATTTATAAAAGCTATTGAAGATTTAGGATTAACAATAACTTTGGATCAACAGAAAAAATTAGAACTAGTTTATAATACATTAATAGAAACTAATACAAAAATGAATTTAACGCGCATTACAGCCAAAGAAGATGTTTACTTAAAACATTTTTATGACAGCTTAACTATTGTCAAAATCGCTGATCTTTCAAAAGTAAATACTCTATGTGATATTGGTAGTGGTGCTGGTTTTCCTGGTATAATTCTAAAAATATTTTATGATAACCTTGATATTACTTTAATTGATGCCTTAAATAAAAGAGTAGTTTACTTAAATAATCTAATTGAAAAATTAAACCTTAAAAATATTAGAGCTTATCACATGAGAGCTGAAGATTTAATTAGAAAGCATAAAACATTTGACCTTGTAACTGCACGAGCTGTCGCTGCTTTACCTAAATTATTACCTTGGGCTATGCCTCTAGTAAATACTCATGGTAGTTTTATCGCTATGAAAGGAAATGTCCTTGATGAACTAAATGATGCTAAAAAATTAATGATCAAAAAAAAATGGTACCTAAATAGTCAAGTTACCTTTTCTCTTCCTCATGACGCTGGTATAAGGACCTTATTAGAACTAAAGAAAAAATAATACTAGTAAACCTGAAAAAATATGCTATAATGATACTAGAGATAAAATAAAAGAATAAGAGGGGATAATATGGATAATCGTGAAAACGAAGTTGTATATTTACATTTAGATGATATAATTCCAAATAGATTTCAACCACGACAAGTCTTTGATGAAAAAGCCTTAAAAGAGCTAGCAGTCTCAATCAAAGAACATGGTGTCATTCAACCAATTATTGTTAGAAATATTGGTAATAAATATGAAATAATTGCTGGAGAACGCCGTTATAAAGCCTCTGCTATGGCTGGACTTACTACTATTCCTGCTATTATTAGAAACCTAGATGATAAAGAAAGCAGTAAAGTTGCTTTATTAGAAAACTTACAACGAAAGAATTTAAATCCTATAGAAGAGGCTAAAACCTATCAAAAAATACTAGAGTTAGATCAAATGACTCAAGAAGAACTAGCTAAAACTATGGGAAAAAGTCAAAGTGCTGTTGCTAACAAACTAAGACTTTTAGCTTTAACTCCAGAAGTTCAAGATGCCCTTTTAAAAGAACAAATTTCTGAGCGCCATGCTAGGGCTCTATTGAACGCTCCTGATCCTGATACTCAGAAAGCCCTTTTAAAAGAGGTTATAGCTAATAAAATGACAGTAAGAGAACTAGAAGAAAAGATTTCTCCTAAGAAAAGCTCTGAAATAACAAGTGAAGATTTAAATAACATTTTAAACCCAGCACCTATTAATATTAATTCTAATAGTACACCTAATCTTATCAAAAACAGTAGTCCTAATAATGATTTTAATCAAAATGTGGGTATAGATTATTCAACGCCACCAAAGTTTATTGATTATGGTATTCCAAATGTTGGTGGCTCTTTACAAAGTACTGCTGATAAACCAATAGACATTAATGAATTAAAACAAGAAGCAAAAGATATAAATATTGAACAACCAAAACCAAATATGGATACCTTCTTGCAAGTTGGTCCTAAAGATAACACTCCAAAAGAAAAAGAAAATTCTAACTTTAAATTTTTTTCTCCATTTGAAGATAATCATGAAGAAAAAAAAGAAGAAACTGATTCTAAATCTTTAGAGAATGCTTTTGATAATTTAAGTCCTTTTAGCCTAGGAGGAGAAACAAAACCTTTAGAAGATACTACCAGTACCTCTATGGATAATCTTTTAGCAGGAGTTGAAAATAAACAAGATCAACCTTCTCCTAATCCTCCATCTTTTGATGCTTTCAATAATCCTTTCGCTAAAAATCCTATTTTTCAAGATAATGTTCAATCTTTAACAACAAGTCAAGTAAACAAACCTAAATATACCTTAAACGAATCCATTAATATTGTAAGAGATAGTGTTAAAAAAATAGAAGAAAGTGGTTTCAAAGTAGATGTAGAAGAGATGGATTTTGCTAGTAACTATCAAATTGTAATTAAAATCTCTAAAGAAAATAACCCTAACTAAAAGTAGATTGAATCTACTTTTTTTTCCTAAAATAGTTTTCATAATCCCTAATTTTTGATACAATAATTAAGACTAATAAAAGAAGAGAGTGATAAAAATGGCAAAGGTAATTTCTTTAGTAAATCAAAAAGGTGGAGTAGGAAAGACCACAACAAGTATTAACCTTTCTGCCTCTTTAGCATTCCTTGGCAAAAAAGTATTATTAATTGACCTAGATCCACAAGGTAATACTACAACAGGAGTAGGTATTAATAAAGCAGATATAAATTTAAGTATCTATGATGTTTTAACCAATAAATGTAGTACTAAAGAAGCAATGATAAAAACTAAGTATAAGAAATTGTATGTTTTACCAGCAACTATTAATTTAGCTGGTTTAGATATTGAACTATTAGAAAAAAGTCAAAGTGAAAAAGGCTTCGCTAAAGGAGCTCAATTGAAATATCATCTTGAAGAACTAAGTGATGAAAACTTTGATTTTATAATTATAGACTGTCCACCTTCCTTAGGACTAATTACCACAAATGCTTTAACAGCAAGTGATTCTGTTATTATACCTGTTCAATGTGAATTTTTCGCCTTAGAAGGAATAATGCAATTACTTAATACGATAAGACTAGCTCAAAAACAATTAAATCCTAATCTAGATATTGAAGGAGTACTTCTAACTATGCTTGATTCAAGAACAAATCTTGGTTTTGAAGTTGTAGATGACATTAGAAAATTCTTTAAAGAAAAAGTATATAATACCATCATTCCAAGACTAATTAGATTAACAGAAGCTCCTTCTCATGGAGAGCCTATAATAGTTTATGATCCTAAAAGTAAAGGTTCAGAAGCCTATTTAAATTTAGCAAAGGAAGTGATTGATCGTAATGGAAAATAAAAGAAAAGCCCTAGGTAGAGGGTTAGAAGAACTATTTAGTAGTGAACCATTAGATATAGCTAAAGTGGAAGAAGAAATAATCAATAATACTCCTAAAGAACAAATTACAGAGATTAATCTTGATGAATTGAGAAGTAATCCCTATCAACCTAGAAAAAACTTTGATGAAGAAAGTTTACAAGAACTAGCTTCATCTATTAAGACTTATGGTGTTTTTCAACCCATTATTGCTAAAAAAAGTATTAAAGGTTATGAAATTGTTGCAGGAGAACGTCGTGTTAAAGCCAGCCGCTTAGCAGGTCTTAAGACCATACCAGCTATTATCAAAGATTTTACTGATGAAGAAATGATGGAGCTAGCTCTTCTTGAAAACCTTCAACGTGAAAATTTAAGTGCTCTTGAAGAAGCAGAAGCTTATTACAAACTAAAAGAAAAACTAAATCTAACTCAAGAAGAATTAGCTGAAAAAGTAGGAAAATCAAGAAGCCACATAACAAATATGCTTGGTTTATTAGATTTACCAGCTGAAATTAAAGATGATATTATCAAAGGCGATTTAAGTATGGGCCATGCTAGAGTTTTAAGTAAACTAGAAAATAAAGAACAAGCCCTAACTTTAGCCGATAAAGTTATAAAAGAAAATTTAAGTGTTCGTAAACTAGAAGAATTAACCTCATCTCCTGAAGAGTTTCACCGCAAAAAAGAAATTACGAAAAGAAAGCCTCTTGAAAATGAGTTTTCTTATTTAATAAATGACCTTGAAGAAAAACTTGATACCAAAGTAAGAATTAAGAATAATAAATTAGAAATAAGCTTTATCAATGCTAATGATTTAAATCGTCTCCTAGAAATAATGCATTTAGATAAATAAAGGAGGTATCTTCCTTGAAAGAATTTCTTGCTACTGATATTTTCATATATATATTAAGACCTATAATCTATATAGGTTTAGCTTATATAACTTATAAAATTATAACATTATTAATTAACAGAGCCTTAAATAGTAAAAAAGTTAATTCCAAAAATAGAAAACGGGTTCAAACTACAATAAGTCTTATTAATAACTGTTTAAAATATATCATTATATTTTTAACTATTTTACTAATTTTAGGAAGTTTTGGTCTTGATGTTAGTAAAATATTTGCTGGTTTAGGAATTATGGCTGCTGTTTTAACTTTGGCTTTTCAAGATCTTGCTAAAGACTTTATTGCCGGTATTTCAATTGTCATGGAAGATCAATTTGAAATAGGTGATAATGTCATGATCAATGGCTTTCGTGGTGATGTTATCGAGATGGGTCTAAAAACAACAAGAATTAGAGATTATAAAGGGGCAGTTCAAATAATTGCTAATCATACTATTACTGAAGTTATAAATTATAGTTTAAATCCTTCTTTAGCTGAAATTACTATCTCTGTTGACTACAAAAATGATTTAGATAAAGTAGAGCAGGTTATAAGAGAAACTATGATGAAAATTGATGCTACTTATGAAAATTTAAAAGGTAAAACAGAACTATGGGGTGTTGAAACAATTGATCAAAACTCTGTTACATATAAAATTGTTGTTAAAACAAAATCTAACTTTGATTTTACCGTTCAACGCAATATGCGACGAGACTTTCAAGAAGCCTTATTAAAAGCTAATATTAAATTACCACAAACACATATGGAGGTGCATAATGGAAAATAAAAACTATTCCTTAAATGACCATGTAGTATTAAAAAAAGGTCATCCATGTGGTACTAATGACTGGGAAATTATCAGATTAGGTGCTGATATAAAGCTTAAATGTAGCGGATGTGGCAGACTTGTTTTTATTCCAAGAATAGAATTTAATAAAAAAATTAAAAAGGTTATAACTAAGGAGGAAAATAATGCGTAATCGAAAAAAATTAAAACTGAAAAAATTTTATTTTCATCCCATTACCGTTTATGTAATTTTAATATTTGTAACTATTCTTCTAAGTGCTATTTTATCTGCATTCCAAATGCAAGCGACATATAGTACTATAAGTTCTGCTACTAATGATTTAGATACTGCTCTTATTACAGTTCGAAGCTTACTTAATTTTGACGGTTTAAAATTTATCTTTAGCAACGCTATGACAAATTTCTTAAGCTTTGCCCCTTTAGGTATGCTATTACTAACACTATTTGGTCTTAGTATAGCTAATGCGACAGGTTTTATTGATACTCTATGTAAAAGGCATTTAATAAAAATAGATAAAAAAATTTTAACCTTTATAGTCATTTTCTTAGCCACTATCTCTTCTTTAATAAATGATGTTGGATATGTAATCTTAATTCCTCTTGCTGCTTTATTATTTACTTTAAATAACCGTAATCCTCATTTAGGTATTATTGCTGCCTTTTCAGGAGTTAGTTTTGGTTATGGAGTATCTTTATTTGTTGGTAGTATGGAGGTCAACTTAATTCCTGATACAACAATGGCTGCAAGATTAATTGATGCTAATGCTCATATTAGTTTAACCTCTAACTTATTCATTATTATTGCATTTTCAATTATTCTTTCCCTTGTTGGAACTATCATCATTGAAAAGATAATTGCTCCTCGTCTTAGAAGATTTAAAGATAAAGAAGAATTTGCTAAAACAGAAGAACTAATTATTTCTGATGTTAAAGAATTAGAACAACAAAAGATAGAAAAAGAACACTATGAAAAAAGAGGTATAAAGGTTGCCTTAATAACTGCCATTATAGTTATTATTATCTTTATTTATTCCATTATTCCAAATTTACCATATTCTGGTATGCTCCTTGATATGGAAGAAGATACCTATTTAGGTCAGTTATTTGGAACTAATTCTTATTTTCAAGATGGTTTTACTTATATGATGGCTTTGCTTTTAACCCTTGTAGGTATTGCTTACGGAATAGGTGCTAAAACAATAAAAAATGATAAAGATATAATCAATGGCTGCAAAGAAACATTTGCTCCTATGGGGGAGATTTTAATGCTTATCTTTGTTGTTTCACAATTTTCATCAATATTTAGACAAACAAATATTGGTACTGTCATTACTGCTTGGTGCGCAAATGCTATTGGTAGTGTTGGTTTCTCTGGCATTGCTCTAGTTATTTTCGCCATAATTATGATTGCAATTGCCAATCTTTTTGTTCCTTCCCCAAGTAGTAAATGGTCAATCTTTGCACCTGTCTTAGTTCCTGCTTTTATGCAATCTAACTTATCAGCACAATTTGCTCAATTCATCTTGCGAGTTGGTAGTTCAATTACTGCTGGTATAACTCCACTGCTCGCTTGTTTTGCTATCTATATTGGATATCTAAATATATATAATAAGGATAAGAGTAAACCAATTACTATCCATAAAAGTATCAGCTATGTCATGCCATACTTTGTTATAATTGGTCTAACTTGGATTCTCTTAACGATAGGTTGGTATGTAATCGGTCTTCCATTAGGCCCTAATGTCTATCCAACAATTTAAATACCATCAAGGTATTTTTTCTTTTAAAATAATAAAAAAAATGCTATAATAAAGAACAGAAATGAGGTAATAATATGAGTTTAAAAGCTGGAATTATAGGTTTACCAAATGTCGGTAAAAGTACTTTATTTAATGCTATTACAAATCAACACATTTTAGCTGAAAATTATCCTTTCGCTACGATTGAACCAAATGTTGGTATTGTAAACGTTAAAGATGAACGAATTGATACCCTAGCTAAAATGTATAATCCAGAACGAGTTATCAACACAAGCTATGAATTTATTGATATTGCTGGTCTTGTCAAAGGAGCAAGCAAAGGAGAAGGTCTAGGTAATAAATTTTTATCCCATATTAGAGAAGTTGATGCTATATGTGAAGTTGTTAGATGCTTTGATAACGATAAAATTATTCATGTTGATGGAGAAATAGATCCTATAAGAGATATTGAAACTATTAATTTAGAACTATCTTTAGCAGATTTAGACATTATTAGTAATAGAATAGACCGTATTAGTAAAAAAGCTAGAATGAGTAAAGATAAAGATGAACTATTAGAGTTAGAAACTTTAGAGAAACTAAAAGAATCACTTGAGAAAAACATTCCTATTAGGTTAATTTCTCTAACTAAAGAAGAGAAAAATATCATAAAAAGTTTTAACTTTTTAACTAGTAAACCAATAATTTATTTAGCCAATATCAAAGAAGAAGATATCGGAAGAGAAGATAATACATATGTTGAAATTGTTAAAGAATACGCAGCTAAAGAAAATGCCAAAACGATTGTCCTTTGTGCTAAAGTTGAAGAAGAATTAAGTGAATTAAGTGAAGAAGATAAACAAGAAATGCTTGAAGGATTGGGTATTAAAGAAAGTGGTCTAGATGTCCTTATAACGACAACGTATGATCTTCTAGGCTTGGCTACATATTTTACAGTTGGTAAAGATGAAGTGCGAGCTTGGACTTTTAAAAAAGGAATGAATGCTAAAAAATGTGCTGGTATTATTCATACAGATTTTGAAAAGGGTTTTATTAAAGCAGAAATAATTTCTTATCAAGATTTAATCACTTGTGGTAGTGAATTAAAAGCCAAAGAGCAAGGTAAAGCTCGCCTTGAAGGCAAAGACTACCTAATGCAAGATGGTGATATCTGTCATTTCAGATTCAATGTTTAATATTAAAAAACTTGCATTTTCTTAGAAAATGTGTTATAATATGCTCATTCATAAAGGGGGAAAATATTTATGGAAAAAAATTATAACACAGTAACAAAATTTCAAACGTTATCTCTTGATGAAGCTATAGAAAAAATTAACACAATGCTTAGTACAGAGATATCTCGTATTAATATTCATGCTTATAACACATTTATTGATATAGCCAAACAAACAGTTAAGTTATCAAAAACTAAAACTGTTGCTATAGGTGAAGGTATAGAAATTTCTAATTATGAGAATGCCTTTAATTTAACTAATAGTACATTTTATAATAATCATATTTCTACAATTAACACACCATTTATCCTTACTGACAAATATAACTACGCTTTAGGTCGAAATGGTATTTACAAGTATTTTGGTCAGACAAATGCTACCCAAAATAATTCAGATATTTATTCATATTATGATTTCAACAAAGATGGTAACTATGAAAGATATTTTGTTAATAAAAAAGATGGATTATTAAAAGCTAGTGATAGTAAACAAAAACTATTTGAATATGGACATATAAATACAGTTACTGAAATGAAAACAGCTGCTTCTAAGATAGACATAGATGCTAATTACCAATATGAAACAGCAGATTTAATTGAAAAAATTTGTAATCCATCCATCTATAAAGCTGAAATGTATTCTCAAGAAGGTGCAAATACATATATGGGCATGATAACTGACAAAGGTATAATTCGCGATAACAACGAAGACAACATGACTATTCTTGCTAAACCTGGAGTTAATCCTAATGATGAATTCAAATTATTGGCCGTTGCTGATGGTATGGGAGGCTTTAGTGATGGTGAAATTGCCTCAAGTAAGACTATATCTAGTTTAGAAGAATGGTTCAATGCTAAATCTGCTAGAGATCTTTCTATTCCAATGATAGTTGGTAGTGACTTACAAAAAGAAATAAGAAAAATAAATAAAGATGTTATGGCTTCATCTAGAAATCCATCAGGAACAACCTTAACTTGTGCTATTGTTGGACCAGAAAAGACCATTATCGCTAATATTGGAGATTCAAGATGTTATGCTCTAAAAGATCTAGAATTAAAACAATTAACAGAAGATGATTCTAAGGCCTATTTCCTATATCAAATGGGAAAACTAACAAAAGAAGATATTAGATACTATAAAGATAATAATATTATATCTCAAGCTATTGGCGTAACTAATAATGTTGAAGCTCAAATTCAAGTGTTTGATAATAGTGAATATGATACTCTTCTTCTTTTAACAGATGGTGTTACAGACTGTTTATCAGATGAAAAGATCAAAGTCATTGCTAATACAACAAGAACAAACGAAATATTAGATAAAATAATAGAAGAAGCAGTATATACTCCACAACCAATATCTAAAGATTTAACTCTTCCAAATTCAGCGATTGTTTATCCTACCCCAGGAAAAGATAATACTACTGCTGTTATTTATACTAAAAAGATTAACTAAAATTATGAGAAAAGAATAGACTTTTCTCTTTTATTTTGTTATAATACTAACCGAGTATTTTAAATACTCCTTACCTAGTAATAGGTCTAATGTCCAGAAGGAGGTGTACGTTTAATGAGAAAATATGAATTAATGTTTATCGTTAAACCTGATTTAGAGGAGACAGCAATTAAAAAAGAAGCTGAAACTTTAAAGAAAGTTTTAACTGATAGAAAATGCAACATATTAGAAGAAAAAGCTATAGGACAAAGAGAATTAGCTTATGAAATGAACAAATATAAGAACGGTTATTATTTCTTATTTGTTGCTGAAGCTAATAACGAAGCTATTAGTGAATTTGATCGTTTAGCTCGTCTTAATGAAAATATCTTACGTCATTTAATCGTTCGTATTGACGATTAGGAAAAGAGGAAGGAATGAATAAAGTTTTTTTAATTGGTCGCTTAACTCGTGATCCAGAATTGAGATATACAAGTAATAATACTGCCGTTGCATCTTTTACCTTAGCAGTTAATAGAACTTATACAAATCAAGCTGGAGAAAGAGAGGCAGACTTTATCAATGTAGTTGTTTGGAGACGCCAGGCTGAAACAGTAAAAAATTACCTATCTCAAGGTAGCCAACTTGCTGTTGAAGGACGCATTCAAGTACGTAGTTATGATGATCAAAATGGTCAAAGAAGATATGTAACAGAAGTAGTCGCTGACAATGTTGAATTTATTGGCTCAAGAAAAGATAATAATAACAATTCTACCCCTACTACTGCTACTACCTCTATACCTAAATCATCAGAACCTACACCATACGATTTTAAAGAAGAACCAACAACCAATATGGGAACAGATATTTCTGATAATCCATATGCAGACTTTGGTTCAAGCATTGAAATAAGTGATGATGAATTACCATTTTAAAAAGGAGGGATATTATGGCAGACTTTCCACGTCGTAAAAAGAAAGTATGTTTAATGTGTACGGGAAAAACAGTTAATTATAAAGATGTTGATACATTAAGAAAATATATAAACGAAAGAGGAAAAATAGTACCTCGTCGTGTTACAGGTAACTGTGCTCGTCATCAAAGATTTATTGCAAGAGAAATAAAAAGAGCTCGTGCTATTGGTTTATTACCATATACAAAGTAAAGATTACTCTTTACTTTTTCTTTTGTATTAGACTTTAAAAACTCCTAAAAATAGTATATAATATTACCAAGGGGATAAGGAGGCTAATATGAAACTAGTTGAAAGAAAAAAAGAAATAACTAAAAAGTTTAGACAGGCCAAGACAATTTTCATTATGGCTCATAAAGATTTAGACTTAGATGCCTTAGGTAGTTCCATAGGCCTTTATTTCATCTTAGAAAAGTTAAATAAAAACTGCTTTCTTATTATTGATGATTCAAAACATGAATCAGGTGTATCTAAGGTTCTAAAAGAATTAGAAGGCTGTTTAAATATTATCAAAAGTTCTGCTATTGAAGAAAATCTTTATCTTCGTGATAAAAAGAATCTCTTAGTAATCCTAGATACCAATAAAAAAGAACTGGTTCAATCACTTGATGCTCTAAATTACTTTGCTACTAACAGTATTTTAATTTTAGATCATCATGAATTAGGAGAAACATCTATAGATTGTGATTTAAGGGTAATTGATAACGAAATATCTAGTACTTGTGAAATGATAACAAACCTTATTGAAATATATCATATTTCCTTAGATCCATACTATGCTACTTTACTATTATCTGGAATTGTTTTAGATACCAATAACTTTACTTTAAAAACAAATGCTGATACTTATTATGCCGCATACTATTTATCAAGCATGGGTGCTAGTACTAAGAAAGTTCAATACCTTTTAAAACAAGATTTAAAAGACTATATTGAACGTCAAAAGTTAATTACTAATGTAGATATTATTGATGAGAAAATAGCAATTGCAAAAGGCGGGCCTTATATGATGTATAGAAGAGAAGACATTGCTAAAATAGCTGATACTTTATTATTCTTCAATGATATCGAAGCATCTTTTGTCATTGCTAAATCAAACTCTAAAACTATCGCCATTAGTGGTAGAAGCTTAGGTAATCACAATATTGCCAAAATTCTTACCCCTCTAGGTGGTGGAGGTGTTTCTACAAGTGGAGCGGCTAGAATTAGCGATTCAACGATAAGTAAAGTAGAGGCAAAATTAAAGCAGATCTTAAAGAAGGAGGATGAGTAAGTTGGATGTAATTTTCATCAAAGATTTAAAAGGACAAGGTAAAAAGGGAGAAATAAAAAGAGTTAAAGACGGTTATGCTGAAAATTTTTTAATAAAAAAAGGTTATGCAGTTATTGCTAATGAAAGCAATTTAAATAATCTTAAACAAGAACAGCAGAAATTACAAGATAAACAAGAAAAGGCTCAAGCAGAAGCCTTAAAATTAAAACAAGAATTAGAAAATATTACTTTAACTTTTAAAGTAAAGACTAGTCAAGATGATAAAGTATTTGGTAGTGTTAGTCCTAAACAATTAAAAGAAGCTTTAGCAAAAGAAGGATATAATATTGAAAAATCTGCTTTTAAAATAACTGATTCAATGTCTTCTTTGGGCTTTCATAACTTTGAAATTGAACTATACAAGAATATACTTGCTAAAGTAAAAGTTCATCTTGTAAAATAGGAGGAAAACTATGGCTTTAAAACCAATGCCTCAGAATCTAGATGCTGAAAAAAGTGTTTTAGGTTCTTGTTTCTTATCACCAAATGCACTTTTAATGACAATAGAAAGTCTTGATGAAACTGACTTTTTTGATGAACGAAATCAAAAAATATTTAAAGCTTTGAAAGTCTTGGCTGAAGAAAAAACTCCAGTTGATTTAACAACAATAACTACTACTTTAACAAGACTTAACTATTTAACTGACATCGGAGGAGTCAGCTATTTAATCGAAATAACTAACTTTGTTCCAACTGCTGCTAATATAGAATACTATCTAAAAGAGGTTAATAATACCTCGATTCTTCGCCGTTTAATTGAAACTGCTACTGATATTGCTACCTCTGGCTATAATCTAGAAGAAAATGTAAATGATATCTTGGACCAAGCTGAACGAAAAATATTAACCATTGTTAAAAATCGCAAGGGTAGCGAATTTAAAACTATTCAAAGCGTTTTAGTAAAAACAGAAGAAGACTTGCAAAAACTAGCTGAGGCTAAAGGAGAAATAACAGGAATTCCAAGCGGTTGGTATGATATTGATAAAGTAACTGCCGGTCTTCATGAAAATGAGCTAATAATACTAGCTGCTCGTCCTGGTATGGGTAAAACTGCTTTTGCTTTAAATCTTGCTACTTATATAACAACCCACACTGACAAAAGCGTTGCGGTTTTTAACCTAGAAATGGGTGCTGAACAACTAGCAAACCGTATTATATCCTCTTTAGGGCAAATAGAAGGTTATAAACTAAGAACTGGTAAAATGCTTAATAATGATTGGAAACGCTTTGATCAAGCAGTTTCAAGATTAAATGATGCTAAACTGTATATTGACGATACTCCAGGTATTACAATCGGAGAAATAAGAGCAAAATGTCGACGTCTGGCTTCTAGCACAGATGGCTTAGATTTAGTTATTATTGACTACTTACAATTGATTTCAGGAGGTAAAAATTATGGAGCTAATCGTCAACAAGAAGTTGCTGATATATCTAGAAGCCTAAAAACTCTTGCTATGGAACTTCATATTCCTGTCATTGCCTTAGCGCAATTATCAAGAAGTGTTGAAGGTCGTGAAGATAAAAGACCAATGTTATCAGACTTAAGAGAATCAGGCTCAATTGAACAAGATGCTGATCTTGTTGGTTTCTTATACCGAGATGACTACTATACAAAAGAGGCAAAAAATGATGCTACTAGTATTAGCGAATTTATTATTGCTAAACACCGTAGTGGTCCTCAAGCTACAATTCAACTACTATTTAAGAAAGATACATCAACATTCTTAAATATGAGTAAAAATGAAAGCGAGGTTGAATAAATGAATATTAAAAATATACTTATTATAGGTATAGCAATACTAATAAGTGTAATTTTACTATTTTTCACACCAAAAACAAAAGTCATGTCCCCCCAAAGTGTCTATCGCGTTTATCTAGCAGGTAAATCCGTTGGACTAATCGAAGACAAAGAGGACTTAGACCAATACATTGATAAAGAACAACAAAGCTTAAAAGATAAATATAATGCTGATAAAGTATATGCTCCTGAAAGTTTAGAGGTAGTAAAAGATATTACCTATAATGAGAAAATATCTACTACAGAAGAAATATATAACAAAATAAAAGATATTGAACCATTTACGATTAGAGGATATGAAATTAATATTCAAGGTATAGATACTACAAATGAACAAGGAGAAACAATTAAAGGTGTAGATCAAACTATCTATGTCTTAGATGAGGGAGTTTTTAATGAAGCTATGGATAGAACAATTAGATCTTTTGTTAGTAGTGATAGTTATGATCGTTATTTAAACAATGAACAAGGAGAAATTCAAAGTGGTTCAACAGGTACCATTATTGAAAATATATACATTGAAAATAAAATAACTATTAAAGAGACTAATATTCCATCTGATGAAACAATCTATGAGAATGCTGATGATTTAAGTAAATATCTATTATTTGGTACATTAGATGAACAGCAAACCTATACCGTTCAAAATGGTGATACAATTAGCGATGTAGCATTTAATAATAAGTTATCAAATGAGGAGTTTTTAATTGCTAATCCAGAATTTAGTAATGCCACTAACCTTCTTTATGAAGGACAAACTGTTACCATTAGTATCATTAAACCCCAATTTAGATTAGTTGAAGTAGATCATCAAGTAAGTTTACAAGATATTCCTTATGAAACCGAAACAAGATATGATGACAGTCAGTATACTACATATGAAGAAACTATCCAAGAAGGCGTTAATGGTTCACAATTAGTAACCTCAAAAGTTGAAAAAGTAAATGGGCAAGTCGAAAGTGCTGTAATCGATCATAGTGCCACTAGAGTAATAAAAGAACCAACTAAAAGAATTATTGTCAAAGGAACAAAAAAACGTAGTTATGGTGGGGTTGATAGTAGCTTGTCTAGTACTACAAAAATTGAAGGTTATTGGTTATGGCCAACTATAACTACCTACTATATTAGTAGTCCTTATGGTTATCGTTGGGGTACTTTACACGATGGTATGGATATAGCAGGTTCGGGATATGGATCTCCAATCTATGCATCAAACAACGGTATTGTCGTCGCTTCAAGTTATAAATGGGACAATGGAGAATATATAGTTATAAATCACAATAATGGTTACTATACTATGTATGCTCATCTAGCCAATCGTTATGTTAGTGTTGGTCAAGAAGTATCAATCGGTGATGTCATTGGAACTATGGGGCAATCAGGTTTTGCCACTGGAGTTCACCTTCACTTTGGTCTATGGCGTGGTTATCCATATAGTCGTGGTTCATCCTCTCTAAATCCAATGAGTCTCTTCTAATGAAAATAAAAGTTTTAGCGAGTGGATCTAAAGGTAATTGTTCTTATATTGAAACAGCATCTGCTCGCTTTCTTATTGATATAGGTATAACTTATCAAAAATTAAAACAAGAACTAGAAAAGATGAACTTAGAAATAAATGATATTGACTTTCTATTTTTAACCCATGCCCATAACGATCATACTAGTGGTCTAAAAGTTTTATTAAAGCATAGTGATTTAAAAGTATTTGCAAATAAACTCATAATCAAAGAATTAACTACCGAAATACCTAAAGATCGGCTTCTTCTTTATGAAAATAATTTTAAGATTTTTTCTACTAATATAACTATTTTTAATACCTCGCACGATGCGAAAGGATCAGTTGGTTTTCTTATTACGGATAGTAATATTAGCTTAGTTTATATCACAGATACAGGCTATTTAAATCGTAAATATTTTTCCATCTTAAAAAATAAAGATATTTACTATATGGAGAGTAATCATGATGAAAAAATGTTAATGGAAGGACCATATCCCTACTACTTAAAGCAGAGAATTATCAGTGATGAAGGCCATTTATCTAATAAAACTGCCGCTTCCTACTTAAAAAGACTAATTGGTTCTACAACCAAATATATAATTCTTGCTCACTTAAGTGAACACAACAATAAAGAAGACTTGGCTTATCAAGCCACTAACGAAATATTAAATGAGTTAGATTTACATCCTAAAGTTTTAATTGCTAAACAAAATGAAGCCTTAGACGAAATAGAGGTGTTATATGATCAAATTAATATGTATCGGTAAAATAAAAGAAAGTTACTTTCAAGAAGCCATCAAAGAATATGAAAAAAGATTATCTAAATATACAAAATTAGACATTATTGAGTTACCAGATTTAGACTATTCTGAAATAGATAGAATAAAAAAAGAGGAGGCTAAACTCATTTTAAAGCACCTAAGACCAAATGATAATGTTATAGTTTTAGACATTTTTGGACAAGAGTTAGATTCTTTAGAATTAACAAAGACCATCATGAATCTAGAACAAAGAAACAGCAATTTGACTTTTATTATTGGTGGCAGTTATGGTCTATCTGAAGAAATAAAAGCTCGTGCTAATTATCATTTATCCTTTTCTAAGTTGACTTTTCCTCATCAATTATTTAGAATTATCTTTTTAGAACAGCTTTATAGCAAATTGGTTACTGGTCATGCCCACGTGCTTTTAGCACGTAAATTCTTTAAGAATTAAGAGACAATTTATTGTTAATGCGATATAATAGTAATTCCGAGGGGGTAATCGGAATGAGAAAAGGGAGT
>DVIS01000032.1 GCA_018711135.1 Candidatus Onthousia faecavium
AGATTAATTTTAAACATATCCTTTTCTGGATGAGTTTTAGAAATCATTACCCCTTTATAAGTAGAAAGTTCAGCTCTATGTCCTTCGTTTAAAATACCTTCTGGCGTAATATTAGTTAATAAAACTACCCCTTTATCAAGATAAACAGTATAATGAATTCTAATTTCACCATGTACTTTAGCAAATAATTCATCTGTTGGTAATTTTAATTCATAACTAACAGTACCAGCTTTTTTATCTTCACTTACTACTTTACCTAGAAATTGTCCTTTTCTAATTTTAGGATAATACTCGAATGTTAATTTTTTATAAGCAAGCATATTATACTTTCTAACTGAACGTTCTCTTTTTCTAAAATCATTCTCATCTAAATATTCAAATATATATGACTTCTCCATATGTATAACCCCCTTTATTAACCCCCCATATCTTGAAGTTGTCTGTATTATACTACAAAATTAACAATTTGTCAAATTTTAACAAATTCTTCATCAATCATTGAATATAAATAACAAGAAATTCTTTTATTAATTCTGCTAGAAATAACCTCTTTATATCCTTGTAACTGTTTAATATAAGCTTCATCTTTAGTATTTTTTAATTTATAATCAACAATAACAGCATCATTATCACCAATCATTAATAAGTCTATGATACCATGGTTCTCTAAAGAACCATTTGTATAAATAAATTCATATTCTTGATATTTTTTATAGTTAGAATACTGTTTCATAAAATCACTATTAATAAAGCTTGCAAGTTTATTTTTTAAATAATTATCCTCAATATCCGGTATTTTATTGTTTACAAAGTCTATTCTTTCAAATAAGGTATGAACTTTATTACCATATGCTAAAAGCTCTAATTCTTCCTTACTTTTCTTAACGTTTTTCTCTTTATGGTATGTTTCTTTAGTCAAAATATCGTTATTATAATTAGACTCATAAATATCTATATCTTCATTTTTAGCGGTTATAAGTTTTATATTTTTTGTAATAAGGTAATCTTTAGAGATATTAGGAATATCATCATATTTTTTTATATTATTTGCAAATAAACTTATAACACTAGTAATCATCTTACCAAAATTTGTATATGAAAGACGAATCGAATTTGGTACTACCTCTTTTGTTTCCCTATCTTTCTCTCCAAGAGGCATAACAATAATCATCTTTTCTCTAGCTCGTGTTAAAGCCACATAAAGCAATCTAATTTTTTCACTAATATCTTCTTTAAGGAGACTATTATTTAGTAAGGTTTTCGTAATTAAATTATTAGTCGTAGCAAAATCTGGAATAATAATACCATATTTATCATCAAATAGCACTTTACTTTTATACTCATCACGATTAAAGTTTTTACTAAAATCAGCAAAATAACAAACAGGATACTCTAACCCTTTAGATTTATGAATTGTCATTATTTTAATACTATTACTATCATCTTTACTTAAAGATAGCTTTATTTCTAGTTTTTCTGAAGCCGTTCTTACTAAGTAATCACTTATATCGATAATAGTATAATTGTTCTTTTCAAGATCTTTAACTAAACTACAAAAGTATTCCATTCTACTAGACAAAATGTCAACATCTTTTAAAGTCAAGATTTTATCTTCATACGCTAAAGCATCCAAAATATAGGTTAAAAATTCACTTGGAGTAACAGTTTGATAATCTATATCTGTAAATAGTTTATATATAGAACTTTCTTTAAAGGTTTCTTTAGTCAAGTAGTCATATAATTCTTGATCCGTATAGGAAAAAAGAAAACTACGCGTTAAAGAAGAAAATGCTAATCTAAAATCTTTAGTATAGTCACTAGTAATAATACTTTTAGCTAGAAGAAAAATATTCTTTAAAATAGCTAAATCAAAACTACCACTTGTCTTCTCATCTTCATAAATAACTATTGGTAAAGATAATGATTCAAAAATCTGTTTATAAGTTGTGAAATTTCTAGATGTATCTAACAAAATCACAAAGTCTTTATAATCAATTTGTCTTAAAGCATCTGAGTCTTGATCATAAACCAAATATGGCTTTGCCATTTTCTCTTTAATATCACTAGCAATCAGAAAGGCTTCTTTTTCTACTGTCGTATAAGTTTTATCTTTACTATCATAAGTATAAATATCAAGATAGTTATTATGGTCTACTTTCGCTTTTTTTACATAAGTATCATTACCAAATATCATCGCATGACCATTATTATAGTCTGCACCACCAATATTATCATCCATAATATGACTAAATAAGGTATTAATATCTTTAATAACCTCTTCTCTACTCCTAAAGTTTTTAGCAAGATCAATAACACGACCACCTATTTCTTTTTTATAGTTATCATATTTCGTTTTAAAGATTAAAGGATTTGCATTACGAAAGCGGTAAATTGACTGTTTAATATCTCCTACCATATAGACGTTATCTTTAGATATATAACTAATAAAGGTTTCTTGAATATCATTAGTATCTTGATATTCATCAATTAATATCTCTTTAAAGGTATTTTTAACCTCTAACCTCACTGGTTCATATTCACTAACTAACTTAATCGCTAATTTTTCAATATCCATAAAGGTATAATAGTTATTTTTCTCTTTATAAAGAGTAAATTTCTTATCTAACTCTTCAATTATCTCTAAAATTACCCCTATCGCTTCTTTACTATTTAAAAGACTTTCTTTAATCGCTTTTGTATCTTCATAAACAACTAGTTCTTTAAATTCTTTTAAAGCTTTATTTAGATTATCTTTTATTTCCTTCGCTTCACTAGGAAGACCACTCCTAACATTTGGTAAAGCAAGAGGTAAATATTTTCGCATTTCTTCATAAGAACTAGCGGTCAAAAAATTAGCAAATAAAGGTTCTAATTTCTCTAGATATTTTCCTTCAGTTAAAGAATATAAGTCATGATATAGATTTATGATATTTTCGTATTTAGTATTTAAAAAGTCTTTATATTCTTTAATATAACTATCTATCTTTTCGTCACTATAGTAATTAGTTAAATAGGAAGCAATAAATTCTTGTTTATTTAACTTTAAATCTAACTTACTATCTAATTCTAAAATTTTACTTTGTAACTGCTTATCATCTTTTAAACAAAAGTTTTTAATTAAACTTGAAAATGCTGGGCTTTTACTAACATAATAACTCGTAAATATCTCATCTAAGATATCTTTTTTTGCTAATGTTAAAACACTATCAAGGGCAATATTAATATTTTTAGACAGATTTAAATAATCAGCATATTTTTTTACTAATGAAAGACAATAAGAATCAAAAGTTGTAATATAACAACTATCTATTAGATTAGCCGCCTCTATTAAATTAGCAGCAGTTAATTTTTTTCTAATACGTTCTTTCATTTCTAAAGCAGCTTTATTAGTAAATGTTAAAATCAAAAGTTCATTTATTTTAACTCCTTCTCTAACTTTCCTTAAAACTCTCTCAGAAAGAACTGCTGTTTTACCACTACCTGCTCCTGCACTAACTAAAATATTAGTCCCTTCTAAATCTATCGCTAATTGTTGTTCCTCAGTAAATTTAGGCATCTATTTCTACCTCCTCTTTATTTGTAAGATATATATAATCAGTTGGATCTTTAAAGCAAATATCTTGATAAGGACAAAACTCACAACTTATGTTTTTATCTTTTATTATTTTCGGAGCTATTTCAAAGTTAGACTGATCAATACTATTAATAGTCTTTTCTACAACCTCATCAATTGTCTTTAACATCTCCTCTACCTCTTCTAAAGATAAAACTTTGCTTCTTGCTTTTAAATTACCGTCTTTAGTAAGACCTAACCCTTTTACAAAACTATCTGTAGCATAATCTTCGTCTAAGTAATAAAGACAATCTAAATCACTACTAGCATAACCAACTAAACGTAGATTCTTCTTTGCTTCTTCTTCATCTTTAGAATTTTGCAATAACATTTGATAGAAAAAACCAACAAAAGTAGGATTAGTAAACAAATTGCCTTTGGTAATTAGATAAATATAAAATGGTAACTGCATATATAATCCTTCTTTAAGATAATCTAAATTTAAAGTTACATTACCAGTTTTATAATCAACAACAATATAATAATCCTTTCCATCCTTATTTTTATATAAGACTTTATCAATAAAACCTTTCAAAGTAACTAAAGAGTTAAGTTTTATATCAATTTTCTTCTCCCCATAAAACTCGGTTAAAAAACTCTTCTTCTCCATTTCTTTATTAGTATTAATAATAAATTTCAATTCTTCTTTCAAATTATCAAGAAAAAATAAATCTTTAGCCGTTAATTGATAGTCCCCTAAAGCTTTTTCATAACTTTTATCAAAGTCAAAGTCACTACTATAGCTGTCCTTTAAGACATAATGAAAGATATCTCCTAATTTTTGGTTAAAACTTTCTTCATAAGTATTTAATTTAAGAATATTTTTTAAGTAATATTTAAATGGACATTTTGCAAAATCATCAATACTTGAATATGATAAATTATAAGGAGTAAGCTCTCTTTTTATTTTATTATAATCATGGCTATAACTATTATAGAAACTACTATTAACATGAGTAGTCAAATAGGCAAAATCTTCTTTTTCTTCATGAAACTTATAATAGGTATCTAATAATGATGCTGTTTTATAATTGTTATATTTCATAGACAAATGATAATTACTAGCTTTACAAGAATTAGATATCTCTTCCACCCCTAACTCTGTCAACAAACTTGATTTAGCTTCACTACTCGTTAAGGTTGTTAATTTATATGACAAGAAAATATTTTTTACTGTTCCTAAATTCTTAACAACACTCTCTTTACTAAGCTTATTTTTTTCTATTGAGGTATTTAAACCACAGAGTTTTTTCAAATTATCACTCAAATAATCTTCATCTTTATAAATAGCAGGTATTTTATTCTGATTAAATCCTAATACAAACAAGTATTCATCATCTGCAACTAAATAGGGAATTTCTAAGGCCTCATTTAAAATGTTAACTGCTTCTACTCTTCTTTCTTCTTTAAGGGAAACTTTTGCTAATTTCTCTCTTAATAATAAGTCATAATAGTCACTATCTTCAGCATATTCTAAAGCTTCTTCCATTTTTATAACTTGCATTTTCAATTCTTGATTTTTAATAATTTCAATATCTTTAGTCTTTAAGTATTCCTTTATACTTAAAATACTTGTTCCTACTATCTCTTCTTGATAGTTCAAAGGAATATCAAACATTTTAAAAATTTTTTTTAAAGTATAGTCATAATTAGTATCAACTCCCGCTAAAAATATCTTATTATAACTAATTCCCTGTAAATTGAGCTCCCTAATTTTTATCGCTAAGCCAATTACCTCATCTTTAAGACTGCTATACCTAAAAACATTTGTTAATTTATGATTACCTTCTATCTCTAATATCTCTGCTTTTAAATCTTTAAATATCTTTTTTTCAAATGGTTCTAAAAAAGGATAACCAAGTACTAAAATATTTTTAGTTCTTACATAAGACTTAAAAGAATAATCAAACTCTAAGTAATTATTATCTTTTAATTCTTTTAGAATTTTTTGTAACTTTTGTAATTTTAAATCTTGATAATCTTCTTCTAAAGACACAGCATAAAGATTAGAAAGAATCGTTCTAATTGTTTCTAAGTTCTCTTCTGTATTCATCAAAAGATAAAGAACTGCTTCTTCTTTTATCTTGTAAAAATAATGCTTATTAAATTCTTCTTTAGTCATAAAAGTTATATTATAAAGTCTCTTATTTAAAGCTAACCACTTTAAGATTTTAACTTTTAAAGTATTAGGTACTATATAAATACTATTATCTATTAATTTAATCTGCATCCTTACCACCTACCATTTTTCTGCTATATTCATATTATCATTTAGAACAAACGTTTGTCAATACTTTTTTTACAAAATAAAAACTAGACCCCTAGACCTAGTTATTATTCTTATAAACTTTTTGTTTTCCTGTTTCTTTTTTAGCTTGTTCATTATATTCAAACGAAAAATAGTCATCACGTTTTAGATTATCTCTAATTTTCAATAAATCTTTTAAAGGGATACTATCAATAGTATTAATAGTAAAATAATCCTCAACCTCATCTTCATTTACAGTTTCATTTCTTTTAGCAGTTTCTTCAAGTTGTCTTCTCGTACTATAACTAACCCCTTCCATATGGTTAATATTTTCTAAATCAAGATTTTCGTTTAAGTATTCTGCATTTTTCTTTAAAATATTACCCTTCAAAACATCTTCTAATTTTCCTTTTGTACTTACAATCTTAGGAATATTAACAAAAGCGGCTCCACCAACTCCTGCTGTCGCTACTACTGAAAGAGCAACATGTTGCATAAATGTTATACTATCACTAAATACAAACATACCAGCAAAAGATGCTCCAGCTACAGCAACATTAATGATACCCCATCTGATATTTCTACTTATTTTAGTTTTTAACTCATCAACAGAGCCCCTATTTAAATCTTGTTGTTTCCACATTAATTCTAAAGCATGCACCTTATTTTCTGGAACATTTATAATACGAGGATTACTACCATTAGCTGTATGTAAAACAATATTTCCATCTTCTATTGAATATGTTTTAATATAAACATTACTGTCCTTATCTTCTTTTCTAATTACTTTCATTTTTTCCCTTCTCTCTTTCCAAAGTGGCTTTATTATACTCCAAACAGGCCAATTTGTCAACAAAAAAAGACTTATTAAGCCTCTTCTTTAGTAGTTTCAATAACAGTTTTACCTTTATAACTACCACATTTTGGACAAACACGATGAGCTTTAATCATTTCTCCACAAGTAGGACATTTAATCATACCTGGTAAATCTAGTGCATTATGACTTCTTCTCATTCTTTTTCTTGTCTTAGATACCTTTCTAAAAGGTACTGCAAATAATTGAATATCAAGTTTTAACATATTATCACTCCTTCTCTTTCCAGTTTAATAATTCTTTAAAAGGATTATTAGTATTATTTACTTGTTCATCTTCACTAATAACTTTCCAGCCATCCCCAGTTAAATTTTTATAATCAGTAACCTCGCTATAGCGAATAGGGATCTCCAGTACTATATTTTCCCATAAAATTGCAATAATATCAAGAGTAAATTGCTCATTTTCTAATTTTTCATAAACATTTTCAGCTAAATTAAAGGTAAATGGATATTTTACTGATCGCAAATCAACAGAATCTTCTAATGTCATCACAGAAGAAACAGCAATATCAAGAAACAAATTATCATCAGTTGGATATGTAAGACTACCTTTAACTTTTACTTTATCTAAAGCTAAGATAGACGTATTTTTATATAAGTCTTCTGGTATTATAAATTCTTGCTCAATTTCAAGCTGTGAAACTTTTCCTTCTAGTAAATTCTTTAAATCCATAATATCACCATCTTTTAACAAAAACTAAAAATAATAGCACAATCATACTAAAGCCAACTGACATACTTTCTTTAATGACATAGCTTCTTTCAAAAAAACAAGCAAAATCATCAACAATATTAACAATCCAACTTTCTAAATAGCGAGGAAGCGTTTTACCACATGGAAACATATGCGTTTTAATAATATCTTGTTCTAAATCATTTAGTTCAAAATATTTTAAAGAATTTGCCAAAGCAATCTTGGGATGGTTAACGAGTATTTTTGCTTTCTTGTCACTATAATCTTCTAGAAAGAAATCATGTAAAACTGCTCCTCTAGTTGTCGCTTTATAGTTTAAATGACAAAACTTTGTTATCTTATACGAATAATAAGCAACTCTTACCATATGATCATATCTAGTCATCCCATGATGCGTTATTTTTTTGGTTTTCTGATATTCCTCATTACAAACAATTGGTGCAATTAAATTATTGAATTCATAATCGGGATAAAATGTTCTCATTATAGCCCCACTTTCTTTTTTATGCACATATAATTTTAACACAAAATCATTTTATAAGCAAGCTCTTTAAGTAAGTTCAGCTTTAACTTTCTTAACCCCTTTTTTAATATCATTTTTGAAGAAGCGGTAACTTGCAGATATTACTATATAAATTGGTAAAGCAATAATGATACCAAAAATACCTCCAATGGTTCCACCGATTGATACCATCATAATTGTGATTAATGGATTTATATTGTTAGTTTTACCATAAACTCTAGGAGAAATAATATAACCATCTAGCTGTGGAAAAATAAGGCAAATAATCAATGTTGCAATAAATAAGTTAGGGCTAATTACAGATGCTGTAAGTAAAGCTAACAAGTTCGTAATAAGACCTCCAAAATAAGGAATAATTGTTGTTAAGGAAGCCAAAACTCCAAATAAAAACCAGTTAGGATGACCAACTATCAAAAAGACAATTGAATATTCAAAAAATTGAATAATCATAAATAGAACAAGGCCCTTTAGATAATTACTTAATTCAATATCTAATGATTTAACATAGCGAAAATACTTATAACGTATATTTTTCAAGAATACTCCTATTGTATGCCTAATTTTATCCATGTAAGCCAGAAAATATATAGATACAACAAAGGTAATAACTACTTTCCCAATAATGTCAGCAGTTCTTCCTACAATATCAATACTACCATCTTTAACGATATTACCAATACCATTAATAATACTATCAAAATAAGTGCCACTAATATCTTCAACTAGACTTAAATTGATATTAAATTTATCTCCGATATCTGCTAATACTTCTAAAAAATTATCTGCAAAAGTAACTAATTGATTATATAAAAGTGGTAAGGTAATTACTAATAAAGTAATGATAATGATAGTAACTGTTAAGACAACAATAGTTACAGCTAAAGATTTTCTAACTCCTTTCGACATTAATTTTCTGACAACTGGATTTAAAGCATAACTAATAGCAAAAGCAATAACAAATGGTAAACAAATATTAATTATACTTAGAAAAATATTATACCATGTTCCAATATTTGTAACGATGATATATAAAAGTCCCATAAGAATTAAAATATTTAAAAGTTTATAATTTATTTTATTTTTATACATAATTATCTCTCCAATAATATTGTCGTAGGTCCCATATTAGTTAAGGTTATTTCCATATTAGCACCAAAAACCCCTGTAGCTAAAGGAACATACGCTCCTAAACATTTATTAAAGTAATCATATAATAGTTTAGCTTTCGTTCCATTCATTGCCTTTATATAACTAGGTCTATTACCTTTTGTTGTATCTGCATATAAAGTAAATTGGGAAATAGATAGTATTTTTTGTTTAACATCTAAAACAGATAAATTCATAACCTCATTTTCATCAGGAAAAATACGTAAGTTTATAATCTTATTAACCATTTTTATAATAGTGTCTTTATTATCAGTCTCCGTAAAGCCCACAAAAATAACTAAACCTTGATCTATTTCTCCGGTTATTTTCTTATTAACTACACATTTTGCATCTTTTGCTCTTTGAACAAGTACTCTCATTTTATTAACCTTTCTACACTTATAATATATGGCAAATTGTCTAAATCTAGTATTAATTTATCCAAGTGATCTTTATCTTTAACGACCGCTTCCATTTCATATATTGCCGCATCATTTCTTGATATTGTCTTAATTGAACTAATGTTAACACCTAATTTACTCGTAACTTGAATAATATCTGCAAGTTTATTTTCTAAGCTATTAGTTCTAATAAGTAAATCACTATAATATTTATTAGATCTCTTATCATCCCATTTAACCTCAATACAACGGTCATCTAAATATGAAAGATTATGACAGTTACTACGATGAATACTAATACCATTACCTCTTGTAATATAGCCAACAATATCATCACCATAAACTGGTTTGCAGCAAGAAGCGATATTTACTTTAATTTGATCAATCCCTGCTACAATTATATCAGAAGCTGTATCATTTACTTTAACAATTGATTTTAGTAATTTAGGCTTTTCTTCCTCTTCTTCACTAGAAAAGACAATATTAATAACACTATTAGGACTATGTTTACCACTACCTATATAATAGTATAAATCATCAAGATTATCTATTTTTAGGTTTTTATATATTTCTTTTAGATTTTTCTCTAAGTAAAACTCATTAATAGAAAGTTTATGTTTTCTTAATTCTTTCTCAAGGTTTTCTTTTCCTCTTTCAATTAAAATTTCTTTTTCATTACGACTAAAATAACTTTTAATTTTATTTTTAGCTTGGGTAGATTTAACAATATTTAACCATTCAATGGAAGGATGAGCTGCTTTATTAGTGTTAATTTTTACAATATCATTGCTTTTAAGTTCATAGTCTAAAGGAACAATATTGCCATTGACAATTGCTCCAACGGTTGTTTCTCCAACCTCAGAATGGACTTTATAAGCAAAGTCAAGTGGAGTGGCTCCTGTAGGTAGTTCAATAACATCACCTTTAGGAGTAAAAACATAAATATTGTTATTTAACACCTCATCTTTGACACTGCTAACAAACTCTTCACTACTCATTTTATCATTGGATAGTTCCATGATTTCCTTAAAAAATTGTAGTTTTTGTGTAGTTGTTGATTGTAAATTTGCAGTTTTATTAGAACCGTTATTTTCTTTATAGGCCCAGTGAGAAGCGATACCATTTTCCGCTATTTCATCCATTTCATAAGTTCTTATTTGAATTTCAAAAAGATAACCATCAATACCAAAAACAGTTGTATGTAATGATTGATACATATTAGGTTTAGGCATTGCTATATAGTCTTTAAAACGTTTAGGTAACGGTCTAAATTTAGAATGAATAAGACCAAGAGCAAGATAGCAATCTTGTTCTTCATCAACTAAAACACGTAGAGCTAACAAGTCATAAATATCACTAAATTTCTTACCTTTATCTAGTTTATTATAGATGCTATAAATACTTTTGCTTCGTCCCTTTATCTGATGAGGAATGTGATGGGCATTTAACAAGTCGCTAACTTCTTCTTGCATTTCATAAACTGTCGCATCACGTTCTGCTTTCGTTTTATTGAGCTTTTCGGCAATATCATAGAAAACTGTTGGTTTTAAATAACGCAAAGCTAAATCTTCCAACTCACTTTTTATCTTATGTATTCCTAAGTGATGAGCTAAAGGGGCAAATATTTCTAAGACTTCTTTTGACTTTTTCTTCTGTTTTTCAACAGGAGTTGCCCAAAGAGTTCGCATATTATGAAGACGGTCTGCTAATTTTACAATTATTACTCTTACATCTTCACTCATTCCTACAATAATTTTCTTATAGTATTCAACTAAGTACTCATTATCAGTTGAAAAATGTAAGCGTCCTAATTTTGTAACTCCATCAACCAATCGATAGACAACAAGACCGAATTTTTCCTTAAATTCTTCTTCTGTAACATCGCAGTCTTCCAAAACATCATGTAATAAAGCTGCTTGTAAGCATTCCGAATCCGCATAGATGCTAGTTAATATTAAAGCAACGTTTAAAGGGTGGGTAATATATTCTTCCCCACTCTTGCGATATTGCCCCATATGTTTTTCCTTCGCAAAGAAATAAGCATCAAGAATTTTTTCTCGTTCTTTCGGATTTTTTATATAACTATCAACCTTAGTCATTAAATCTTCAATTGTAATTAGATCTTTCTTATTCATAACCCCTCCTAAATTAATTAATCATTTATCCCTTTTATTATCTTTTCACTTACCTCGTTATGTTTACTTTTATTATGTTTAGATTTCTTTCTGGTGGCAAAAAATACATATAAAGCACCTGCTAGGAATAATGATGAATAAGTACCTGCAATAAGGCCAATAATCATAGCAAGATTAAAGGTAATAATCTCTTTACTACTCATAATTAGTAAAGCAACAACAGGCAATAGAGTTGTTAATGAGGTATAAATACTTCTAGACATCGTTTCTTTAATACTTAGATTAACGACCTCTTTAAGTTCATCTTTAGATAATTTTTCTCTATCTCTAAGATTTTCTCTAACTCGGTCAAAGACGACAATTGTATTATTGATAGAGTAACCAATAATTGCTAGGACCGCTGCAATAAACATGGAATTTATTTCTGTTCTAAATAAAATTACTCCTGCTAACATCATTAAAGCATCATGAATTAAGCAAAGAACAGAGGAAATACCAAAACTAAATTTAAACCGGAAGGTGATATAAAGGATGATACCAATAAGTGAAAGAGCTATTGATAAAATGGCATTCTTAATTAAATCTTGTTTAACAACATTAGATACTACTCCAATATCAACGCTAGCATTGTATTTTTCAAGGAAATAGCTTTCAACCTCATCTATTTCTGTATCCAAAAGTTCTTTTTTTACTCTAATATCAATCTCATTATCAGTTATATCAATACTTACACTTTCTAACTCTAAATCTTTTAAATCTGCTTCTAACTCTTCTTCGCTAAGTTTTTCCGTAGTACTTAGTGTAATATCACTACCAGCTTGAAAATCTATTCCAAGATTCATCCCTTTAACTGTAAACATAATAGTACCTGCAATAATAACAATTAAAGAGAACACAGTAAAATATTTACTAAGTTTTAAATAGTTGTATGGTTTTGGTTTCTCCTTCTTAGTTTTTTCTTCGTTATATCCAATAAATAAATATAGTCTTTTAGCAAAGAATTTAGTTTTAACAAACATTTTCATTAAGAATCTTGTAATACCAACCATTGTTACCATTGTAACGATAATATTAATGATTAACATAGTAGCAAAGCCTTTAACACTAGACTCTCCAAAGATAAACATAATTATTGCTACTAGTAAGGTTGTAATATTAGCATCAAAAATTGTTTTTAAACTAGCTTTACTACCATTTTTAAAGGCATTCTCTAAGCCTCTACCCTTACTTAGTTCTTCTTTTATTCTAGAATAGGTCAAAACATTAGCATCAACAGCCATACCAATACCAAGAATTAAGGCCGCAATACCAGGTAGAGTTAAAACACCTCCTACAAGCCAGAAACTTGCAAAGACTAGTAAGGTATATAATAGGATAGATACAGCTGATAAAAAGCCCGAGAAATTATATATACCAACTAGTAAAATGATTATAGCAATAACTCCCACTATTCCTGCATAAAGAGTCATAGTCAAGGTATTATCACCAAAGCTTGCTCCTACTGTTTTACTAGAAATTTCTGTTAACTCACTAGGAAGCGAACCAGAATTAATTAGATCAACCATTTCTTCTGCTTCTTCTTGCGTAAAATTACCTTCAATAATAACATCACTAGCAAAAGCAGAGCTAACTGTCGCTGCTGATATACAATTACTAGTGCTAGTTCCACACATACTGCCTTCTGTTGCATAAGAATCTGTTGCTTCATCAAAGTCTAACCAAATAGCAATGATATTATTATCATAATCTTTAACAGCATTAGTTACTTTATAGAAAGTGTCTTTATCATCAACTGCCAAACTAACTGCTGGTCTACCACTAGCATCAGTTGTTACCTTCGCTCCACCTGCTTTTAACACATCACTAGTCATTAAAAGATTATCTTCACTATCTCTAAATGTTAAAGTAGCAACTGTAGATAAAGTATTACGAGCTTGTTCTTTATTAGTAACACCAGGTAATTTAACTCTAATCTTATCGTTACCTTCTAAAGTAATCTCTGGCTCTGATACTCCTAAAGTATCAATACGTTTAAGCATACTTTTATAAGTAGCATTTAATTTGTCTTTAGTCATTTTGCTACCATCAATCGAACTTACTTGGTAAAGTATTTCAAAACCTCCTTGTAAGTCAAGACCAAAGTTTAATGATCTAAATACTGGAATAATAAGTAAACAACTAACAGCAGCAATAAGAATTAGTAAACTTGTTTTCCCAATCATTCCTTTGGTTTCTTTAGCCATCTTTTTCTTTTCTGTTTTAATTTTCTTTTCTCTTTTTTTCATACTACACCTCTAGATAATTTCTTCATTTGTCTTTTTCTCCTTAGCCTTTGCTAGATTATCTTTAATATACCTATCAAGAGCTTTATTATCACAATTAAGGATATCACTCACAATATCATTAAGTTCTAAGTTAGAAGCATTCATCCATTTTGTTACAATAAGATAATTCCAGACATCTTTTTTATGAATATAACGATATCCTAATCTATCCAGTTCACTCATTTTAGCGTCTAGGGCTGGTTCAATCATCTTATATAATTCTTCTTTACTTGTAAATTTATATTCCATAACTCTTCACCACCAAATGAAATAATCTAGCAATAAGGGAAACTAATATTATTATAGCACGTCTTATCTATTTTGAAAGAAGAAAACTGATAAATATCAGCAAAATATATTTAGACCTTGTCAAGACTAGTGGTTCTTCTCCAAGTTAGTTGAATTAAGCAAAAATTTTAAGACGAAGTAAGTCAAAACTACATCGACCATACATCTGTCTTTTTATAACTTTAGTTTTATTATTAAAACCTTCAGTTAATCCATTACTGAAATTATAAATAATTGCATTTTTTACAGCATCTATATCACTTTCAATAAGATTAATAAAACTATTGAATTCCATAATATTTAAATGTCTTGCTTTCTCTAACCATAATTCTAATTGTTCTAGTTTTTTGAAAATAAAATTATTTTAAATTCTCGTTCTAAATCAATAATTTCACTTAGTTCTTTGTTCTGATTCAGATAAAATACAATATCCTGTTTCAAATTCTCATTTTTTATACTTCCCATATGCATGTTTAAAACTATTAATTTACCTTTATAACCATTTTCTTTCATTTCTTCAAAAATTTCTTTTGTCTTTTTCCCTTCAATGATTAATTCTTTTATTAAAGATATATAATTATCTAAAATGCAGTTACTATCTTTTACTGGAGGTTCTTCTAATGATAAATATACATTTAAGGTAGATCTTGTAATGCCTAATTTTTCTGCTATATAAGTTTTAGTATTTCCATCTTGATATAGTTGTTTTTCCTCTTGAATTATTTTCCATTTTCTATTAGCTGTATCAATTTTATCCTGTTGTCTTCTGGTTAAAACATCTTCATAGCTTGAATCTGTATCTTTATATAGTTTTATTCTATCACTAACAATTCTTTTTAAGTAATTACATAAATAATTAGTTAAATTTTTTAAAATATGAAATCTATCAACTATTTGCTTAGCATTAGGTAGTACTTCAGTAATAGCATTTTTATAAGTTAAAGAAAAAACTCTAGTAACAGTTTCAACATTAGTAAAAAGTTTTAAGATCTATACTATATCGTCTTTTTCTCTAGAGTTAATTATTTCTACTTTTTTCATTGATCATTATCTGTTATAATTGAATTGTATATTTCGCGTTTTTTAGAAGAAAAATCGTCTATACCTATGTTTTTAGCATCATAAGTTATATGAGTTTCTGTTTTTTTTATGATCCTTAGAACTGTATTACTTGACACATTTATATCGCCATCTTTTAAAGACCTTACTGCATCCATTGAATTATCTCTAAGGCCTATCCTATTGATATAATCAATTAATCTATCAGTTTTTACTGCTTTTGGTTCTACAAAATCACATCTTTCACTAAATGTCTTGTGATTTCACTTGGGATTTAAACAAAAAAATTCCTAGTAACTAATAGTAGTTTGACCTCATTATTTCGCATTGGCAAATCACTTATAGTGCGTATATATTTACTGTGAATAGTGTTAGAGGAATGATTACAGAAAGGACATTCACTTTCATTCTTGTTAATTCCACATGTAATATAAATTGTTTTTCCTACTCCAGAATTTCCTATAAAAACCATATTTTCATGATTTTCAATAAAAGATAAATTACTTAATTCTCTTATTTGATTTTCACTTACAGATGGCTGAAAAGAAAAATCATAATCATCTAATGTTTTTCTAAAAGGAAAGTTAGCTGCTTTAATAATTCCTAATGATGCTCGATCATTTTTAAAAGTTATTTCCTCATTTAGTAAATAATTTAATGATTCACTTAATGGTGGTGGGTTCTTAGATGTTTTATGAATATATTCTGGTAATATTTCTTCAATTCTTTCTAAATTTAGTTGCTCTAAATTTTTATTAATTTCTTCTATCATTTTCTTCTCCTTTATCTATAAATATTTTATCTAATGAATATAGATTTTTATTGATATATTCTTGTAATTCATATTCTGTTTTATTGTTAAAAATACTATGCTTTAATATATCAATGTAATCTTTTTCTTTATAATTGTATTTAAATTGATTATTTTTCTGATACGAACAGATAAATTTTTTGTTATAATATAAGTGGATAACGTTATCCTTATCCTTTACAGTAATAGGTTTACCTATATACTGTATAGGTACAGAATATTTAATTCCATGATATGAAATCATAGATTCGTGTGTTACTTTATAAGTCTTCTGTACAAGACTATAGTTTTCTAAAATTTCATAATTCACTGGTTTTAAATATTCTTTTTCATTTTGAAATAAATTAATTGGCATATCATCAATTGCTTGGGATTTTTCTTCACAATTTAAATCATGATTTAATTTCTTAACAATATGATTTAATTCTTCTATATCTTTAAATTCATAATCAAATGCTTTTAATCGATTCATTATTTTGGCAAGAGTTTCTACTTTACCTTTAGTTCTAGGTCTGTAAGGTTTACAAGTGATAATTTGAAAACCAGCATCTTTGGCAAATTGATTAGCCTTAACATTAATCACTACTTGGGTATAATTACTTTTTACTTGATCTACAATAGTCTTCATATTATCAAATAATATTTCTTCTGTTGTTCCTCCATAATATTTAAAAGCATTAGTTAAACATTTAAATAGTGTTTCATGTGTCTGATCAAAAGTTAGTTCTATATATTTATATCTGGAATAACCTAAAACTATTAAAAAAATATTTATCTTATATTCTTTTCCAAAAGAATCATGTAATTTTAATTTTTCTTTCCAATCCACTTGAGATTGATAACCTTTAATGGTTTCAAAGCGGATAGTTAAATTAGTAATAATATCTTCCTTTTTTATACTCACATATTTTCTTATTATTCCATATTTTCCTTTAAAATCATATTTATTTTTTAATAGATAATATATTCCTGTAGCCGGGATGTTATTTTCTTCTAATTTTTTATCAATAATTTGTTTGAATGGATCTAGCTTAGATATATAAATTCTTTCTTTTCTATCTTTTTTATACTTTTCTGGATTTAATCTTCTATCAATTGTTTCCCAACAACAATTATATTGCCTAGCAAGTTGTGTTTTGTTCACGTTTGTTCCTCCTAACATTATTTTTTCTATTGTTATATCTTTTCTCATACTTACTTCAACTCCTTTTTATGATGAGATATTATAAGTATATCAAAAGATAAAAAAACTGATAAACTATCAACTTTTAACTTTGACATATTTATCAGTTTCTATATTAACATTTATAACATTGTAACTATATCAGCTAAATGTGATAAAAAAATCCAATTTATGTTTATTATCAAAAGAAAAAACAGGAAGGTAAACATTACTGTGCTTGTTTAACTGCCTGTTCCACTAAATTAATTAGAATTATTTATGCATTGTGCATGAATAACTCAACCCGAAAACTGTCTCCCATAATTTTACTAATTTGCTAAGGCCAAGATAAAAGGTTTCTGCAAAGTTCCATCGCCATTTACAATTTGCACGTTAGATTTTAGATTTATAGATGGCCGGGCACCGTACGCATAAGACGGAGTGTTGAGGCTCACGTAGCCATTGTCGTCCACGTTACGCACGTCAGACGCACTATATGGTGTTATGGTCCAATAATATGTATTGTTACCATATCTATCAAATTGTCCTGCCATTAATTCTCCTAAGCGTAGTAATCCTACCTTTGCTGTTGTCGTACTTGATGTTAGAATATTATCCGTAGTATTTGTATATTTGGCTAGTTTATATGAGACACCTCGTCCTACTTTTCCCAAATACCATGTTGTCGCATCTTCTATCATTGCTATATCTTCATCAGTCAAATAGCCATTTCCCGT
>DVIS01000033.1 GCA_018711135.1 Candidatus Onthousia faecavium
TGTTCAAGAAAGTGTACTATAATAACCGCTTTTTTCTATATTTTATGATGACAGATTTCTGTTTTTATCACTTGAATAGGGTAAAGTACTCATTCATTTTTACCTCCTTTCATAGATATATTTTGGCTCTAACAAAATATTTAACCCCCTAGGTATTTTGACATAAACATCAAAATGACCTGTGGGCTAAGGGATATTCCCTAGACCCCTTTTAGACTTATTTCTTCTAGGTTGCTTTTTTCATAAAAACGAAAAAATCAATCATTTCTGATTGATTCCTATATCAAAAGTTCGAATAGTTCGAACAGATTTCCCAATGGTGCCGGAAGTAAGAATTGAACTTACCGCTGATCCTTACCAAGGATCTGTTTTACCACTAAACTATACCGGCGTACAAATAGATTTTAGCATATCATTAGTTAAAGGGCAAGTAAGTTTTTGTCTGAAAATAGAAAAATAAGTAGTAATAGATCATTTTTTTCATCTTGGTGCTTGGTTGCAGATAAAGTCTTCCTTATGATATAATGAGACTACTAAGGAGTGATTTTATGTTAGCATTTGCTAAGAGTAATGAAAAAGAATTAAATGAGGAGAGGATAGTTGATCAAATTAGAGCTTTAGGAATTGATATGATTCATGAAGCGAATAGTGGACACCCCGGTATTGTCTTAGGAGCTGCGCCTATCATATATACAGTATATGCTCATCATTTAAGATTTGTTAAAGATGATCCTAAATTTTTTAATCGTGATCGTTTTGTTATGAGTGCTGGTCATGGTTCGGCTTTGTTATATGCCACTTTGGGTATGGCTGGTTTTAATATCGAGCTAGATGACTTGAAAAAATTTCGCAAGTTAGATTCTATTACCCCAGGACATCCTGAATATGGAGTAACTCCTGGAGTTGATGCGACAACAGGACCATTAGGACAAGGAGTAGCGATGGCTGTTGGTATGGCAATAGCTGAAAGACATAGTGAAGCCCTTGTTAACGATCGTAAAACCAAAGTAATCGATTATAATGTCTATTGCCTTTGTGGTGATGGAGATTTAATGGAAGGTGTTAGCTATGAAGCTTGTTCATTAGCAGGTCGTCTTCGCTTAAATAACTTAATCCTTCTTTATGACTCAAATCGTGTTTGTCTAGATAGTGATACTAATAAAACTTTTATTGATAACATCGAAGAACGTTTTAAAAGTATGGGCTTTAATTATCTTACTAGTGATGATAGTGTCTCTAGTATTGATAAAGCTATTACTAGTGCTAAAAGTAGTGCTTTACCTACAATTATTGAGATAAAGACAACGATTGGAAAATACTCTAAAAATGCTGGCAAAAATATTGTTCATGGTAAACCTTTAGGTGATGAAGACATTACTAATATAAAGAAAGAGCTTAATATAAGAGATATTCCTTTTGCTATTTCTAGTGAAACCTTAGAAAGTTTTCAGAACTTTATAAATGAAAGAAATAATAATTTAAAAGCTGATTTTGAAAGTAAGATAGAATTGTTAGATGAGAAGAGTAAAGAGGTCTTAATGGCTTTAATGAATGATGATAAAGCGATTGAATTAACAAATCTTGACTATAAGATGCCTGAAGATAGAGTAGAGTCTTTAAGAGAAGCATCTAGTAAAGTATTAAATTCTCTTGCTAATAGTAGTAAATTGATCTTTGGAGGGGCTGCTGATTTATCAAGTTCAACTCTTACTTACTTAAAAGATAAAGGTGATTTCTCTTTAGATGATTATAACGGTAGAAATATCTTCTTTGGAGTTCGCGAATTTGCGATGGCTGCTATTGCTAATGGCCTTGCTTTATCAGGGTATAGACCATTTGTTTCTACCTATCTTTCGTTTAGTGATTATTTAAAACCAGCTTTACGTTTATCTTCACTTATGAATTTACCAGTTACCTATATTTTTACTCATGATTCTATAACGGTTGGGGAAGATGGACCAACTCATCAAGCAGTTGAACAACTTGTTGGACTAAGAGCTACTCCTAATTTAGATGTTTTTAGACCAAGTGACAGTAATGAGGTAATTGGAACTTATAAAACTATTTTTGCTAATTCAAAACCAGCTTGTATTATTTTAAGTCGTAATAAAACAATGATAAGAGAAACCTCATCTGTATCTTTAGTTGCTAATGGGGCTTATATTATAAAAAAAGAGGAACGTAAATTAGATGCTATTATTATTGCAACAGGAGAAGAGGTAGATCTTGCCTTTGCAGTTAGTGATTTACTAAAAGAAAAAGGTTATGATATTAGAATAGTTTCAATGCCATCTATTGAAAGATATAATCTTTTATCAAAAGAAGAACAAGATTCTCTATTACCAGTAGGTGTTAAGAAATTTATTATTGAACGGTCATCTTCTTACTCTTGGTATCAATTTGCTTATAATGATAATTATCTTTTCACTATTAATAACTTTGGTTATAGTGGTAATGCTGCTGATATTAATAAAAAGATATTCTATACTAAAGAAGATATTTCTTTAAAAATAGAAGATATAATTAAATAATTCGACAAAAATATCTATACTCTCTTGTTATTATAATTATGGTGATGATAATGAGAGAGTTTTTTATTTTTGAAATTAAAGATGAATTTAAAAGTTTATATATAGATAAACCAAGTATTTTGTATAATATTTTTGAACAAATTTATTCTTTGAAAAGAGAAGACTTAGATTATGGGTATAGTCTTTTTAAACAATTAACTAAGAAAATAGATAAAGATAAAGCAGATAGATATTTATTTGTTAAATATCATCAGACTATTCCTTATAGTAAGAAAAAAGAGGTACATTATTATAATAATCCTGCTCATGAAGAGATAAGTACATTAGTTGTGAAAAGAGCTTATATGTTACTTAGGACTAATTACTATGATTGTTTCTTTTTAGATGTTTTAAATAGTCTTAATAATACTTATTTTGCTTGTGACTTTAAAAATCAAGATTATTTCTTCTTAGAGAGTCGAAAATTACTTGTTTAATTTCTTAATTTAAGGTAATATATTGTTGTAGGGAGTGATATTATGTTACATGATATATTAATGATTTTAATTGGCCTTATTATTGGTGCTTTTATTGGTTTCTTTATTGCAAGAACAGTTACTAAACGTTATATGAAGAAAAATCCACCTATTAATGAGGAAATGATTAAAGCCTTAATGATGCAAATGGGAAGAAAACCAAGTCAAAAACAAGTTAATCAAATGATGAAATCAATGCAAAAATATATGTAGTTTTTGCACTTTTAGATGTGAATTTAGTTGGAAAAGATAACTTATAAGTTTATAATAATGAAAAAGATAAAACGCTTACTAAAACTAACAACTAATATTATTCAGAATTTTATAAAACTACTATCATTAAAAGAAAGTAGTTTTATTATTTTTACAAAATATTTTCCATGAATGTTAAAAATATAAGACATTTTCTCAATAATCTGATATAATACATATAAAAAAGAATTAGTGTCTAAAATTTATCATTATAAATGATATTATTAAGAAGTAGAAATAAACAAAAAGAAAACTGTAGTGTCTTTACTATAACAGCAGAAAAAACTTAAAGTAAACGGCAATAAGGAGTAGTACAAATTATGGAGTATAAAGTAGTTGATATTGAGTGGGAAAGATGTAACTTATTATTAACCTTTGATAAAGAAACTAAAGAAATTCTATTAAGTAATAATAAAGACAAAATTTTATTAAAAGTTTATAATAAGAAAGTATTAATTCCTTTAACTAATATAAATGAACAAATGTTAGATAAAGGATTATGGCATCTGGAAGTAAAAGGTAAAAGAGTAGGAGTAGACTCTTCTTTACTAAAAGAATTTGATAATTTGACAAGAATATTCTATTATCGAAATGAGCTTTATGCTTATAATGTTAGTTTTAAATATTTTGAAAAAGTTTTTTATATAAATATTCACTTTATGATGGAGAATAAGAAATATAAAAAATATATTAGAGTCTTTGAAGGTGAAAAGAAGAAAGAACTAATCAAGAATTGTTTTAAACTTATAGGAATAAAGAGTCTTAATATTATTTATAAATTAAGAAGAGTCTTTAAAAATAAACACAGAAAAGTCATTTTGCTTTTGACTGAAAACAGTAATCATTTAACTGAAAATTTGCAAGCTTTAGTTAAACCCTTAAATGAGTTGCCTTCTAAAATATTAATCTATTGTCATGATGATATTAATGACAAAAGAATTAGTACTTATTATAAGACAACAATCATGCTTGCTAAGAGCGATATTATTTTAATCGAAAACTATACTCCTATTTTAAATATCTTAAACTTAAGTAAAAAAACTATGATTATTCAACTGTGGCATGCAGGGGTTGGGTTTAAAGCGGTTGGCTATGCAAGATTTGGTAAACAAGGTTCACCTCATCCATTTTTTTCATCACATCGAAAATATACTTATGCCATTGTAGATAATAATAACCTAAAAGATATTTATAAAGAGGTGTTTGGTCTTAATGAAGATAAAATAAAAGCTTATGGAATGCCTAGATTAGATAACTATTTCAATAAAGAAAACATAATTAAAACAATTAAAGAGATATATACTGAATATCCATATTTGAAAGAAAAAAAGATTATTCTTTTCGCTCCAACTTATCGGGGAGCAACTCAAGATACTGCACATTATGATATTAACCAATTGGATTTTGCTTTACTTAATAATTTCTGTAAAAAGAATGATTTTCTCTTTATTATTAAATTACATCCCTTTATTAAAGAAAAGGTTCAAATTAATAGTGCCTACAGTGATACTATAAAAGACTTTTCTACTTATGATATCAATAAACTCATATATATATCAGATATCTTAATTACTGATTACTCATCTTGTGTTTACGAGTTTTCCATGTTTAAAAGGCCCATAATTTATTTTCGCTTTGACCAAGAAGAATACGAATATTTAAGACCATATCATGGTTTAGATAAAGCTTCTCTTGATGTTGTAACAGATTTTAAAAGTCTTATAGAAGAATTAGAAAAATATAAAGATATTGATACTAAAAAGAAACTTAATGGTTTAAAGAAAATAAAAAAAGAGGAGTCAATACCAAAAATTATAAAGTTAATAGAAGAAGGACTTGATAAATTATGAAAATAATTATTAATTTATATATTTATCTTTCTAGATTTTTATATATGTTTTTTAAAGTTCTACCAGTAAGAAATAAAGTTGTTATGATTAGTAGACAAGCAGATTTTGTTAATTTAGATTTTAAATTATTAGGAAAAGAACTAGAAGAAAAATATAAAGTAGTATATTTATGTAAAATGCTTAAATCAGGGATTAAGGCTAAACTAAGAGATAAAATAAGTTATGGATTCCATACCCTTAGACAAATGTATCATCTAAGTACCTCAAGAGTTTGTATCTTAGATTCTTATTGTCCCACTGTAAGTATTTTACATCATAAGAAAAAATTAACTGTTATTCAAATGTGGCATTCAATAGGAACAATGAAAAAGTTTGGTTACAGTATTTTGGACACAGAAGAGGGGAGTAGAAGGATGTTAGCCAAACTTATGCATATGCATGAAAATTATGACCTCATCTTTGCTGCTAGCAGTGCGTACTCTTCTCATTTAGCTGCTGGGTTCAACTGTGAAAAAGAGAAAATAGTTATTAAAACTTTACCTCGTGTTGATTTATTATTGTCAAAAAAATATGAACAGGAAATAAGAGAAAAAATTTTAAAAGAGTATCCTTCCTTAAAACAGAAAAAAAACATATTATATTGCCCAACTTTCAGAAAAAATGAGAAAAACTTTAGAAAAGCTGTTCAAAAACTTATAGATAATATTGACTATAGTAAATATAATTTAATTATAAAGTTACACCCATTATCTAAAACAAAAGTTACTGATAAAAGAGTTTTATTTGATACAAAATTTAGTACTTTTGAAATGCTATTTATCGCTGACTTAGTTGTAAGTGATTATTCTTGTATTATCTACGAAGCGGGACTAAAAAATATACCAATATATTTTTATAGCTTTGATATTGATGATTATCAAACTAAAAGAGGATTAATGATTGATTATAAAGAATTACCTGGCTATAAAGAAAAGAAAGCTAGTGAATTAGTAAAAACTTTTGAGAAGAAATATGACTATAAGTATTTACGAGAATTTACTGATAAATATGTTACTAATAAAAAGAATTGTACTAGAAAAATAGCTAAGGTAGTTTCTAATTATATGAAATAAGATAAAGATGTAAGGATGATGAAAATGAATTATAGTATTGTAATATATGCAACTGATAAAAACGATTTAGAAAAGACTTTGATGAGTATTAATAGTCAGAAATATGATTTAACTAAAGTTGAAATAATTGTTGAAAATATCAATGATGAAGAGTTTTCTTCTACTGATATTAAGAATTTTGATTATTTAAATATCATTTATAATGATAAAATTGCTAGTAAAGCGGAAGCATATAATCACGCTCTAACTGTTGCAACTGGTAAATATATTACCTTTATTAATAGTGATATGTATTATGAAAGCAACAAGACTTTTTCTTTAGTCGAAAAGTCTTTGCGGGATATTGATTTAGTAGCAATAAATGGAGGTTACTTTGATAGTGATAAAAAAAAGCGTATACCTTATGTTATGCAACCCAAAAAGACTCAATTAATTAATCTATATGCAAAACCTTATACTATTCAACTTCTGTTTTCTGCATATTTCTTTAAAAGAGAGCTTTTAAGAGATCATTATTTTGATGATACTTTACATGAGGAATGTCAAATAAAACTACTATTAGAAATTTTTGATACTAACTTTGTTTATAAGTATTTTGAAGAGTTAAAACTAACCTCTAAAGAGCCATTTGAAGATAATACCTCTAAATGTTCTATTCAATATAATCTTTGGTGGTATAAAGATTCTGTTGATAGATTAATTAATCCTCTTTTGGATAGTTATTCAAAGATACCGGAATATATAGAAGAAATATGCATGTATTTAATTTTTACTAAATTTAATTGCAACACTAAAGATAGAAATAAGAATGTCTTATCACAAACTGATTTTGCTGCTTTTAAGGAATCTGTTTTAAAAGCTTTAGTTAAAATTGATGACAAAATAATTTTACAAACAAGTTTAAAGTCTATAAGTGGTAAAGGTGATAAACATCAGTTTAAAATACCAAGATGGTTACGTTTTTGGTTTATAGATAAAAAAATTGCCCTATTAGAGGCAAAAAAGAATATTATAGTCTCTAAAATAAATAATCACCATAATACCTTATTAGAATATACTAAGGATAATAAAAAAACTAAAGCCTATATTAGTACAGATAGAGCCTATAATTTAAGTGAAAAAGTTAAGATAAAAGCAATAAATTATAAAGATTTTAACCTTCAAATTGATGCTTCTGTTTCAATTAGTGATTTCTTACCAACTGATGAGATTAATATCATTGCTGAGCTAGATAATAAAAAGGTTCCCCTTAAAAAAACGGCAGTTTATTCATCTCTAAAAGCTTTTGGCGTTAACTTAGCAAATGAATATACTTTTATGATAGACTTTAAAGTTGATCTTCTAAAAAAGCAACAGTTAAAATTTTATGCTTTAATTAATGGAAAAAAGCTTCCTTTAAATTTGCGTTTTGACAAAGTTCAAGCAAGATTATCAAAATCAAAACGATCTTTTTGGTCTTATAAGGGCATAATGTTAAAAAATAAAATATCTTATCTTACAATTGAAAAAAGTACAACTCTAAAAGTCATTAAAGCTGAATTACTATACGATTTATCAAAATTAAAAAATGAAAATAACAAAATACGAGTACTTAAATTGATTGGCTTAAGATTCATATATTATTTAACAAGACCTTTTTATAAAAATAAACATTTATGGATAACATTTGATAAGTTATATAAAGCTGGAGATAATGGCGAATATATATATCAATATGGCTTAAAACATAATAGAAATATTTACTATATTATAAAAAGAGAATCATTAGATTATAAAAGATTATTAAGTCAAAAACATAAGAAAATCTTAAAGTACAATAGCTTAAAAGCAAAATTATTAAGTCTTCATGCTGAGGTTATTTTAAAAACTCATGCTAACGTTATATCTTATTGTGGTTTTGATGGGTTAGCTCGAGAAATGTTTAGCGGTTTATATAATGCTGATTTAATTGAAATCCAACATGGCTTAACCATTCAAGAAATTGCTCAATATCAGAATAGATTATTTGATAACATCAAACATTACTGCTGTGCTTCAAAATATGAGGTTAAAAATATTCTTCAAGAAGAGTATGGCTTTGATAAAAAAGATATCTCTTTAACCGGTTTAGCACGCTATGATGGATTAAAGTCTAATGATAAGAAAATTATCTTAATAACTCCAACGTGGAGAAGAAATATTGTAAATTCAAATATTGTTCATGTTAAGAAAAGTCATAATGAAAACTTTCGAAATAGTGAATATTTCAAGATATATAATTCTTTAATAAACAATAAAAAGCTTATTGAGGTAGCGAAGGAAACAGGCTATAATATTATATATTTATTACATCCAGCTACAAGTAGTCAAATAGATGATTATGATAAAAATGACTATGTTGAGCTTATTCCTGCTACAGGTGACATGAGTTATGAAAAAATCTTAACAGAATCTAGTTTAATGGTTACAGATTATTCAGGAGTGCAATTTGATTTTGCGTATCAAAGAAAACCAATTGTTTATTATCATCCTAATGCTCTTCCACCGCATTATCAAACAGGTATATACGACTATGAGACAATGGCTTTTGGACCTATTTGTAAAACTGAACAAGACTTAGTAGATGAACTATGTAGTTACATGCGAAAAAAATGTTCCATTAAAAAGAAATATGAGAAAAGAGCAGATGACTTTTTTGCTTATAATGATTATAATAATTGTCAAAGAATAGTAGAAGCGGTTGATAAATATTTAAATGATAAATAAAGGATTGTTTAGGGGTTAATTTAGAAAATAACATATTAATAAATGGAGGTTTATATGAAGAATATTGCTGTTATTTTTGCTGGAGGAACAGGAAATAGAATGGGGTCATCTCTTCCTAAACAATTTTTAAAAGTAAATGGAAGCGAGATAATAATTCACACCCTTAATCGGTTTGAAGAAAATGAAAATATTGATGAGATCTATGTTGCTTGTATAGAAGATTGGCTAACTTATCTAGACAACATAATAGCTCGTGCTGGTATTAGAAAAGTAAAACGAACTTTTAAAGGTGGTAAGACAGGACAAGATTCTATATTTATTGGCCTTAGTGAGGTTTTAAAAGATCATGATAATGCTATTGTTCTTATTCATGATGGAGTAAGGCCATTAATAACTGATGAGGTTATTAATAATTGTATTGAGAAAGTCAAAGAATGTGGTAACGCTATTACAGCAACTCCCTGCTTTGAGACTCCAATTACAAGTCATGATGGAGTATTAGTTGATACAATGCCAAGACGTGATACTGTATATACAGCTCAAGCTCCTCAGTGTTTTTACTTACAAGATATATATAAGGCTCATTTAGAAGAAAGAGCTATTAATCCTAATTATGAAGGCATAGTTGACTCTTGTGGCCTAATGTTTAAACATGGTATTAAATGTCATTTAATTAAAGGTAACAGAGGAAATATCAAAGTAACTACTCCTGAAGATTTCTGTACTTTGATTAGTAATTTAAATGCCATAGATTATGCCCAATTCTTAAATTTAGAAAACAATCTAAATGAAAAAAGCAAGGGAAAAGAATATGTTTTAAAAAAACATTAAAATAGGGGTGAACTCATGTATAAGTTAGAGGAACTTCAAAAAAGAATTTTTACAGAAAATAAAGATAAATGGCTTGAAGCTTGCAGTAAAGATTATCTTTTAAAGGAAAAAACAAATGTAAAGAATGTTAAAAATGCTATTATCTTACCATTAAAAAAGATTGATAGCACTACTTATAATGGTAAATATGTAGGTGGAGTTTGTGATGAAAATTTCAATTTTCTTAGTGGCTTGATTCGTAATAAAGATAGATTCATCAACTATTCTTGTTGTGATAGTTATGAAGTGTCAAAAGAAGAAATTACTTATTATGATGAAAAAGTTATATTTGGAGGAGTCATTATTTCTACTTTTGGTCATTTAATATTAGAAAGTTTATCAAGGTTATGGTATGTAGTTGAAAATAAACCAAAATGTAAAGTAGCTTTTGTTGTTATAAATGATAATTATAAAAGTTACTTTGATAATTTCTTTAAACTATTAGATATAGATTTAAAAAAGGTAATCTACATAAAAAAGCCTAGTAAATTTAAAGAGGTTATTATTCCTGATGAAACTATCTATGCTTGGAGTAATTATAAAGAAAAATATCATGTTATTTATGATAAAATTTGTAAAAATATAAAAGCAAAGAAGGATAAGAAAATTTATCTTACGAGATCTAAATTTGAAAAACAGGATTGCTTTAATGAAAGTTATTTTGAAGATTTTTATCAAAAAAGAGGTTTTAAAATTATCGCTCCAGAACAATATAGTATTGAAGAACAAATTGCCTATATAAAAGGAGCAGATTATGTTGTTTGTACACTCGGAACTTTATCACATCTTTTACTTTTTGCTAAGCCTAAAACAAAACTTGTTATTTTAAATAGAGCTGAAATAAATCCTTTAATTCCTCAACTGATTATTAATCAAGCTAAAGATTTAGATTACTATATTATTGATGTATCATTTAATTTGCTACCTGTAAATCATAATCATGGTTGTTTTCTTTTAGGCCCTACTAAATATTGGAAAGAATATTTACATGTTATAAATGAATCTTATCAACAAGAAGAAATAGATATGAACTTAAAAGATTTTGCCTATGATTATCTTGTAAAGTGGTGTGAGACATTTCAAATAAAGAAAAGATGGGATTATAGCTTAACTACTTTTGATAACTTTGATGTGTTAAATTTTTTGTCAACATCTTTATTAGATAAGCCTTTAAGAAGAAAAGATTATAAAAATAGTTATAAAGATAAAGAAAAAAACTATAAAAAAGAAATTGCTCAAATTAAGGAAGAAAAAGAACACTTAGAAATAGAGAATAGAAAATTAAAGAGTGAAAGTGAAAAATTAAAGAAAAAAGTTAAAAATATAACTAGTTCAAAGTCTTGGAAAATAACTGCTCCTCTTAGAAAAATAGCTAAAGTAATAAGAAAAACATATAAGAAGAGGGAGCGTGTTGAAAGAGGTGGAGAGTAATTGTGAAGGATATAAAACTATTTTTTCAAAATATAAAAAAATATTATAAGTATGCCATTAGATCAGCGAAAGCGGAACTTAAAAGTGAGGTATCAGATTCTTACTTAAACTGGTTATGGTGGATTATTGAACCACTATGTTTTATGCTAATCTATGCTTTCATTTTTGGTTATGTATTTAAAGCTAGAGAACCATATTTTGCTGCTTTTATCTTTATTGGTCTTACCGCTTGGGACTTTTTTAGTAGAATGTTGAAAGGAAGCGTAAAACTAATAATTAATAATCGTGATTTAGTAACAAAAGTATATATACCAAAATATATTTTGCTTTTATCTAAATCATTTACCTATTTATTTAAAATGTTTATCTCTCTTGCTATAGCTTTTCTTTTAATGATTATAACAAATGTTCCTCTTACTCTAAATATTCTTTATATTATTCCTATTTTAATCATTTTATATATTATTTGCTTTGGTTTCGGTTTAATAATAATGCACTTTGGTGTATTTTTAGATGATCTTTCTAATTTAATAAATATTTTTTTAAGAATGCTACTATATTTCTCTGGAGTGTTTTATAATATTTCTACAAGACTTAGTGGAGAAATTTCTTATTACTTGTTAAGGATGAATCCGATTGCTTTTTTTATAAATGAGTTAAGAAAAGTAATGATTTATGGTATAAATCCTAGTTTTGAAGGACTATTCTTTTGGTTTATTATTGGTTCTATATTATGTATACTAGGAATTAAAATTATTCATAAAAATGAAAATAGTTATGCAAAGGTGATTTAATGAAAAATATTGCTATATCAGTTAAAAATCTACATATTACCTACAAGGGATTAAAGAAGACCTCAATTAGAGCTTCTTGGAAATATATGTTTAATAAAAGAGAAAAGTTTGAAGCCTTAAAGGGTGTATCATTTGAATTAGAAGAAGGAAAAATACTTGGTGTCATTGGCAAAAATGGTAGTGGTAAATCGACTCTTTTAAAAGCGATTGCCAGAATATTCTCGCCAGATAAAGGCTCAATAAATTTACACGGGCATAAAGTTTCTTTGCTCTCAATTGGAGTTGGCTTCAATAAAAAATTAACAGGAAGAGAAAATATCTTTTTATCAGGTCTTTTATTAGGCTATACAGAAGAGCAAATTCAAAAAAAAGTGAAAGAAATAATAGAATTTGCTGATATTGGAAATTTTATAGATAAGCCGGTAAAAACTTATTCTTCTGGTATGTATTCAAAACTAGCTTTCGCTATTACAGCAATTTTAGAGACAGACATTACTTTAATTGATGAGGTTTTGTCTGTTGGAGATGCTAAATTTAAAGAGAAAAGTTATAATAAAATGAAAGAGTTAATTAGTAGTGATAAAAGAACTGTAATTATTGTTTCACATAGTCTTAGTACTATTAAAGAGCTTTGTGATGAGGTTTTATGGTTACACGAAGGAAAAATAATGAAGATAGGTAAGCCAGAAGAGATAATAAAAGAATACGAAATGTTTATGCATGATACTAAATAGTAGTATTTCTTTGATAATATATATTTTTATCTATTAAGAAATACTACTAATGGGTATTTGTTAACAAACTTATGTAAAATAAATAACAAATACCCATTAGACATATATCTTCTATTTTGGTGAATGCTTTTATATCTTAAGTTATCATAAAAGTATCCTTTTTGAGTTGTAAAACAAGGATTTATGTGGTAGAATTTAATTGTTATTTATTGCCCCATAGCCAAGTGGTAAGGCAGTGCGCTCTGACCGCATTATGCGTTAGTTCGAATCTAACTGGGGCAGCCAATTGAAAAATTATCCCTTATAATATAAGGGTTTTATTTTGATTTTTCTTATAATTTTGTTGTAAGATAAAGTAATTTAGTATAAAATATTATCAAATGTTAATGTCCTTAGTGAAATAGGGATACATAAAAGAGGGAGAGATTTAAATGAATAAAGAGTTGGCAGATTTACTTTTTAAAGATGTAAAGATAACAGTAGAGGAGATTGAAGAAAAATATAAAGAGAGAAATTTGCCTGATGGGGCTTATGTAACAAGATTTGGACCATCACCAACAGGATTTATGCATGTTGGTAATTTATATGGTGCTTTTATTAGTTCATTGCTCGCTAAACAAACAGGGGGAGTTTTTTATCTGAGAATTGAAGATACTGATAGTAAAAGAGAGAAAGTTGGAGCAATCGAAGCGATTATCGATGGTCTTAAAGCTTTTGATATAAATTATACAGAAGGTTATGGAGTAGGTGGAGATTATGGTCCATATATTCAAAGTGAACGTGTTGATATCTACAAAGCCTATGCTAAAAAGTTAGTTAGTGAAGGTAAAGCTTATCCTTGTTTTATGACGGAAGAAGAATTAGCAGAAATTAGAAGCGGGCAAGAATTAAGAAAAGAAAAGATTGGTATTTATGGTAGTTATGCGGTTGATAGAGATTTATCTTTTGACGAGATAAAGGAACATCTTGCTAAAGGAGATAGTTATGTTATTCGTCTTAAATCTCCTGGAGATTCTCATAATAATATAATTCTTCATGACTTAATAAAAGGTGATATCACTCTTCCAGAAAATGATATTGATGAGGTTATTCTAAAAAAAGATGGTATTCCAACTTACCATTTCGCTCATGTCATAGATGATCATTTAATGCATACTACTCATGTTTTAAGAGGTGATGAATGGGTACCTAGTTTTCCAAAACATTTACAACTTAATCAAGTTTTAGGTTTTAAACCTTGTAAATATGCTCATATTGCACCTCTTACCAAAAAAGAAGATGGTAAAATCCGTAAATTTAGTAAGCGAAAAGATCCAGAATTTGCTGTTAGTTACTATGAAGAAGCAGGTATTCCAAAAGACGGAGTTAGACTATACCTTGCTACACTTGCTAATACTAACTTTGAAGAATGGTATTTACAAAATAAAGATAAATCTATTGAAGACTTTAAATTCTCCTTTAAGAAAATGCCTACTGGGGGAACTCTATTTGATATGGAGAAATTAAATAATATTTGTAGAACATATTTCTCAAGAATTAGTGCCGAAACAATTTATAATGATGCCTTAGACTATTATAAAAAGTATGATCAAGACTTTTATGAATTGATGGTAAAAGATAAAGACAAACTAACTGCCTTCTTAAATATAGAACGTGATAGTAAAAGGCCAAGAAAGGATATTGCTACTTATAAAGATATAAAGATAGAAAGTTCATATATTTTTAATGATATATTCTATCAAGATAGAAATGAAACATATAAAGATATAAATGAAGATATTGACTTTGATATTGTTAATAAATATATAGAAATATATCAAGACTTTAACAGTGAAGATGAGTGGTATAATCAGATTAAAGTTTTAGCTGAAGAAAATGGTTATGCTCCTAGTGTTAAAATGTATAAAGAAAATCCAACTCTTTATAAAGGTCATATTGGTGATGTATGTGAAATGATTAGACATTTACTTACAGGTAGAGTAAAAACTCCTAATCTATATCAGTTATTAAAAATTATTGGTATAGAAGAATTTAAGAAAAGAGTAGATTTTTATACAACTGAAAAGTAATATATAATAACTAAATTACTATGAAAAGTTAAGAAATTACTTGACTTTTTTCTTTTGTATTAAATTTCGTTTTTTAACTATACTATAAAGGGATGGTGATAACGTGGAAATAAAGAAAGAAATTCTTGAAGAGATTAATAACAATTATAACCAAAATATAGAAAATAGAACGGTGAGATGTGCCCTTGTAAATAATAAAATTAGAGATATTATGAGAAATAAAGAAAGAGAAGGAAAACTGCTTTTTAATTTTTCTCTTAATGTTGATACTTTAAATGTAGTTAATCAAAAAAATTCTAATAATTCCTTTATTTATGCAGGATGTAATGTGTTAAGAGAAGCTATTTGTAAGAAATATAACTTAGAAGATTTTGAAATTTCTCAAAACTTTATTGCTTTTTATGATAAATTGGAAAAGTGTAATTATATCATGGAAAATCTGATTGAACTTAAAGATAGAGATATAGATGATAGGGAAAGATATCATATTTTAACGAGAGGGCTAAAAGATGGAGGACAATGGGAGTTATTTGCTAATATTGTAAATAAATATGGAATGGTTCCTAAAACGGTTATGAGTGATACCTATCAAAGTTCTAATCCTGATGAGATGAATCACCTTCTTAGTAGAAAATTAAGACAATTTAATGCTAGAATATTAACGAATAAAGACAATTTGGAATTTTTAAAGAGTTTATATTTAGATGATATTTATCGAATTTTAGCTGATTGTTATGGAGTGCCTCCAAAATATTTCGATTTTGAATATACTGATAAAGATAAAAAATATCATATCATCAAAGATATAACACCGTTGGAATTTTATCTAGAATATACTGATATAGATGTTAATGATTATGTATGTGTTATAAATGCTCCAACTCAAGATAAACCTGTTAATAGAACTTATACTGTTAAATATTTAGGAAATGTTATAGAAGGGAATAGAGTTTTATATCTTAATCTTGCTATTGATGATTTGAAAAAGTTAGTTATTAAGCAGTTACAAGCGAAGGAAACTGTCTTTCTTGGGTGCGACTGGAAGAAGGTAATTGATGAAGGTGATGGAGTATTTGATGATAGGAGTTTTAATTATTATGATACTTTTAAAACAGATTTTTTTATGACTAAAGAAGAAATGTTAAGTAATTATGAGAGCTCTATAAATCATGATGTAGTTATTACAGGGGTTAATTTAGATGATGGAGTACCTACTAAGTGGAAAATAGAAAATAGTTGGGGTGAACAAGTAGGGAATAAAGGATATTTTGTTGCTAGTGATAGTTGGTTTGATAAGTATGTATATCAAGCGGTTATTAATAAGAAATATTTATCTAAAGAGCAATTAGATGAGCTGGAGATTGAGCCAGTAGAGTTAAAACCATGGGATCCTATGGGAACACTTGCATGACTTAATTTAGTATGTTAATATATCTCTAAAGGATTAAGATTACTAGTAATATCTTAATTGGAAAGAAGGAAATAATATGAATAACGAATTAAAATACCCTAGAGTTTAGGCATTATTGGAGATGCGAAAAGAATGTTCTATGAAATATACAAGATTTGAGGAAACTATAGGTGTTGTGGTATCTCCTTGCTATTTAGTAGGAGAAAAATCTACTTATTATAAGGATGGTACTACTAAAAAAGAATATGATGTCGTATTTCCTAGAACTGCTGATGATATATTTCATAATTACTTTGATAAAGAGCGTGTTCCAGAATATAATCTTGATGGTTATACTAATATAGTTTCTGTTTCCTTTGTTACTTCTAGTTATGAAGAAGCGATTGAAAAAAGAAATGAAATGATAGAGAAAAACATATTTAATGAAATTCATTCATTTCTACCACTAGAACCTATTGGGTCACTTGCTGAAAGATGTGATGAATATATGAAAAAAATCGAAGAATATCAACAAAGACTTAATAATGTTGAACCTAAAGAACAAGTTAAGTGAAAAATAAAAAACACCTGCAAATAAGTAGGTGTTAAATACTATATTGGTAGCCTGTACGGGGTTCGAACCCGTGTATATTGCCTTGAGAGGGCAACGTGTTAAACCACTTCACCAACAGGCCATTAAACTTACTAGATAAGTTTAACATAAAACTTTAGAACATGCAATACCTTGCAGGCAAGAAAAATATATGATATAATATTTCTCTTACGAGAGAGAAGAGGTGTTTAAAGTGCTCCAATTACCTATGACAATAAAAGATATAACTGTAAATGTTACGATAAACTTTAATAATATTACGGTAGAAAAAGATAAATTAGATTCTAGAGCAATTGGGCTTGAAGCAAGTGATGTTGTTGTTGATAGGACTAATATTAAATCTTTAAGAAATGACGAATATTATAGTAAGAATCATCAAGCTTTAACTAATATAATTAGAAAAAATATTAACTATAGTAATAGAACGCTAACTAATATTAAGGTTACAACTAAGAAATATAAGGATAGTGATTTTTATGATGTATATTATCTTCCTTTACCACCTTTTGCTACTAATCCAATAACAGATTATATTTATGGAGCTCTTGTAAATAGTATAAGGTTAAGTACGCCTGATTTAGAGAAAAAAGTTTATTTAGATTTGCATAAAGTAGGATTTGATAATTTGATTTCTAAAGACTTTTTGAATCATCTTTTGACATTAAAAAATAATTTTTTAGATCCTTATATTCTTGAAGAAAAAATTAGAAAAGACGGGTATGGTAGTCAATTAGAGGTTTTAGATTTTCTTAATAGTTTAAATTACGAAATAGATAATGATGATTTCATTGTAACTAGTGAAATAGATAATGTTATTAATTTTCTATCTAGAGACAGTAAAGAAGGAAGAAAACTAGCTAATTATAAGAATATGGCGATGAGTAATTATGAATCTTATCTAGCTTTGGGTACCTTTAATAATATTGTTTATAATCGTCCTCTTGCCTGGCCTAGTCTTTCATTAGATCAACAAAAGACATTAAGATTAAAACTAAATTCTAAAAGAAATGTGGCTTAAAATGAGATTTTCAAGATTAGAATTACAAATTGGTAAGGATAACTTAAAACTTTTAGCAGAGAAAACAGTCTTGATAGTTGGTTGTGGAGGAGTAGGAGGCTATGTTATTGAAGCATTAGCTAGAAGCGGTATTGGAACTTTAATATTAGTCGATTATGATAGGGTTGAAAGTTCTAATTGTAATAGACAGTTAGTGGCTTTATCGAGTAATTTTGGTAAATTAAAAGTTGATTGTTATAAAGATAGATGTAAGGAAATAAATCCGGATTTAAATGTTATTACGAACTCTTTACAAGTTACACCAGATAATTTTGAGACAGTTTTTGAAAAGAAAATAGATTTTGTAGTTGATGCTTGTGATGATTTGAAAGTTAAGTATGCTTTAGCACAATATTGTTTAGAAAAAAATATCGCTTTTATAAGTTCAATGGGGACAGGTAATCGTTTTGATCCTAGTAAACTTATTATTACGACACTTGATAAGACTTGTAATGATCCTCTAGCGAAAGCTTTCCGTAAGAAATTTAGCAATAAAAGCGACTTGAAAAAAATTAAAGTTTGTACCTCAACTGAGTTACCATTAAAAACAAATAATGGCATTATTTCTTCTAATGCTTTTGTACCAGGAGGTGCTGGACTTTTAATTGCTAGTTATGTTATAAAGACAATTATTGAATTTGGGGGTTAAAAATGAAAGAGACGAGTTTTTTAAGACATTTTGTTTCGTCAGTTTTTTTTGTCTGTAATTTTGAGGAAATTGATAGTTATATTAAAAAATTATTAAATTCTCCTTTGGAAACATTAGATGATTCAACTATTAAAGAACTAGAAAAAATTAAAGGACAGCTTGTTTATAATAGTACAGTTATGGGAAGTAAAAGAAGCCTTGATTTTAGTGCTAATATAGAATTGTTGCTTTTTAGATACAAAGAAAAAGATTCTAAGACTTATCAGTTAATATCTTTATTATTAAAGAGAAATTTTCAGGAAGAAGAATTAATTTGGGCATTAAATTCCGTAGGAGATTATAGATGGATAATAAAAAAACTGTTATTAAAAAAGACTGATATTTTAGATTGTAGTGATAATACTATGCATACTATTAGAGATTATCTAGGAAAGGATCTTTGGTATAATAATTTTATTAAAGAAAAAAGTGTTGCTAAAGCGACAAAAATTTTAAATAATTTAGATAAGGAAGAGCTTAAAGAGGAAGATATTACTTTAGAGTTGAAATCATTATTACGGGTTTTAGAGTATGATAATCTTAAGACTAGTGTAACTATTGGAATAGTTCAAATGTTGAAAAATTATGAGAATAAGTTGTTACAAGATGGAAATAGTGATATTTCTTTGCTAGTAGGAAAGATAAAGGAAAGATTGTTAGCTGATACATATAATAGAATTACCTATAAATTAGTGAATGAAGAACTAGATCTTAGTTTGGGAGAAAATTTTGTTAAACCTATAAACTATTTAAAAGAAGAACTTGATTTATTAAAGAAAACGGGACCAGTTATAACTTTAGATGAGATAACATCACCTGATTTAGATAGTGCTTTTGCTATTACTAAACAAGATGATCTTTTTCTATTTGATGTCTATGTTACTGATGTTCCTTCCTTTCTTAGTGTAAACAGAAATCTTAGTATAAATGCTTTTAAACAAGGTAGTAGTTTCTATATAAGAGATAATAAAGTTAATATTAACTACGATATGCTTCCTAAAAATTTATCACATGACTATTTAAGTATGACTAAGAAAACGACTAAAAAGGAAAAGGCAGCGATTTGTTTTCATTATATTATTGATAAAAATGGAAATATTTGCTCTTTAGAATTAGAAAGAAAAATGGTTGTAGTCGATTTTAATTTATTTAAAAATGATGCGGAAAGGATTTTGAAAAATAAACAACAGTTGACTCTTGTAGATAAATCTCTTTTTTACTTAAGAAATCTATGTAGAATAGTAGGAAAAAATAGTGATGATAAAAGAAAAAACTTGGCTAGTTTAAGACGAGGAACTATAAGTGATATGATTGCTTTTCCTTCAGTCTTAGTTAATTACAGTTTAGCTGATAAGTTGGAGTTTGGAATATATCGAAATGAGGGAGCTTTTACAATTTCGAAGAGTAATATTTTATATGCTCGTGGAGGTGCTCCTTTAAGAAGGTATGCTGATGATATAAATTTGGCTATTTTGTTAGAACAAGAAAATCTACAAAGATTTGCAAGAGATGACTTTCGATATCTTGAAAATAATCTTGAGGAGATTGTAGATCATTTGAATGAACAGGATAGTATAGAAAAATATATTAGAAAGAATAATGAAATAGTTAAAAAATATTGTTTAAAAAAATAAAGAACTGAGTACTTACTTTGAATTTTGTACTCAGTTCTTTTTAAAATTTTCTATATAATCCAACAACTTTACCAAGAATGGTTACTTCATCTAAAATAATTGGGTCCATGGTGTCATTTTCTGGTTGTAATCTAAAATGACCATTTTCTTTATAAAAAGTTTTTACTGTTGCTTCATTATTATTATTCATTGCTACTACTGTATCACCGTTTTTAGCAGTAGTTTGGCGTTCGACAATTAAAATGTCACCATCATAGATACCAACATTAATCATAGATTCACCACTAACTTTTAAAGTGAAAATTTCCTTCTTATTTCCAAATAATTCTGTTGGTAAAGCGAAAGTTTCATCTGGTCTTTCAATCGCTTCTATTGGAGTACCAGCAGTTACTTTACCAAGAAGGGGTACTTTAACAACCTCATCCTCATCATTTAAATATTCATTATCTACAAGGACCTCAATAGTTCTATTAGTACCACTACCTTTCCTTATATATCCTTTATTAACTAATTGTTTTAAATGAAAATGAATAGTAGCAGGACTAGATAATTTTGCTTCGTCACCAATTTCTCTAACTGTTGGCGGATAACCATTTTTGGCAATTAATTTCTTTATAATTTGTAAAATATCATATTGTCTATCAGTTAATTTTTCCATTTTACACTTTTCCTCCTTTATTTGTATTAATTTTAGCATATGTTATGTAAAATGTCAAACAAATCTTCGAAAACAATTGACAATAAACATTAGTTCGATTTAAAATAATATCAGAAAGAAGGAGTGATGATTATGTTAAATGTAAAAACTATTTTAAAAACTGCTTTAGGAGTATGCCTAATCTATATTATGGCCGTTATTTTAACTTTATTAATGTGTAATAGAGTAAGTGAATTAGAAAGTAATGAAAATATAAAAATTGTAAATGATAATGCTACTTTAGCAGTAAAATAATTTTTAAAAAAGCTAGTAGTGTGATACAATAAATAAAGAAAGAGTGATGTTATGAAAAAAATAATCTTAGTTGATGGGAATAATTTATTGTTTAGAAGTTACTATGCTACTAGTTATAGTGGAGTAATAATGAGAAACTCAAAAGGCTTTCCTACTAATGGTCTTTATGGTTTTATAAATATGATGAATAAAATTATAGAAGAAGAAAAACCAAATTATATCTTGGTGGCTTTTGATAAAGGAAAAACTTTTCGTCATGATAAATATGATTCCTATAAGGCTGGACGGAAGGAAATGCCTTTAGAATTAAAAGAACAATTTCCTAAAGCGAAAGAGGTACTTGATGCGATGGGAATAAAATATTTTGAGATTGATAATTATGAAGCAGATGATATAATTGGGACTTTGGCAAAAAAAGTAGATGAAGAAGATGAATTTATTGCAACAATTATATCAAGTGATAAAGACTTGTTACAATTAATTAGTGATGAGGTAGATGTAAAACTTTTAAAGACGAAAGGATCTATTAGATTTAATAAAGAGGTCTTTAGAGAATACTATAAAGTTGAACCTATAAATATGATTGATTTAAAGGCTTTAATGGGCGATATGTCCGATCATATACCTGGAGTTAAAGGAATAGGAGAAAAAACTGCTATTAGCCTTTTAAGTAAATATAAAACTTTAGATAATTTATATGAACATGTTGATGAGATTTCTCCTAAAACTAAAGAAAAACTTATTGAAGATAAAGATAATGCTTATATGAGTTATGATCTTGCCACGATATATAGAGATGTTCCTATACCTTTTTCGTTAGAAGATTGTAATTATAAAGGTTTTAATAAAGAGCAGTATGTTAAGATATTAGAAGAGTTAGAATTTAAGTCTTTACTAAAAAAAGTTGATTCTCTTGCTCAAGAAGAAGAAAAAAAAGAAGATAAAAGTCAAATTACAGTTAATGAACATGACATTAGTAATTTTAATTTAAAAGAACCATATGCCTTTTACATTGAGATGGATGGCTATAATTATAATGAATCTCCAATTTTAGGGGTTAGTTTTACTAATAGTAGTGGTACTTGTTTTATAGATGGAAAAGATGTTATTGAGTATCGAAATTTCTTTGAAAATGACATTGCTAAAGCGACATATGATGTTAAAAAAAGTTATATTTTATTACATAAATTAGGTATCAATCTTACTAACTGTGATTATGATGCAATGATTGCTTCCTATCTTTTAGATTATAAAATGAGTGATGATATTACAACATTGATGAATGATATGGGCATTAATATTAAAAGTTATGAAGAAACATATGGAACTATGAAAAGAAGAAAAACGGTTGAATATAGCGAGACAATTAATCTTTGTAACTTAAAAAGTGCTTTTATATATCAAACTAAGAGTGATTTTCTTTTAAAACTTGATGAATATGAAGAGACTAGGTTATTTACAGAAATTGAGATGCCTTTAGCATATGTGCTTATAGATATGGAATTAACTGGAATTAGAGTAGATAGAAATTACCTTTTAAAATTAAAAGATGAACTAGAGATTAAGATTAAAGAAATGGAAGAAGATATATATAATACTGCTGGTTGTACCTTTAATATTATGTCTCCTAAACAACTTGGAGATGTCCTATTTATCAAATTAGAATTACCATATCCTAAAAAGAGAAAGAAAGATGAAACTAGTTATTCTACTAGTAAAGATATTTTAGATAAAATTGCTGTTTATCATCCAATCGTTAATAAAGTTTTAGAATACAGAACTTTGACTAAATTATATGCTAATTATGTTGTTGGAATATTAGAAAAAATAAAAGAAGATGGCAAAATTCATACGATGTTTAATCAATGTTTAACAAGAACAGGAAGACTTTCATCTAATGAACCAAATCTTCAAAATATTCCTATTAGAGGGGATTATACAAGATTAATTAGAAAAGCCTTTATCCCAGAAGAAAATTCAGTTATTATGAGTTCTGATTATTCACAAATAGAACTTAGAGTTTTTGCATCATTATCTAAAGCGACTAATTTAATTCAAGCCTTTGTTGATGATAAAGATATTCATGCGAAAACAGCTGCTGATATCTTTAAAGTTGATATTAAAGATGTTGATAAAGCGATGCGAAGAACTGCTAAAGCGGTTAATTTTGGTATTCTCTATGGAATTAGTAGTTTTGGTCTATCTGAAGACTTAAAAATAGATGTAGGTAGTGCTAAGAAATTTATTGATAACTATCTTGAGACTTATCCAGGTATTAAAGAATATATGGATAAAGAGAAAAAAGAAGCTTATAAAAATGGTTATGTTAAGACTATTATGAATAGAAGACGAGTTATTAATGAATTAAAAAGTAGTAATTATATGGTAAGGAGTGGGGGAGAGAGAATGGCTCTTAATACTCCTATTCAAGGATCTGCTGCTGATATATTAAAAAAAGCGATGGTAGATTTATATAATGAAATGACAGCTAGAAATTTAAAAAGTAAAATTCTTATTCAAGTACATGATGAACTTGTTTTAAATGTCTATAAAGATGAACTTGAAGAGGTTAAAGCTTTAGTTAAAGATAAGATGGAAAATGTTATTAAGTTAGATGTTCCTTTAAAAGTAGATATTGAAACAGGTAATGATTGGTATGAAGCTAAGTAGTAAAGGAAGTGTTTAATAATGCCGGAAAAACCAGAGGTAATTACTGTTAGTAAGACCTTAGAAAAGATAATTATTGGGAAAACTATTAAAGATGTAGATGTTTATTGGGATAATATAATTATAGGTAATAAGAATGATTTTATTAAAGACTTAAAAGGTGAGAAGATCGATACGATTACAACTAGAGGAAAATGGATTGTAATCTTTCTTACAACTAAAGCATTGATATGTCATTTGCGAATGGAAGGAAAGTTTTTCTTTCGTAATCCTAGTGTTCCTAAAGGAAAACATGATCATGTCATTATAACGTTTACAGATGATACTGATATGAGGTTTAATGATGTTAGAAAATTTGGAAAGATGGCTGTTTTACCTAAACATGAGGTGTTTAAGTTAAAACCTTTGGTAGATTTAGGACTAGAATATAATGATAAGAATTTAACACCTACTTATTTAGTAGAAAATTTACAAAAGAAAAAAGTTCCTATTAAGACAGCTTTACTTGATCAATCTATTATAACGGGAATTGGAAATATTTATGATGATGAAATCTTGTTTGCTAGTCATATAGATCCTTTAAGAAAAGCTAATACAATTAGTTTAGAAGATGCTGACAATATTATTAAAAATACGAAGTTAATACTAGATAAAGCAGTTACAATGGGAGGAACTACTATTAAAAGTTTTACCTCAGCAGAAGGAGTACATGGCTTATTTCAAAATGAATTATCAGTTCATGGTAAGAAAGATGGTCTGTGTCCTTTATGTGGGGAACCATTAGTTGTTACAAAAGTTGGAGGAAGAGGTACTTATTATTGTTCTAAATGCCAAAAATAAGTATTTTCTCTTTCTCTTTTCTTATATTTATGATATAATTATATAGCTTGAAAGAAGGAGTGAAGTATATGAAAAAAACAAAAATTGTTTGTAGTATCGGACCTGCTAGTAATCAACCAGATGTAATGGAAAAAATGGTTCTTGCAGGAATGAATGTAGCAAGAATTAACTTTTCTCATGCTACTTTAGAAGAAAGAGAACTTGCCCTTTCTTCAGTTCGTGAGGTAAGAAAAAGAACTGGTAGAAATGTAGCTATTCTTTGGGATACTAAAGGACCTGAATTTAGATGTGGTGTAATGGAAAATGATGCCATTGAATTAGTTCCAGGTGAAACTATTGATATAGTTAAAGAAAGTGTTGTTGGAACAAATGAGAGATTCTCTGTTAACCATCCTGATGCTATTGATTCTTTAAATGTTGGCGATGTTATTTTACTTGAAAATGCTAAGATGAGATTAGAGGTAATTGCTAAATATGAGGATAGAGTTACTTGTAAGATCGTTGCAGGAGGTAAATTAGGTAATCGTAAGAGTATGAGTGTTCCTGGTATTAAATTAAATATTCCATATATAAGTGATGTTGATAGAGAAGATATTATTTATGCTTGTGAACATGGTGGTGAGTTTTTAGCTTTATCATTTGTTTCTTCTAAAGAAGATGTATTAGAGGTTAAAGAAATATTAAAAGAACATAATAGAGAAGATTTACAAATTATTTGTAAGATTGAAAGTGCTTTAGGAATTGAAAACTTAGAAGAAATCCTTGAGGTTAGTGATGGAGTGATGGTAGCTCGTGGTGATTTAGGTACAGAGGTTCCTAGTGAAATGGTACCAATCTATCAAAAACAAATGATTAATACATGTCGCAGAATGGGTAAAATATCTATTGTTGCTACAGAAATGCTTGAAACTATGATGGAAAATATTCGTCCAAAAAGAGCAGAAACTAGTGATATTGCTAATGCTGTATTAGATGGTACTGATGCTGTTATGTTAAGTGGAGAAACTACTATTGGAAAACATCCAGTAGAAACAGTTAAAGCAATGGCTGATATCTGTGAAACAACAGAAAAATATGCCCAATTTGAATATGCATTTGATATTGAAAGTTTAGATAATATTACTAAATCAATCGCTTCTAATGTTGTTATTAGTACAGATGCTTTAAAAGCAAAATTAATTTGTGCTTCAACTATTAGTGGTAGAACAGCAAGAGTAATTAGTAATTTAAAACCAGATGCACCTATTCTTGCTCTTTGTCCTGATAAAAAGACAGGTCGTCGTCTTGCTTTAAATTGGGGAGTTTATGATATGGAATTACCTATATTACCATCTATAGATGATGTTTTATTACAAAGTGTAGATAAAGCTAAAGAGTTTATGGAACTAAATGAAGGTGATTTAATCGTTATTACAGGAGGATTCCCTAATACAGATACTAAGAGAATCACTAATTTAATGAAAATTGAAGAGATATAAAAATAAGCAGGGTTACAAAATAACCTTGCTTTAATTTAGTTCAATTTTAGAATTATCAAAATCTTTAATGTCATCGAGTAAAGCTTCGTGAATTTGTTCTTCTTTACTATCAAGATAAACCTCTTCAATACGGTCAACTCGGCATTTTTCGGCTTCTAAGATAGAATCAACTTTTTTTACTGCTAAAGATAAATCATCGTTTACAACAACATAATTATATTTAGATATCTCATTTATTTCTTCATAGGCGCGTTTAAATCTCTTTTCAATTTTCTCTAAACTATCTGTATTTCTGTTAATAAGTCTTTTCTTTAATTCTTTCATGCTAGGTGGCATTATAAAGATAAAAATAGTCTCATCTAATTTTTCTTTGATCTTTAAAGCTCCTTGGATTTCAATTTCTAGTATTACATCTTCTCCTTTATCTAAGTGTTCTTTTATATACTTTTTAGGAGTACCATAATAATTACCAGAGTATTCTGCATATTCTAAAAAATCATCATTACTTATCTCTTCTTCAAACTCTTCTTTAGATAAGAAATAGTAATTAACTCCGTCTTTTTCTTCACCTCTTGGTTCTCTACTAGTACAAGAAATAGAAACCCAGGTATTTTTTCTTATTTTTAAAAGTTCATTAATTATACTGTTTTTACCACATCCAGATGGACCAGAAATAACTATTAAGAGCCCTTGTTTCTTTGTTTTAACCATATTTTTCATAATTTATTCCTCCCTTATTGGTTTCATTTTAAATTCGTTTTCTATCAACTCTTTACTCTTTTCTTTTCCAAAAACTAAAGCGTAGATCTTTGTAATTTGATATTCATATTCTAACATATTATCTTTTTCTCTTGTAAATTTACTAATAATTGGTATATCTATGTCTTTTTTTACCTTATTTAAATAGTCTTTCCCTTTAGTGCTAAAACCTAGTAATCTAACATATTTAATCGTTTTAAATTCATTAGCAAGAGCTTTAGTGTAGTCACATAATATATAAATTAAAGTCCTAGAAAGTCTAGAATAAGTCAAATTTTTACTTTTAACTTTAGTTATTAATTCATCAAAACTGTAGCTATCTAGTATCTCTTTTTTTAGTTTTGTCGCTAAACCACTATCAACTAAATTGTATTTGGTTAAATCATCAATACTAATAATTTTATACTTTAATAAAAGAAAATAGTCATCAAGTTTAGGTAGGTATTCTTGTTCTAACTTTTTATACGTAAAAAGGGGAACACTTTCTTTTATATTTATTAATTCTTTATTTAAAAGGGCTTCTCTAATACTAGTAGCGCTACTAATTTCTTTTAATTCTTTACTATGATAATCGGTGGTTCTTTTTATAGTATGAGGAGTTATTTTGTAATTATTAGAATAAATTGCTTTAACGTAACTTATACCCAAAATGTCATTAGGAAGATTATAATTAGCACCTGTTATATCCTCTAAGGCTTTAGAAAGAGCGGTAGGATAGTTGTAGCCCATTCTTAGGTATACTTTAACTAAGCTATTAAAATCAGGGTTATATAGTTCAGTTTCAACTAATTGTTTTATTCCTTCAATATCGTCTGATTCACTACCAAATACTAAGTCAGTTACACCAAGATAATTCAAAATACCCACTGCTCCTTCTGCAAAAATATCGGCCGAGGCACAAGAAAAAGGAAAAGGTAGTTCAACTATTAAATCAATTCCTGCCTTTAAAGCAAGATCTGTCTTTGTCCATTTGTCTAGTATCGAGATATCACCCCTTTGAGTGAAATTACCACCTAATACTAAAATAATAGGACTATTAGGAAACATTTCCTTAACCTTATTTAAATGATATAAATGACCATTATGAAAAGGATTATATTCTGCAATAATACCAATAACTTTAGAAGACATATTTACCCTCCTTAAATGTATTGCTATTATAACATAGTATTTTTACAAAATAAAGCTTTAGGTATATAATATATATGAGGAGGATGTCTATGAACTTACTAGTTGCGAAAGATAACTTTCTTAATTACTGTGAATTTGAAAAGAATCTTGCTAATAATACTTTGAAATCTTATAGTTATGAATTGAAAGACTATTTTAGATTTTTAGAAAAGAAAAATAAAACTACTATTAATGGAATAACTAAAGAAGATATAGAAGAGTATTTAAAATATTGTTATGATAGAAAAGAAAATAGTAAAACGGTTGCTCATAAATTAACAACGATTAATAACTTTCATCAATATTTAGAGAAAATGGAAAATGAACCTAATAATCCTGCTAATTTTATAGATAGACCTAAGACTATGAAAACTTTACCTCATAGTTTAACGATAGAAGATGTAGATAAGCTTTTAGATATTGAATTAAAGACACCATTTGACTATCGTAATAAAGCTATGCTAGAATTGATGTATGGTTCTGGTTTAAGAGTATCAGAACTCGTTAGTTTAACGGTGTATGATCTAGACTTTAATAATGCTATTATTAGAATAAAAGGTAAAGGTAGTAAAGAAAGAATTGTTCCTTTAAATGATACTGCTATTAAATATTTGAAATTGTATTTAGAAAGAAGAGATGAGTTACTTAAGAAAAAACAGAGTGATTCTCTTTTCTTAAACTCAAGAGGGACTGCTATATCTAGACAAGGTTTTTTTAAAAATTTGAAGGAAATATTAAAGCAGAAGGGACTTGATCCTGATATTTCCCCACATAGTCTTAGACACTCTTTTGCTACTCATCTTTTAAATGGGGGAGCTGATCTTAGAAGTATTCAATTGCTTTTAGGACATTCTGATATTTCTACAACAAGAATTTATACTCATATAACTAATGATAAAATTAAACAAGATTATTTAAATAACCATCCAAGAGCGAAAAAAGGAGAGAAATAAATATGAAATTTAAACGAATATTCTTAATGGTTTTAGACTCTTTAGGAGTAGGGGAGGCAAGTGATGCAGCTACTTATGGTGATAGTGGAGCTAATACTTTAGGTCATATTAAAGAAAAATGTGATTTATTTGTTCCTAATCTTGCAAAAATTGGCTTTTTAAATACTTTAAATATGGATGAAAATCCTAATGTAGATGCTTATTATACTATTGCTAGACCTAATAATGCTGGGAAAGATACTTTAGCAGGACATTATGAGATGATGGGGATTATTTCTAATACGCCATTTAAAACTTTTAATGAGAATGGGTTCCCTATCGAATTAATTGATGAAATAGAAAAAGTTACTGAAAGAAGAGTAATCGGTAATAAGTGTAGTAACGACAATAGTATTATTAATGAACTGGGAGAACGACAATTAGATTATGGTTCTTTGATAGTATATACATCAGCTGATTCTGACTTACAGATTGCTAGTCATGAAGATGTAGTTAGCCCAGAACAATTATATAGTTATTGTGAGAAAGTTAGAGAATTAACTAAACGTGATGAGTTCTTAGTAGGAAGAGTTATCGCTAGACCATTTGTTGGTAGTAAAAATCATTTTCGACTTGATAATGCTGGACGTAAAGATTTTCCAGTTGATCCACCAAAAAGAACAATTTTAGATGAATTGAATGAGGAAAACTATAATGTTATAGCGATTGGGAAAATGAATGATATCTTTAGTAAAGATGGAATAAATAAGAGTCTAAAAGCAAGCAATAATTTGGATGCAATTAATAAGTTAACTAATATTATGGATAAAAATTTTACTGGTCTATGTATGGTTAATTTGTGTGATTTTGATAGTTTATATGGACATACTAGAGATATTGAAGGATATGCTAAAGCTATTGAAGAATTAGATGTAGAAATGCCGCTTATCTTAAATAAACTTAACGTAGATGATTTATTTATCATTACTGCAGATCATGGTAATGATCCTACTTTTAGAGGCAATGATCATACAAGAGAAAATGTACCTTTAATATTTTATAGCCGTAGTTTTAAAACTCCTAAAAGATTAGAGATACAGGATACTTTAGCGGTTATTGGGGCAACAATAGCAGATAATTTTGATATAGAGATGCCTGAAATTGGAACTAGCATTCTTGAAGAATTAGAGTAAAAGAGTAGGGAAGAGGAGGTAAAAAAAAGACTAATAGTGTTTTATACAGCCTATTAGTCTTTTTCTTTTTCAAAGCTTGCGCAAATTGTTTCATCTTGATGTGTTACATTATTGTTAGAACAATCACAATTGCTACTAACTTTAATTTCTTCTAAGTTGCAATCTTTACTATTAACATTATATTTGCAACTTGTAACTTCACATTTAATATTTTGTTTCTTTTTCATATTTTTCTCCTTCATATATATTATTAGCTTTATTTTAGTCATTTATACCCTATTTTTGTATGTAAGTCCCCTACTTTGATTTTAATTAAGAAATAGGGTGATTTGATTAGCAATATAAATATATTTATTAAACGTATATTTGTTCGGTTAGAAATGATTAAGAGAATTGAATTATTTAATGCTATAATATAGTGTAAGATTGTAATAAGTAATTTAGATTAGTAATTTGATTAACATTATAATTAGGTATTTCTTTTAATTAATATTAGGAATAATATATAAGTAATAATACTTATATAAGTATAAATGGATTTTATTATTAGTAATTATGATTATAATAAATGATGTTTTAAGTGAACAATTATCAGTCTTTTATTAATATTTTTACGGCTTCCTATAATATATATTATGTTAACTAATATGAATAAAACCTAAGTGAAGCTTTTTTCTCTTCACATATACAATATCACAAAACATCAAATAATACAACCAAAAAGAAAAATAATAAAAGAATTAATATAATAAAAATAGGAAGAAGAACTAAATAAAAAAATGAATTAAAAGTAGATTCTTTTTCAAAATTATCAAAACTTTTATTTAATAAATGCTGTTTTTCTTTTTCAACCTCCAATTCAAATAAAGCTTGTTTTTTAATATCACGTTTACGAATGATGTTAATCAAAAACAAAGCTATAAAAAAAGGAACACCAAACATCAAAAAGCAACCAAATAAACTTAAAACTATAAAATCATAATTAGACATATAAAACACCTCTGATTAAAGTATAACAAATAATAAAATAAATAACACTTACTACCCTACTCTCTAAAATTAACTTTACATACAGTTTACACTTAGAAAGTGCTTCTAAATTTTATTATTGATAACAAAAAAGAACAAGTATAAACTTGTCTTTTTTCTAAAAACCATTATAATATATTAATTTGCTTAATCAAGGGCTTCGCAAGTGCTAAAGCACCCTTGACACGCAAATTAATATATACTTGGGGCTAGTGTCTTCAAATAAGAAATAGTATAAACATAAGAATGTTGCATTAAATCATTTACAAAGGTAAGAGAATCTAACTTTAGTTCCTTAATAATATCCTTATATTTCTTTCGAGTATTCTTAGAAAGTAATCCTAACCGTGATATATCTTTCAATATATAATCCAAACATGCTTTATCAGTAAAAGATAAATCATCAACTGAATAATATCTAAAAATCAAAACACCCTCAAGAAAATCTTTAAAACCAGTTAAATAAGTATCAATATAAGTGTCTCTGAGTTGCAGCTCGATTCTCCACCAGTCAACATCTTTGTCTTTAACTTTCTGCTCAACAGCTTTATTATATATCCTAATAAATTTATTAGAACTCATAGATCCAAAATAACATGTTTCCAATTTGCCTACCCTATCATAATAATAAGCTTTCTTCCTAGAATTAAGATCAACTATATTATATTCATACAAATTGTAATTGTATAAATCTATAGCTAAATCTATTCTACTGAAATGAACATCTTTAATATAAGACAAAAGTAAGTTTAATAGTTTCTTTTGAGAATTTTTATTAATCTTATTGGGATTAAATTCTAATCTAAATTTTAAAGTAGTAATATCAATTTGCAAGAATCCAAAATCAGTTATATTCCAACTTTTAGTAAAAAATTGAGTATCTATAATCTTTTCAAAAAAAGGTATAGGATAAGTATAAGCAAGTTCTATTATATTAAAATAATAATCTTTATATTTTAAAGTACCTAAAACAGTTAACTTATCTATACTAAAATCACAAAACTTATCAACATTATTTTCCATAAAACCTCCATTCATCATTTAAACTAATCTTTTCATTTTCATAAATTATTTCCTAAATAATTCAGAACATAGTCTATTGTTTTTTTATGTCCCTCAATTGCGTCTTTAAGTGTTGTATATCTTTCTTGAAAAAATATAAAAGATTCATCAGTATTATTCTCACAATTAAATATCATTGTTTCATAATATAGTGGAGAAAAATTAGAGTTAAGTTGTAAATTGAATCCTAAATCTACTGTAGATATAATATATGACTTAATTTTTGTAGTTAAATGAAATATATTCCTAGAATCATAATCTTTTCTAAAACCAAATTTTTCTCGATTCATATTATTACCTCCTTTCTTAAAAATCCCAAATATTGGGAAGATTACCCTATGTTATAGAGGGGTAATCTTTTCTAGCCCGCTTCGCGGGGCTTAGAAAAGCTTCTCACTTAATAAATCTAAATCATTAGATTCTAAATCAATAGAACTATAATTGCCATGATCCAAAAGTGGCTTATCAGAATTCAAAGGACGCAAATAGCAAGTGTCATAAGACTTAAAAGCTTTTCTAAAGTTAACAAAAAATATTTTAGATTTGATGTCTTTCATTTTTCTTAATTCACTATCTTTACTAAAAGACATTTCATAATCTTCAAATTCATAAGTTACTCTAGCAGAAATAAAACCAATATTTAAAATAGGTATACGAAACATAGTCTTAATACGATAATATTCACTAACAACATTTCTTAATTTTTTAACAACTCTACTAGGATGTTGAGAAATATAAATAATATCTTTTATACCAAAATGACGATGTGCTTGATTAAAATTAGCAATTATTTTAGGAAAAGTCTTATATTCATCAGAATCATAAAATAATTGAATCTCATCAATAATTATCAAAGAATTTTCTAAAAAAGAATTTTTATTCATTAAATCATATACACTAACCCTATTAGAATAAATCTTTCTACGTTTATCTAAACAAATAGGAAAATTAGAATAAACAGAATTATAAATAGAAGGCTGACGACGTAATTTTCTTATCAATCGTCTTAAAAACTTATTTTGATCATTAAAATGCTTAATAGCTAAATGAGTACTTAATAAAGTTTTACCTTTTCCAGGTAAACCGTTAATAGAAATAACTGACATAAAACCTCTAATCGTTAAAATCGTAAATAGTTAATTGTTTACGTTTTTCTTTTTCAAGATAAGAAGAAATAAAATTTCTATTAGCTATAACAGTTTGATCAATTAAAGCGATAAGATTACCAGCCTCTACTCTAACATCATAAGGTAAATCCCATAAATACTTTTTCAATGAACTCTTAATAATTAACATTTTTTGATTTTCATCTTTCTTATTTTTTATAACACCCATAATAACACTCCTAAACTTAAATTAAGTAAAGTACAAAATAAAGAAATATAAAATAATTCCTTATCATACCATTGATAAAATTTGTAACACAAACGAAACTGAAAAACAATTAATAAACAAAAATTTAAAAAAGATAAAAATTCTAACATAATTAACACCTCCAAATTATTAAAATAACAAATTTTTAATCCATAAAAAAGACTTATAAAAAATAGTAATAACAAATGATAAGAAAGCAATATAGAATCCATTAACAATAACTAATAAAGCCATTTGTTGAAAAGAACCCATTTGCAAAACATTAAATTGTTGAAAGATAGACATCTCAGCTATCTGTTCAATTGTAAAAAATAAATACATATACTAACTCCTTCCATTTCGTTCTTTTTCTTTATTCCTAGAAAATTGTTTAAACTCACTAATACCATTACTACCAAAACCAAAACGAAGAACAGATATAAAAGTTAAAATGATAATAATTGCAACAAAAAATTGTAAAAAATTAACGTTTTCCGTTAATTGAAAATTACCCCAAAGTTGAGAAATTAATTCTCCAATTAAATCAAAATAAAACTTAATAACATCTAACAATATTACCACCTCAAAACTTTAATAATAATAGCTATAGGACTAGAAATAACAATAACTAATAATATACACAGTAAATAATCTGATATAGTATAAACAAAAGAAAATTCTTCTGGAATATTATCACCTAAAACTAATTTAGAAATAGTATGAAAATCATTATCATCAAATATAATAATATCTTTATCAAACTCAGTTAAATATAAATCAGTATAGGAATAAGTATCAGTAGTATTAAATTGACCATAAATATTAGATGAATTATTTATGTCATAAAAATAAAAAGTATCAACACCATTAGCAGTGAATTTAATTGGAATATCAGAATATAAAACAAAGTTTTCAAAAGAATTTTTAGAGGTACGATAAATAAAATCAGCATTAGATTTTACGAAATTATAATTTTCGTCAAAATAATATATATTAAAACCAGAAGAAGAAAAAATATAAAGGAAATTACTATTACTAGAATTATATCCAAAATTTATTGTAGTATTTGATAAAATACAAGATAAAACGTATCTATTAGATGAATTAGGTTGATAAAATAAAATACACTTATCCCCTTCCCTTTGTTCAACATTAGAATCACTATAAAGAGTATTCTTAATATCTAATCCTTCTCCATTTTTAATATCAAAATCTTCGACAATATTATAGTATGGAATGTATAAATCTTCTCCAGCAGCAAAAACATCACTAGGAATTAAAAATATTGAAAATAATAAACCAAATATAATTATATAATTCTTCATTTCTTTTCAACCCATGGAGCAACTAATAAACCATAAATAGTTAACAAACAAATAAGCATAAAAATTATAGGAACAATAAAACTTATCTCTTGAGGAAAAACACCTAAGAAATCAACTAATATATCATACAAATTACTCACTCCTTTCTATTTTAAACATTTAATTATTAAAATTAAAATTCCTAATATAAAAACAGAATATAATCCTACAGTAATAATAGGTGGAAAAGCACTCATTGAAATAGTAAAAATAGTACCTACAACTGCAAAAGCTGAAACCATTTGACCTAGCAAATCTGGAATCATAGACAATATATCACCTAAATTAGAAGGAACATCAAAAATAGTACCATTATTACCAATTGATTCAGAAATATCTTGATGATTAGAAAAATCTAAATTATTACCGTTAGTATCTATAATACTAGAATTTGAAGAAAAAGATAAATTGTCATCTAAAAGAGAATCAAAACCATTTAAATATTTACTAGAATCAAAATAACGCGAAAATTCTATAGTTTCATAATAAGGAACACCATTTAATGTAAATTGATCAGTTGGATCGGAAATAGTAAAAAACATATCATCATATTGATACATAGGATCAAGTGGAAGATTAACAGATAAATTAAATATAATTATTTTATCCTCTTTATTTAAATAATTAGAAAAAAATGTTAAAGAACCTAACTTATTAGGCAAATCTGAAGAAAGTGGAATTCTTTGTTCTACACGAGTAGAATCTCCAGACAATCTCAACATGATTTTGTCAGTATAAGAAAAACTTATAACATAATTAGCAGATTTATCAGCTTTTAAAAAAACATAATAAGGAAGCTTATCAATTATTTCAGAAGCTTGTAAAAAAGAACTATTACCATATTCAAAATAAACAGAATATAAATCACTAAGATAAGGCTCTGTAAACTTTGATTTATCTTTAGGAATATATTTTTCTAAACCAACACGAGAAATATCAAAACGTTCATTCATAACCTCATAATCATTATAACCATAAAAAAAATATGCTTTATAAGTATCAGAACCTATCTTTAAATTTAAATAAGTTAAATCATCTGAACGTTTAACAATCTCGCCTAATCCAGTAACATCTACCTCATCAATACAATTAAATGAACTAAAAGAACAAGCTTTATTGTTTGTATCAGCAGCAAATACGTCACTAGGAATTAAAAAAATTGAAAACAATAAACCAAATAAAATTAAATAATTATTTTTTTTCAATATCATCTTTATTATCACCAAAAATATTAAATTTTTTACAAAGGAAAATAGCTAATAATAAAGAAAAAATAATAACTAAAAAATTAATCATAAAAACTTAACCTCTCTTTCTTTAAAATTTCAACAAAAGATATTTTTTCAAGTAACTTAAGCAAAAAACAATTATCAGCTACTACTAATTCAACTTTATAAATAAATATCACCCTTTCGTATAAAATAAAAGAGAGCAGTTACCTACTCTCAAACTAAAATATCTTCTTAAGCACCTTGATAGCAGTAAATACAGCAATTACTCCAAAAGGAACTAATAAGATTGGGTTAGAGGTCATAACCTCTAAAAAATCAACAGCCCAACCAGTTACAGCAGTAACAATAGTACCTAAAGTAGTAAGATAAGTACTTAAATCCATAACAGCAGCAATCTGTGGCATAACTTAAACTCCTTTCACTAAAAAATTTTCTTCAAAACTTTTATAGCAGTGAAAACAGCAATTACTCCAAAAGGCACTAAAAGAATCGTATTGGTAGTTAATACCTCTAAGAAACTAACAGCCCAACTAGTTACAGAACTAACAATAGTACCTAAAGTTTCTAGATAAGTAGATAAACCCATGGTAGTAGTAACATCAGTAGCAACTTGAAGTATAGCAATCACTCCTTTCATAGTTTTTATGTTTAAGCTAACACCTCAAATTGCTCAAACTATATTATAAAGCAACATCTCTAAACTTAATAATCTAAATAAAACTTATATTGTTCATAATAATCAACCATTTTATGACCATATCCATTAACATATCCAGGAGAACACCAATGTTCAGAATCTTGAATAGGTCTATGCTTAGTAATTCTAACAATTAATGTGCCATCTTTTTTCTTATAGATTGAACGACACTCTTTTAAAATAACAGCATTATAAGGTTTATAAGATGAACTAAAATCAAAAGATAATTGTCTTATATCATCAGAACTAAAATCCTTTAAATAACGATTTCGATAAGATAATCTGCTATTATCAAACTCATCACGAATCAAACCAACACCCCCTTTGAATATTAATCTATTTTAACACTAACAGCTCTAGGTGGTTTAGATGTAGAATATATTTCTAAACTTAAAGTAGCACTTTTAGGTAATATAACATTCTTATTATTATCAAATATCTTTAAAGAATCGGAACCAGAAATAAAAGAACTTTGAACAACTCCACCTATATAATTATCTTTTAAATTTTCATCAGGATCAGATAAATAATAAATCTTAACCCCTTGAATTTTATCTCCATCTTTTGTAGAAAAATCTAATTTTTGAATAGATATTAATCTAATTTTTTGATTAATAACTGGAAATTTATTATCCATAAAACATCTCACTTTCTTTATTTAAACTTTCTTAAATATAAACGAGCTAACTTAATAGCATAAATTAAATCATCAGAACTATAATTAGAATATGGATATTCAATTTTATATAAACCATAATCTGAATTACATAAATACAACATATCTTTATAAGTATTTAAATACTTACGTAAATAATCCTTAAGATTTCTAATGCGATATAAATCCTCGTCAATTTTTTCTTTTTCTCTCATAGAAAACATCTCCATTCTAAAATATATTTTAGAAAAGAAAAAAGCTTGAGATGTTCATCTCAAGTTTTAAGATATTATGTAAACTAACAACTAAAAAGTTATAAAAACTCTCATAGTATATATTATGTTAACTAGCGTTATCGAGAAAAACATTTTCTTTTAATAATTAAAAAATCAAATAAAAAATTAACTATTTATTATTAAGAAAATTAGTTAATTTAACATTAATTAAAATTTAAAAAAACAACAACACAACAAAGTAAAACAATTAAAACTATAGGAAAAACATAATACAAAAAAACATTATAATAAGTATTAAATTCAAAAAAGTTGAAACACTACTAAAATCTAAATTACTCATAAAAAACACCTCTAAAAAAAGTATAACAGATAATAAAATAAATAATAATACTCCCCTACTATCTAAGATTAACTTTACACACAGTTTACACCTAGAAAGCGATTCTAAATTTTATTATTGATAACAAATAAGATATCGTATAAACATAAGAATGTTAATCAAGATAATATTAAAATAGAATTTTTAGAATCATATATAATTTTTTCCCGAAGTCAAAAATTGTCTACAATAAGCATTTATATTGCCTGTGGTTCCTTACTTATTAGTATAATAGTAAACAGTAATAAATTTTCATTATTATTACAATTTCAACTTTTTTAATATACACAATAATTTTATATTATAAATTAAGATACTACTCTACTCCCCTTCTCTTTTACTTATTATTTAAGTCCTCTATTTCTTTTTCCCTTTTATGCTTATATTATACCAGTCGATGAACTTTTTAATTACATAAGTTAAAATAACTCCAACTACCGCTATATAAGCTATTATTGCTTCTATATCAATCAGCACCTTTCTTTATATTATACTTTTCTTGATTGTATTTCTGCAATTTTTTCTAATACCTCTTTAGCATTACTTTCATTTATTTCTGTATAACCAAGCTCTCTTAAAGCCTGAACTTTTGCTGTATTTAATTCTTGGGTTCTGCTAAGCTTTTCTTCCTTTTTCTGTTCAATATCCTGAACAAAGCGTTTATGAGTTTCTGCTATTCTGCTTTTTGAAGCACCACCATTATGATACAAAGTCATAGCAGAAAATAATATACTTTCAAAAATAAATTGTTTGTCTCGATCAAAAGCAAATTCCATTGGATCAGTAAATCCCATTGATTTTGACATATATCCTAAAATATATCTAAGTTCATCTGCTGTTTCCATTGATTGTAGATAATGATATAAATATACATAAGTAGTATAAGTATTTTTTGTCTTATCATCTAATAGCTTTTCTTTTAATAAATTTATAATGTCAGCTAATATTTCTTGTTCTTTTTTATTAAAACATTTTAAATCTGCTAGCACCTCTCTATTTGAAGAATCCTTAACTCCTTCATTTAAACGACTTTCAACCTCTATTATATAATCATTTGTAACAACAATGTCTTTAATACTGTCTTCACTATCAACATTTAATAAGGCTAATAATTTAACTACTTTCTCTTTAGGCCACATATCTAGACTATCTAATGCTAAATAGTTATATAACATTTGTCTAGAAACACCTAAATATTTAGCTAATCTAACCTTTGAAATTCCAAGCTCTACCAATATATCATTAATACTCTTCATTATTAACCTCCTAGAATAATTTTAATTAATTTTACATCAATAGTCAAGTAAAATTAAGTAAACTAACTATAATAAATACCAGAGCTTTTTATTATCCTTACGGACCTCTTTAACAATGCCTCCACCAAGGCAATATTCGCCATCATAAAAAACGCAAGCTTGTCCTGGAGTAACAGCTTTAACATCTTTATACGTAACTAATATCTCATTGTTATCTAAATAAGTTAAAGTCACATTAACATCAGGAGCACGATATCTAAATTTCGCTGTACAATTAGTTGGTCTTTCATCACAATTAAAGTTAATATCTTCTAAAATAGCACTATCAGAGTACAAGTATTCATTATCTTCTCCTAAAGCGACATACAAGATATTTTTCTTTAAATCTTTACCAACCACAAACAACTTATCACTAGTACCACCAATATCAAGACCTTTTCTTTGACCAATTGTATAATACATTAAGCCTGTATGCTGACCTAAAACCTCATTTGTTTCAATATTAACAATATCACCTGGTTGATTAGACAAATAATTAGTTAAAAATTGCCGAAAATTTCTCTCACCAATAAAACAAATACCTGTAGAATCTTTTTTCTTTGCTGTTACAAGGCCATATTTACTAGCAATAGCGCGAACCTCACTTTTATCTTTAATATCTCCTAAAGGGAATAATACATTCTGTAGTTGTTTCTTACTAACTTGTGACAAAAAATAAGTTTGATCTTTATTCTTCTCATGACTACGCATTAATCTACCATTTTCTATTTTAGCATAATGTCCTGTAGCAATATAATCAGCATTTAACTTTTTAGCTTCCTTAACAAAAGAATCAAACTTAATATATTTATTACACATAATATCAGGATTTGGTGTTCTGCCTTTTTTTAATTCATCCAAAAAATAAGTAAACACTTCATCCCAATACTCTTTAATAAAATCAACTCTATATAAAGGAATATTTAATTTTTCACATACAGCTTTAGCATCATTATAATCTTCTTCTTGTGGACATATATAATTATTTAAATTAGGATTACCTAAAAAATCATTATTAATAGTACTATCCCAATTTCTCATAAATAATCCTATTACCTCATAACCTTGTTCTTTTAAAAGAATAGCAGCAACAGAAGAATCCACTCCTCCAGATATTCCAACTACAACTCTTTTCATAAACTACCACCTCTAGTTCATATAGACATATTAGTCATATTAACCATATTGACATGCTAATTATACTATATGTTCAGCTTATTTTCAAGAAAAATACATATAGAAGGAATTGTTATACTAAACAACTAGTTTTATTAAACTAGGAGCAAGAAAAGTTTCAATAAAACTACAAAAAACGTTAATAATTAAAACAATAATAAATACTTGTAAATAACGTTTCATAGAATTTCTTAAATTAATATCTTTTCTCCTAAAAAGATAATTAAACAATTTAATACCAAAATAAAGGGCATAGAAGCCTAAAAATAAGCTCATAAGTAAAGTTATAATCTGATGAGGAAATACGTACATAATAGCCTTCAAAATACCGTTTAAATGATAGGTATAAATGATAGAGACAAAAGAAAAACTAAAAATAAAAGCTTTAAAGAATAAACTAATAATAATAAAAGGAATACCTATAATAGAAATACCTAATAAAAAAATAAAACTAATAAAGAAAATATTACCAATTAAACTATTAATAAGACCACTTTTATAATTTATATTGCTCTCTTTAATATTAGTAAAAAAACTATCTAAACTACTTGCTACTAAGTTATGATCACTTTTACTAATTATTAAAGCATAAATAAGTCCTGCTATTATTCCTAACCCCATAACAACAATCAAAAATAAATATAATCTTTTCTGTTCTCTTAACTTGTTATTTACTTTAACTTTTACATTATCTAATTTTAAATCCATAACTATCACCTAATAAATGATATTCTAAAAATTATAATATTTTCTCCTTTTCATTTAGCAAAATTAGACTTTATTTTTATTAAATTATTGACAAACCTTTTCTAATAATGCTAATATTTGATTGTCCTTAATAGTTGGATAATATTATATTTGATGATAGAGGTGCAAAAATGAATAAAAAAGTTGTTCAAATAGTGTCAGCAGTTATGATTATTGCTATGTTAGCTAGTATAGTAAGTGTTATATTTTATTATGTAATATAAAAATAGGTTTTAATTACCTATTTTTACTTAAATATTTTTATATCTTTTTTAATTCTTTTACTATTTGCATAGCAAGTAGTTTTTTTCTGTTCTAATTTCCTTTTGTAATTAGATTTTACTTTTTTAGCTTCCATATTCATCTACCTTTCTATATATCCTTCTATTTCTGGTGTTACATCACTTACTAATAAATCACTTGTATCATATTTCAAAACAATATCATTAAGTCTTTTAACATCTTTAGCCATATAAAGTAGTAAAAGACCTGCAATTCTATTAGCAGTATATTGATTTAATTTATAAACATCATTGGGTTTAATATTATATTTTCTAATTATGTCATTGATAGGACCATATTTATATATATAATTGATGTATGCTCTACTAACGAGATCAACATTTTTATCTTTATTAAAAATTTTAGCACATTTCCATACTTTCATATTATTCCCCCTTGTTAAGCTCTATATTATAGCACATTTTTTTAAATTTGGTAAGATTTAACACGTTTTTTTTCTATTTTTAAGTTAATACTAAGACTGTAGCTTAAGGAGTTGATTAAAATGCATTTTTTTAAAAAATTAAAGCTACAGATAATTCTTCCTCTATTTATCCTTTTTATTATACCCTTAAATATTGAAGCTTATTCTAAATATATTATCCCAGGTGGAGAAACCATCGGTATAGAGGTTAATTCTAAAGGTGTTTTAGTGGTTGGCTTTTATGAAGTTGATAATGCTTATATTGGTAAAGATGCTGGCTTTGAAATAGGAGATATAATAACTAAAGTAAACGGAACTAAAGTTAATAGTCTTGAAGAAATGGTAGAAATAGTAAATGATGAAGCAAAAGATAGTAAACAGTTAGATGTAACTATTACTAGGAATAATAAGTCTTCAAAGTTAAAGTTAAATATGGTCTGTGATGAAGATGATGTTTGTAAGACTGGTCTTTATGTAAAAGACGAAATAACTGGAGTTGGGACATTAACTTATATTGACCCTAAAACGACTATTTTTGGAGCTTTAGGGCATGAAATAATTGAAAAAACAACAGGTGAAAGATTTGAGATTAAAGATGGGAAAATATTTAAAGCGACAGTAATAGATAATACCAAAAGTACAACAGGTAGTCCTGGAGAAAAAAATGCCACTTATGATCGCTCAATAATCTATGGAGATATTGATAGTAATGAAGAATCAGGAATTTTTGGTACTTATGAAGATGAAATTAATACAGCTGAAAAAATAGAGGTTGCAGATATCGATGATATGAAAACTGGCGCAGCTTTAATCAGAACCGTAATTAATAATAATGAAGTATCGGAATATGAGATAAATATTTTAAATATTAATAAGAATAGTGATATTAAAAATATTTTATTTGAAATAACCGATCAAGAATTATTAAATGCTACAGGAGGCGTCATCCAAGGAATGAGTGGTTCACCAATAATTCAAAATAATAAAATTATTGGCGCTGTAACTCATGTCATTGTTAATGATACGAAAAAAGGATATGGTATTTTCATTACAACAATGTTAGAGGAAGGTGATAAAAGTGCTAGTAGTTAGCTAGCACTTTTTATAATTTATAATTTTTTTTAATTTGAATTTTAGTTAATAGTTTTTGTTTATCTTGTAAAGATAGCTTTTCTTTTTCATCATAATACTCAGGAAAAACCCCATATGTGTATTCATCTATCTTTCCATCTCTTCTATCATAAGAGAATAAAGGATAATTATTGCAATAGATAAACGATTGAAAATAGTGATCTTTTAAAGTAAAAACTGAACTGATAGAATCAAGAACATTAGTCTTATCAAAATATTTAAGACTGTTTTCTTTAATATGGTCTAATTCAGGTGTAAACTTTTTTCCTAGATTACGATATTTAAAACGTCTTGCTTCTTCAATTAATATTGGTTCAAAACAAGCACCTGATGCTAATTGATAATAACTTTCCTGTGATGATTTAACTAAACTAAAAGAAGAATTACCAACATCAAATCTAAGTTCTCTACCAATCATAGAGTATCTTAAGTTTTGAACTTTAGGATATCTTTCCATAATTTTAATTTTATCGCCTAATATTTCACTTTCATAATAGAAAAATCTCTCTTCTAAGTCTAGTAAATAATCTTTTAAAGTTATTAGGTTATCTTTATTTAAATTAAAATAAGTTGCTTCATCTAAATCACTGTCTAAAAAATCTCTAAATTTTTGATAACTAATTTGTTTTATCATGTTATTCTCCTTTGAAATTTCCGGCTACACTTTCTTTTTCAATAAGTTCAAACCGATATTTCTGTTTAACATTTGGATATTTCTCATGGTTTATTTCTGCTGAAAAGTCATTTAAAGGTCTAACCCAACAAGTTCCATCACCATATAATTTTCTATATATTACAAGAATTTCTAAAGTGTTAGAGTCTTTTGCAATATCTTCAACTAAATAGTAATCACCTTTAAAATGTCTATAAATACCGTGAATTTTTATTTTTCTCACTACTCTACTTCTCCTTTAAATTCTGATAAACTACCATCTTCATTTACAATAGATGTTAAAGCTTTTTCAGCATTTTTTAAATCTTTATCACAAAGACTTGCAAGTTTTGTCGCTTTAGTAAAACTATCAATCGCTTTATCTAATTCAATATCACCATTTTCTAGACTTTTAACTAATGTTTCTAATTCTGTTATTTTTTCTTCAAATTTTTTCTCTTTCTTTTCCATACTTACCTCCCTATTTTATAATCGCTTTTTTACTACCATCTTTTAGTTCTATTTCAATTAGATTATCTTTATTTAAGTCATTAATACTTGTTATTGCCTTATTATCAAGCTTAATAATACCATAACCCCTTTCTAAAGTTTTTAAAGGTGAAAGTGCATCTAGTTTGCTTAATAATAAAAGATATTTTTGTTTAGATTTATCTAGTACCGTTAGAGGATTGCTAAATAAAGGTCTATTTTTTAAGTTTGTTAAATTATTCTTTTTCTTCTCAAGTAAAACTTTATAGTTTTTGACTAAACTTTCTGTTAAATAATCGAGTTTTTGAATTTTAGCTGCATATAAATCTAAAGGATTATTTAATATATAGTGATTTTTAATGTTATCTAGTCTTTTCTTTTTTAATTCAAGGATTGTAGCCATATTTTTTTTGCTTCTTAATGTTAATTGCTTAAGATAATTCAAGACATCAATTTTATTAGGTACGGCTATTTCGGCTGCTCCAGTTGGTGTTGGTGCTCTAAGGTCAGCGACAAAGTCAGCGATAGTAAAGTCTATCTCATGTCCTACGGCACTAATTACAGGTATTTGACAATCAAAGATTGCTCGGGCTACTATTTCTTCATTAAAGGCCCATAAATCTTCAATAGACCCTCCCCCTCTGCCAACTATTAGGACATCTAAATTATAATTTTCTGCCCGCTTTATTTGCCTAACTATATCTTCTTTAGCTCCATCTCCTTGCACAAGACTAGGAAAAAGAATAATCTCGGCTAGAGGAAATCTCCTATTAATAGTCGAAATAATATCTCTAATTGCCGCCCCTGTAGGAGCAGTTATTACCCCTACTCGTTCAGGAATCTTTGGTATTTGTTTCTTATAACGTTCATCAAAAAGTCCTTCTTCTTTAAGACGCTTCTTTAACTGTTCAAATGCCACATAAAGATTACCTACCCCATCTTCCATCATCTCATTAACGTATATCTGATAACCTCCCGTCGCTTCATAAACAGATATTTTCCCAGTTACTAAAATTTTCATACCATCTTCAGGAATAAATTTAACTTTGAAAGCATTACTAGCAAACATAACAGCATTAATACGACTACCTTCATCTTTAATAGTAAAATAAAAATGTCCTCTGGTATGAGCTTTAAAGTTAGAGATTTCTCCCTTTAAATAAACCTCTTGTAAGTTTATATCATTATCTATTTTATATTTAATATATTTAGTCAACTGACTAACAGTTAAATATTCTTTATTCATTTTCCTCTCCACTATGAAAAATATTATCTAAAACTCCATTTAACATCTTTGTAACTTTCTCATCACTATATTTTTTAGATATTTCAATCCATTCATTAATCGTAACAATGCTAGGAGTTTCCATATATTTTAATTCATAACTAGCTAAAAGAAATAAAGCTTGATCAACTTTATTGAATCTCTTTAAATTCCAATCTGTAAGATAACTATTGACTAAATTAATTAATTCCCCCTTTTTTTCTATAACTCCCTTAACTAAAGAATTAATAAAATCATTTTCCACTTCATATTCTTCTTTAATTAAATCATCAATCTCATAATAAACACGAGCATCTTCAAAAACATTAATTTTATAAACAATTCTAAGAGCTGCTTCTCGCATTTCGCTTCTTGTTTTCATAAGTACACCACCTCTTTAATTTTAGCAAGATAAAGGATATAAGACAAGCCATATTTCTTCTCATAATTAATTTTACCATTATGAACAAATGTTTGTCAATGATTTTTCCCTAATATTTTTATAAACTTAAAACTATTTACTGGACGATATAAAAGTACTAGAAATGTTGTCATAATAACACTTGTCAAAAAGATAAAATTTATAGGAATCGTATTCTCATAAAGCCTAAAACTTAAAAGTGTAAAAATGAAAAAGGCTATAATTAGAATGAAATATTTAACTCTAAAATTTTTATTTCGACTATACATTTCTTTTAGCTCCGCAATAGATAAACTTTTGCCTTTATTTTTAAACACATCTTTAATAGTAGAGTCTGCAACTATAGTTATAATGGCACCAAAGATTATCCCTAAAATAATTATAAAAAGATATGAATACGGTATATAATAACTAATAAAGCCTAAAGCAAGATAAATAATAAAGCCAAAAATTATTCCTAACATAGCCCTAAAATTACAAGTGTTCTCTTTATTATTACTTACATAAACTAAATTATCTTGAAAATTATAGTAATAGTTTACTTTTTTCTTATCATCTTTATAAATTAAAGCATATTTCATATAATAACCTCTATTTATTTTTTCTCATTTTTTATCTTTTCCTTTAAACTATATAAGAAATTTAAAGCTTCAAGCGGAGTCATATTCAAAGGATCTATTTCTTTAACTGCTTCTTCAATTTCATTAGTTTTAGCAATTTCTTTTACCTCTTCTTCATCTAAAGTAAATAAACTTGTTTGTGTAAACTCTTTTTTCTTTGTTCCATCTTTTTCATAGACATCAAGTATTTCTTTTGCCCGTTTAATTAAACTTTCTGGCAAGTGAGCAAGACTAGCGACATTAAGACCATAACTCTTGTCAACAGAACCTAATTTTATTTTATGAAGAAAAGTTAATTTCCCATTTTCTTCAACTGCTGACACATGAACATTCTGCAAGTGTTTTAAACTACCAGCAAGTGCAGTTAATTCATGATAATGAGTAGAAAATAGCGTCTTAGCCCCTATTTTATCATGAATATATTCTAATATCGCTTGAGCTAAACTCATCCCATCATAAGTAGCTGTACCTCTACCCAATTCATCAAAAAGAATTAAGCTTTGTTTTGTCGCCTCTGTAAGAGCAAAATTAGCCTCTTTCATCTCAACCATAAAAGTAGATTCACCACTAACTAAATCATCACTGGCGCCAATTCTGGTAAAGATTTTATCAAAAATAGGCATTTCACAAGACTTACAAGGGACAAAACAACCAATTTGAGCCATTATAACAGTAATAGCAAATTGCCGCATATAAGTCGATTTCCCTGCCATATTAGGTCCCGTTATTAAAAGTATTGAGGTATCTTGATCCATAATGATATCATTAGCTACATACTTTTTATTCTCTTTACTCATAACTTGTTCAATAACAGGATGTCTTGACTCAATTATTTTTACCGTCATATCATTAACCAATTTAGGCCTTACAAAATTATAAAGATCGGCTACGGTTGAAAAAGAACACAGCATATCAACCTCAGCAATAATAGTAGCCGTTTTCTGTAATGAAGAAATATATCTTTTAACTATCTCTCTTATCTTCATAAATAACTGATACTCTAGATTTATAATTTTTTCCTCTGCTCCTAAAATAATATTTTCTTTTTCTTTTAATAAAGGTGTCACAAACCGTTCACAATTTGACAAAGTCTGTTTTCTTTCATAACCATATTCTTCTTTCAGTTCTTTAACCTGTCCTTTACTAATTTCAATGTAATAACCAAAGACCTTATTAAAACCAACTTTCAAATTTTTAATACCTGTTCTTTCTTTTTCTTTCTGCTCTAGTTCTAAGATAAAATCTTTTGACCCACTTGCTAATAATCTAACCTCATCTAGTTCTTCATTATAACCGCTTTTAATTAATGAACCTTCTTTTAAAGTTAAAGGAGCATCTTCATTGATACTTTTATCAAGCAAGCTGAACAATTCATCATAAGTCTCAACATCTTTATCATATTTTAATTCAGTTAGAATTTTTTTTATTTCTGGTAAAACTTTAATACTATTTTTTAACTGTAACAAATCTCTAGCATTTAAATTACCATAACAGATTCTCCCAGCTAAACGCTCTAAATCATAAACATCGTTCAAATAGTTTTTTAACTCATCTCTTAAAATGAATTCCACTCTTAGTTTATCAACAAAGTCATAACGTCGTTCTATTTCTTTTTTATTAGTTAAAGGTGCTTCAAGACTTTGCTTAATTAATCTGCTCCCCATTGCTGTTTTCGCTTTATCCAAAAGCCCTAATAAACTATTAGCACGTTCTCTTAATCTAACTGTTTCTGTTAATTCAAGATTACGTTTCGTATTATTATCAAGTAAAAGATGTTCTTTTTTATCTTCTTCCTTCGCTTCTTTTAAATGTGAAAGATCACCTTTCTTAGTAGTTGTTAAATAGGAAAGAAGATGTTTTAAAGCTGCTATTTCTCTAACATCTTTAATATTTTTATAAATATATGCATATTTCTCATCCTCACAAATTCCATCATATATAGAAACATTTAAATGATATGTTGTTCGCAAAGTATTAATAAGCGTTCTATCAATTGAGTTATTAACAATTATTTCTTGAAAATTATGCCTTAAAACATCTCTTAATAGAGCCTCTTTATTATCACTTTCTAGAAGGACATAAATTTCTCCTGTAGAAATATCAGAAAAAGAAAGAATGTAACAGTACTCCAAAGAATAGATTGAAGCGATATAATTATTGTCTTTAGCATCAATTGCAGAATCAAGTCTTGTTCCTTTTGTAACAACTTGAATAACCTCTCGTTTTACCATATCTTTGGTAGTTTTAGGATCTTCCATTTGTTCTACAATTGCAACTTTATAACCTTTGTCAATTAATTTATCTAAATATCCCTCATAAGCTTTAAAGGGAATGCCACACATAGGAACTCTTTCTTCAAGTCCTGCATTACGTCCAGTTAAAGTTAATTCTAATTCTCTTGATGCAATAACAGCATCTTCAAAGAACATTTCGTAGAAATCACCTAGCCTAAAAAAGATAATTGTATCTTCATAATTATCTTTTATTTCTAGGTATTGTTTCATCATGGGACTAATTTTTTCTCTATCAACATCACTACGTTTCATGTACTACTCACTTTCTCTTGTTTTTTAAACTTAAAGTCTTGTCTTCTTGTTTTTTAATAGGACTAATAACTACAGTCCAACCTCTATTTTTATAACGTTCAAATAGACTTAATGTTATAGTTTTAGTTTTTATCATTTAAGGCACCTCCCCTGGTTAAGTTTTATAGTTTTATCATATCACAAATTAGAAGATAAATGCTATATAATTTGTGAAAATCTAAATAATTATTGACGAACGTTTATTCAGATGTTAAGATGTCTTAAGTAAAGGAGGAGCTTTATGGATAAACCTTTAGCTTTAAAGATGGCTCCTAAGAGTTTAAATGATGTCTTAGGTCAGAAACATTTACTGGGTAAAGATAAAATTTTAACTAATCTTGTACAAAATAAAAAGTTATTTTCGATGATTTTATATGGAAAACCAGGCATTGGTAAAACCTCAATCGCTAAGGCTTTGATTAATGATCTAAATGTTAGGGCTAGATTTTTAAATGCGACGATCAATAGTAAGAAGGATTTGGATATTGTTATTGAAGAAGCGAAAATGTATGATGGTATTGTGTTAGTTATGGATGAAATTCATAGACTTAATAAAGATAAACAGGATATTTTATTACCACAGTTAGAAAGTGGTTTAATCACTCTTATTGGTATGACTACTAGCAATCCTTATCATGCGATTAATCCGGCGATTAGATCAAGATGTCAGTTATTTGAATTAAAGGAACTAGCGACTGAGGATATTCTTGAGGGATTAAAAAGAGCGGTTAAAAGTGAATATTTACCTGAGATAAAGATTGATGATGAGGTGTTAGTTTATATTGCAAAATTATCAGGGACTGATTTAAGGTATGCTTATAATTTATTAGAGATATCTTATTATTCTACTTCAAATAAAATAGTAACAATAGATACAGTAAAGAATGTTAATAGTAAGCCAGTATTTTTTACGGATAAAGATGGTGATGGCTATTATGATATGTTATCAGCTTTTCAAAAATCAATTAGAGGCAGTGATGTTGATGCTTCTCTTCATTATTTAGCAAGGCTTATTGTAACTGGAGACTTAGAAAGTATTTTTAGAAGGATGAGCGTCATTGTTTATGAAGATATAGGACTTGCTAATCCTTCTATGGGACCTAAAGTTATGGCTGCTATTGAAGCAGCAAGATTAGTGGGTCTTCCTGAAGCAAGAATTCCTCTTGGAACAATTGTAACAGAAATGGCTCTTTCACCTAAAAGTAATACTGCTCATGTCGCTTTAGATGAAGCAATTAAAGATATTGAAGATGGAAATGTTGGTAGTTCTCCTATAAATATTAAGGCAAACTCACCTCTTTATAAATATCCTCATGATTATAAAAATGCTTTTGTAAAACAACAGTATTTACCGGATAAGTTAAAGAATCGAAAATATTATCATCCTAAAGATCTAGGTTATGAAGCTAAGTTAAAGGAAATATATTTATATTTGGAGAAATTAAAAAAGGATTAATCATTGCGATTAATCCTTATCTTGTTTTACCTGTAGTAGTTTTTTGAGTCATTGCAGTACGAACATTAGCAATTAAATTGAAAGTCTCGTTAAAATTTTCGTTTTGTTCTTTGATTTGTTGAATTTTAGCAAAATCATCTATAGAATCTAGAGAAATATGTAGAATATCTTTTGCTTCATCAAGACTAGGAATAGTTTCGTCTTTATCCAAGTGTAGATTAGCTTCTAAAATATCTCTTACAATTTCTTCTCTTTCATCGATACTATCAAGATCGAAAAATTGATCTTGAAATCTAGAAAGATATGATACTAGAGAGGCTTTGCATAATAATTCTTCCCGATTAGTGGGAATTTTACCTACAGGAAAGTTATTGATACTGTCAATAATTGCTATATCAGTTGATATATCGTTCATTTTTTCTCCTCCTCAATTCTTTTTTATTATAGCAAATATAATGTTATTTAACAATAATAGGGTATTATATAATGTATAGAGGTTTAGTCTTTTTTCAATATTTTGTTGATACTTTCATCCATTTTAAGAGCTTTTTGATGTTTAATGGCTCCATATAAAACACCTAAATTAAATGGATAACTATGTTCTTTAATTTCATCTATCGCTTTATATAAGTCACTTTTTTCAAAAGAAATGGCAGTACCACCACAAGTAAGTTTATTCGTTTGCGAAAGAACCTCAACTGTAGATGGCGTTATTGGTTCAAAAAGTTGAGGGTTACTATCTACATATTGTCTTATCAAATTTAGATTTTTAACCCCTCTAAGAGAATAACCAACAAAAGCTAAGTCTTTAACATCTAGATTATATCTTACAGCATAGTCATAAGCATTTAAAGGTCTTTTGAGTTTAAATCTATATATCTTAGCAAGTTCTTCTCCCATTTCATTTAAAATATTAACATAATATGTTTGATATAGATCGTAAACCGCTTTCTTATCTTCTGCAAAAGTTAATTGTTCAGCTAAAGTTTCATCAGCTTGTAAAAAGAAAATTAAAGCATTAGTTTTAAAACCATTCATATTGCAGTATAGAGCTAGATCATGGTTATTGTTACGTTTTTTTAGAAAAGCAATGGTTTCTTGATCTGACATAGAGGCTATTCTTTGTTTGATACTATCACGGACATTTTCGCTGCCTCTTATCAACGCCCTAGTTCGTTTATTGGCCATATCTTTTAAAAAGGCATTTTTTAGTTCTAAGCATCTTAAATATAGAGGATGGTCTTTTGGTTTTAAAATTTTTAAGGCCTTATAATAAGCACCATTATATTTACTAGTAATTTCAGAGAACTCCTCTGGTGTTTTAGCAACACTAAGAAAGTATCTAACTGTCGCTTTAGCAATACCATAATTTCTATTTTCTTTTCTTGTTTTATAATCTAGAATCATCTTGTTTTCAATTTCAAATTTAATCTCATTAAGTGTACATTTATAAGATAAATCTGTCCTCTCATCATCAGCATTGAAATCAGTTATTACTTTAACAAGATTATTAGGTGTAACATCAAGTTTTTCACATAGTTCAAGAGTATATTTATAAATATCTTCTCCACTTTTATATGCTTCTATTAAACTATTGAAAATGACAATATTAACTTTTTCTATCTTGCTTAACTCTAAGCGGTCAAAGTTTGTTTTTAAGCTTTCTCTTAATGTATGGTAATCACCACCATTCTTCTTAATGCCTCTAATATATAATTCGATTAGATTTTCTTTATTATCGACATTACCCATAAATTTTATTGTATTTTGTGTATTTTCTTCAATTTTCATTATATCTCCCCCATTTGCAGGTCTTATTTTACCACAAAGAAAAAGAATTAGCAATCATTCTTTAATATTTAAAAATAGAAATTATAAAATTTGTGATTTTATTTCTTGCTGAGCGATACCAATCTCTTTTACAACTCCAACTATAGTTTCTGAACATCTATATTTTAGAAGAATAGCCTTAGCTGAAATTAAATTATACTAGGTAGAATTTTTAGGACTATAAAACACAATCCCAAAGTCTGCTTGAGTAGCAACAATAAATAAAATTATTGCTGCTTTTTCTGATAGGTTGTCCACTTAAAGAAACAATTGCAAAGTCATTCATTAAAGGGACTTCCAATATCAAGATTGGGTGTTGTTTCCCCTATAGGCTCAAAAATAATGAGGCAATTTATATGAAATGCTTAGAAATTTTGTATTATCATGATTTTCATACTACCATCCATTTGCATCAATAAATTCACAGATTTCGTCAAACAAATCCGTTTGTTTAACGACTTTAATTGTATTAATCCCCAATTCTTTAGCGGCATCAATATTTTTTTGATTATCATCTAAAAACAATAATTCTTCTGGATTTAACTGAAATTTATTTAATATATGCTCATAAAAATCTAAATGTGGCTTAACTTTATGTATCTCAGCTGATATCAACACATCATCCAAATAATTAATATCAAATGATTCACCAATAAAATTTCTTACAAAAGAAACATGATTAGTGGCAATAATAATTTTAAGATTATGATATTTATCTTTTATATCTTTAAATAAATTTTCATTTTTTACTTTGTATAGTTTTCCGATTAGTTCTTCAGTAATCCTCATAATAATGGAATCTTTTGCAATAATTTTTCTTGCTTCAATTAAATAGTCCGAATCATTAATATTATCACCAAACATTCTTTCTAAACTATCCTCTTCACTAGTTAATTCAATATCTTTTTCATTGACCAATACGCCTACTAAATCAAATGCGATTACTTTAATCATTTTTAACACCCAAACTTTCTTGTCCTTAATAAAAACTACATATCTTTAATATTTAAAAGTAATAATTCTAGTACAAGACTATTATCTAAAGCTCCACTTTTTATATTAAAGTCTATTTTTGCTAAGTCTTTAATGATTTTTCTTATTTCTTTTAGACTATAGTATCTAGTAAGTTCTAAGGTCTTTTTTACTCTAAAGGGATGAACATCCAAGATTTTACCAATATCATAGTTATTTAAGTTATTTTTAGATAGTATTTTTACTTGGTATAAAAGACGATATTGACTTTCTAATAGTCCCATAATGGCATAACTTTCGATATTATAACTTAATAGTTCATTATATATTGTTATCGCTTGTTTTTTATCTTTCAAACTAATAGCTCTCACAAGATCAAAGCTTAAGTTATCTTGATTATTATTAGGTTTCAAAAGAAGTTCTCTTGCTTTAGAGTAAGTAACAATTTTGTCGTCAATAAAAGCTAGTTTTAGTTTATCACATTCTCTAATTAGACGCTCTAAATCATCATGATAGTATGTATCTAAAAGATTAATGGTCTTATTATCTATTTTATAGTCTTTAAATTTATCTTTAATAATATTTATACTGCTCTCTTCTAATTTAAACGGTGAAAGATGTTTTAATAGTTCTTTTGTTATCTTTCTTCTTTCATCTAATTTAGAAATTGTTAAAATGAGTAAAACTGTATCTTGAGGATTTTCTAGATATTTAATTAACCTTGTTATTTTTTCTTCCTCTTCTTTTTCTAATATTTTGAAATTCTTACCAACAATAACTTTTTTAGGTGTTAGAAAGGAAATAGTATCTACATCTTCTAATAAGTCGTTAAGATCTTTTTCATCTAGATCATAAGTGGTAACTAAACTATCTTGAAAATTTTCTTTAGCAATTATTTCATCTATTTTATGATTAATTAAACTAATGGATTCACTCATTAAAAGGTAGTTAAGCATTTAAGATGTCCTCAAGTTCTTTCTTTATCTCTTCTAAATGTTTTTTGTCTTTAATACCGCCTTGGGCAAAAGTAGCACTACCACCACCATTACCTCCATAATTAACAGTAGCACTTTTAACAATATATCCAGCATTTAAACTAGGAATAGAGTTACGACAAATGATATTTACACTGTTATCTTCTTTAATGTTAGCAAGGAAAACTAGTATTTCTTTAGACATATTACATAAATTATCAGCTAGTGATTTTACGATGAACATTTCTTTATTATTAAGCTCTACGTATAATAGTTCTTTATTATTAATAACTTTAATT